>JBGSZT010000043.1:0-14495 GCA_041750255.1 Synechocystis sp.
TGAAATCAGAACTAGAACAGGTAGCCTAAAGCCCTGGTTCCCTTACCATCTCGTACTTCCGTTCAGCTTTTTCCAGGGGTTGAGCAATTTTCCCATGCTGTTTTCTCGCTCCTCTATTCAAAATTAGTCCAAACTCCAGTAGTCTAATCACTGGGCAGACCCTTGCGTCCCCAGCCAAGGACAGTCCGAATTTTGTCGGCCAGTTTCTCGCGCTGATTGATCAAATAAATGCTTATTAGAGTAAAACTAACCCCTAACCACTGCAAGGGACTTAAAACCTCCGCCAAGAGTAAATTGCCAAAGCTGAGGGCAAAAACGGGGGTTAGGAAGGTTAGGGAGCTCAGGCTCGTTAAATTTCCCTTGGAGGCTAACCAAAAAAAAATACCATAGGCGATCGCACTGCCAAAAATGGTGGCGTAGGCCAGGGCCAACCAACCGGGAAAGGTAATCGCCTGCCAAGATTGAGGCTCTACCACCAGTGACCAGCCCAAAAACGGCAGACCGCCCAGAATCATATGCCAACCCGTGGCAATAATCGGGTCAACGTGACGACTAACAAAGGGAATCATCACCGTACCGATCGCCATCGAAAGAGACGCCAAGAGCATCCAGGCTTCTCCCTGGTTAAAAAAATTCTGCCAACTGCTCTGAATCGTCAGGGTGTGCGTTTGCCAAAGACTATAGAACCAATCGTCCGGTAGACCAATCAAACTAATGCCAAAAATCCCAAGGATGAGACCCAACCAGCCCCAAAGTCCAATTTTTTCTTGAAATAACCAACTCGAAAGGAGGGCAACCGCAATGGGTTGAGAATCAATAATCACAGAGCCTAGCCCCGCCCCAGTCCGGGCCAACCCCTCGGCCAAAAACCCTTGGAACAGACTGGCATCCACCAGAGCAAAAAGGCTAATCCAAGCCCAGGCTCGCCAGCCCTGGGGTTGAGGACGCCCTAAAACCAGGGCAACTAACAGGACCAAAATCCCGGCGGGTAATAATCGCAAACCCGCTACAAAATAAGGGGTCGTATCTGCCATGACACCTTTCATGGCTACCATCGCCGTTCCCCACAAAAAAAACGGCGCAATAAGTACTAGCGATGACCAGAAAGATTTACTCAATGGAGAATTAAAGGTCATTATTTTTCGGTATTCAAAAATTATAAATTGGAGGAGAGATCAAGAAAAAAGCTAGCTTAATTGTACAACCCGCTGATTTTCCAACAAGATTTTATCCAAGAGCAGATCAATCGGGTTCGGGTCATCGGGCGATCGCCTTGTTGTGGCGGGCTTCTTCCGGGAGGCGGTTTAAGACAATAGGAATGGCAAAGTTATAGTCAACCATTAGCCTGCTTTAATCCACTGCCCCAGACGGTGATCGCCTAAAATAGGGCAAGCTCAACATCAATCCCAACTAACCATCGCCAAATTCAAGAACTGGGGAAACAAATTGGTGGCCTTGGCAAAAAATTTAGCAGTTTTACAGAAGGTTTGGCTTTGCCCTCCATGGAAACCACTCTGTATGAAAAATTTGCCATGGAAGTCGTCACCCCGAGCGTTCGAGTTAGCAAGCAGGGACGACACATTGAACTCGATGTCCTGGCCTATGCCAATGGAGAGGTGAATACTGCCATTGTGGTAGAAGTTAAAAGCCATGCCCGTCAAAAATCCATTGCCCAACTGATTGATCAGCCATCTCCAACGCTTTCGAGAATTTTTCCCCGAACACCGGGATAAAAACTGTATGCCATCCTCGCCGCCGTTGATCTCTCCAATGCCCTCAGAGAAGATGTCTTAAAAGCGGGGTTATACGTCGCCCGTATTCACGATGAAATTTTTGAACTCGATACCCCCGCCACCTTTCAGCCCAGAGTTTGGTAAGGTAAAAGGCGACTTTGAGGGCGTTGCTTAATTCAGGTATGAATGCGAACCTTGCACATATCCAGAAGGTAGTTTGAATCAAGGTTTAAAAAGTGGTATTTTTAGAGATTCATATTGCAAATCAGCAACGCCGCTTAAATCAATCATCATTGGTCTTAGTCCAGAGGAAAATGGACTCCATCTTCGGGCGATCGCCAATTTAAGTGCGACCCAAACACCCTTGGCCCTAACGCAAAACCAAAATAAGTTCGCTTCACGTTATCCTTCCACAACTCTGGGCCTGCTCAGCGGACAAGATATTGCCCAAAATTGGACAACATTAGTTCAAGAAGGCGATAATAGCCCAGAACTAAAAGAGATGGTGAACGAAACCCGCAAAGCCTTTAGACTAATTAACCTGGATGTAGATCAAGATGTCTTTGGCTGGATGGATGGAGAATTTGCCTTCGGCATGGTTCAGAGCCAACAGAGTAGTTTTCCGGAGGTAGGCCTCGGTGCGATACTGATGATTGAAACAAGTAAAAAAGATGTTGCCCACGCTACCCTGGAACGCCTGGAACAACTGCTAATGATTCAAGGGCTGAAGGTGGAAAAAAAGACCGATGCAACGACGTGGAAAGCGCCGACTCAAGAATTATTTCTAAGTTATGGCTGGCCCGATCAGACGACCCTGGCCATGACAGTATTGATCCCATTCTAGAATCTCAATCCGTCACAGCCGGCAACTCCCTGGCCAAGCTTCCTAGCTTTGAAACAAGTATGCAATTATTGCCCCAGCCTAATCTGGGCTATTTTTATTTAGACATGGCCAAGGTCAGAACGGAACTCTTCAAGCTGAGTGAGGCCAATACCGATCCCATTCCCCCCGAGGCAAAGGCGATACTCAACAGCCTGGAGGCGTTAGCCTTGACGGTTTCCCTGCCCGATCAAACCACTAGTCAATTCGATCTGGTATTAACGGTAAAATCAGAAAAATCTCCCCAATAATGTGCAAAAATCGTCCTAGCATTGCCAACTTGATTCGGAGGGAGTCCGCGAAACGAACACTATAGTGCGCTTTTATTGTACATGACTTGCAACACTCGGGCCGGGTCAATAAATTCACCCTCATGTTTGAGAGCCCAGTGCAGATGAGGCCCGGTGGTGCGTCCCGTCATGCCGACTCGACCGATGCGAGCCCCCGCAGGGATCTCTTGCCCTTCTTGGACTAAAATTCCGCCTTCGCGGTCAACGAACAGCCGCCTATTTTGATGCACTTCGACACGCCCCATTAAATGACAATAGATATGTTGCCAGGGGCCTGACTGAATCCGAACCAAGGTGCCGCAGGCGGTATGGTCAGAAAGTTCGACCACCTTACCTCCCCACCAGTTGCGGACATAGCTCCCGAGGGGGGCAGCCAGGTCTAGGCCGTAGTGGAATTGTCGAGTGCCATTGGTGGGTGAGCTTCGATAGCCAAACCCAGAGGTATAGGCCTGAAAGTTTTCCACCGGAAAGGAGGCATACTGCCAGGGATTATAGGGGCGGTTGGCGACAGGGGCATACTGGGCCTTGACGCTGAGGCTGAGACCAAAATTCAAAACCAGGCTTGCTATCCAGCGAAATATCCGGCGATCGCTAGCCAAGCCCACGGCGAATCGTGAAAAAACCATAACTCTACTCCTCACACACTGTCCACGGGGTCAAAATCCCCCCTATAGTAACCCGATCTTTTGCCTAGGGTCTAAAATTTTCTCGTTTTTGATGCTCGCCAGAACTGCCGCGCAATACATTTAACCGCTGGAGTAGGAGATCCGGCTGGAGAGGCTTGAGCAAATAGTCATCGATACCATTTTGAGAGAAGGTTTGCCATTCCGCTGAGGAAATATGTTCACTTAAAAGAACAACCTTTAAATTAGTAATGCGATGGGAACTTTTGAGCAAGCGACTGACTTGATTAACATTTTTGAAATCTTGATCGATTAAGACAATGCCCGGTTGCAGTAATTCAATCTGCTTGACGGAATTAGCCGTTTCGATTAGCCAAATCACCTGGAAGTTGGCGGCGGTCAACAACTCACAAATTAAGGTCGCAATTTCCTCATCATTTTCAATGACAACTACTCCAGAGTTAAAAAATTCTGCCTTAGTATCTAGGGGTTGGGAATTAATTTTTTTGAGGGTAGATAGGTTTTGCTGAGGGATAAAAATTGTAAAAATAGCACCTTTCCCCGCCATCGAATCCACTTCAATTCTACCGCCGTGTAATTCTACCAACTGTTTGGTCAAAGCTAATCCGACTCCACTGCCTTCATAGGTTTTTTCGTGGTTATTAGTTAATTGCTTGAAGGCTTCAAATAAGAAGGGAAATTGATGATCGGCAATGCCCACGCCCGTATCTTCTATCTGGAAAACAGCTTGCTTGTTCTCTTTCCAGATACGAAGTACGACCCGCCCCTGGGACGGCGTAAATTTAAGGGCGTTATTTAAAACATGGGATAGAATTTGCTCTAGGCGTTCGGGGTCTGCACAAAATTGATCTTGTTCGGGTTGAATCTGAAAATCAAGCTCTAGGGTAATTTGCCGGTCTATGGCGATCGCCTCTAGGTTGTAAACCATGCGTTGGGCTAAACTATGCAGGGAAAACATCTGGAATTTTAGAATAGATTGCCCTGACTCCAATCGAGAAAGTTCAATAATACCGTTAATTAATTCCATCAATCGTTTTCCCCCCTCTTGGATCATTTCAAGATAACGTTGTTGTTTTTCTAGAGGTAGGGCAATTCCTTTATTCGACCAATGTAAAAGGGTTCCTGATAGGCCAATCACACAGGTTAGGGGCGTGCGTAATTCATGGGTAATGTTGTTGAGAAAATCCACTTTCAGATGATTAGCCGCCTGGGCGGCCAGGAGGGTATCACGAAGATCTTTGGTGCGTTCAATGACCCGTTTCTCAAAGGTTTGTTTTTGTTCTTGGACTTCGGCATAGAGCTTCGCTTGCACGATCGCCACGGCTAGATGTTCCCCAATTTGTCCCAAAAAGTTTTTTTCACTCTCGAGCCATTGGCGGGGGTGATGGCATTGATGGGCGATTAACAACCCCCACAGTTGATTATCGACTCGAATGGGCGCCACCAATTTGGCCCGAACTTGGTATTGCTGAAGCAGACGAATCAGACAATAGGACGAGGAATAATGGCTTTCAATGTCATTAACCGCGACCACGTCTCCCTTCAGGTATCGCTGTTCATAGCTTGCAACCTGAGAAAAACAATCATTTTCGGTAACTAAATCCAACATACTCGGAATATCAGCGGAAATCCGCGCCTCGTAGGTGATTTGACCGGGGCGTTGACGGGGCTTTTCCGAGGAAATGGGATGCTCCGGGCTGGCTTGGAATTGATAGATGACCAGGCGATCAACAAAAATAAATTGCCGTACCTCCGTGACAGCAGTATGAAGAATCACCGATAAATCTAAACTCTGGCGAATTTGAGCAATGACTTGGCTCAAAACTTTATCTTGACTGCTTTGGAGCTCGAGTAATGAAGGGAACTTAGGAGGCGGATTGAGGCTGTCACTATTAAGAATTTCTAAGAGTCCTAGGAGGAGCTGTTCTTGCAGGGGATGGTCAAGGGGCGCAGAAAATGAACTTGCTAGGGTTTCTGGTACGGTAAGCTGATGCTCGTGGATAAAATCGGCGATCGCCATTTTAGATTGAGTCAACCACACCGCTTCATGGTGGGGAGAAACGGATTCTGCCTTGAGGAGTGCCTGAAACCGAGGGGCAAGCAGGAGGGCAAAGCGTTGTCGCCCATCAGGATCGATCAATAAATGAGTAGAGTCTCCCCCGCGCTCCGCCAGAGAACGCC
Organism: Synechocystis sp.; assembly: GCA_041750255.1. Classification (GTDB taxonomy): domain Bacteria; phylum Cyanobacteriota; class Cyanobacteriia; order Cyanobacteriales; family Microcystaceae; genus Synechocystis. The sequence continues at coordinate 5,729 of JBGSZT010000043.1, forward strand.
ATAGAATAAGCAACCGTTCCCAGGTGACTGTCGGCAATACGCGATGAAAAGTGGGTGAAAAAGCTGGAAGCATTCCGAAAGAATCGCCAAAATAAGTGGAGCCCTATCTTTCCATGATGACGAAGGTTGTCCAGACTCCTCGAAATTCTAATCATTGCTTAAGGTTAAGGGTGCAAAGCGCGGCGACGACATTTGTCGTTGATCGGTATTATAAATGGATAGAAATTACCGCGGGAAAGCCACGATTTTGATCTAAGATAATCGATGACCTTCATCGTACCGGTGGAGTGGGCTAACAAACCTAAAATTATGCACATCGCTTGGCTCGGAAAAAAATCTCCCTTTTGTGGCAATGTCACCTACGGTCGTGAGGTCACTAATGCTTTACTAGACAAGGGTTACCAGGTTAGCTTCCTGCATTTTGCCCAGGAAGAATCCCCCACCAGCGGCGGACGGGATTGCCCGGAGGTTGTCCTACCGTTTTTGTTCAAATCCACCATCTACACGATTCCGACGCCAAAATCCAGCAAAATCCTGTCCGATGCCCTCGCCAAGCTTAAGCCCGACCTGGTTCATGCCTCCCTGACGCTGTCGCCCCTAGATTTTCGCTTGCCTGAAATTTGTGAAGACCTGCAAATTCCCCTAGTGGCGACCTTTCATCCCCCCTTTGATAGCAAATTACGGAATCTTTCTTCAAGTACTCAATTTTTGACCTATCAGCTTTATGCTCCTTTTTTAGCCCAGTACGATAAGGTCATTGTTTTTTCTAATCTACAATGCAATCTCTTACTGAGATTGGGGGTGCCACGGCAGCGCATTGCCATTATTCCTAACGGAGTTGACGTTGAACGATATTCCCCCGGCAAGTCTGGGATGAAGCAGACCTATCAAGCCGAACGGCTGTTTGTTTATTTAGGGCGTATTGCACCAGAAAAAAACGTCGAATCCTTGCTTAAGGCCTGGAAGTCAGTGGAAATGGGCGACCGTTGTCGGTTGTTGATTATTGGGGATGGTCCCTTAAAATCATCGCTTCAACCCGCCTATGGTAGCGATTTGGGTATCCATTGGTTAGGATTTGTGGCGGATGAGTCCACTCGTATTCAGCTTTTACGGGCGGCCGATGCGTTTATTCTGCCTTCCTTGGTCGAGGGTTTATCGTTATCGCTCCTAGAAGCCATGGCCTGCGGCACCGCTTGCATTGCCACCGATGCGGGGGCCGATGGTGAAGTCCTAGAGCATGGAGCCGGTATTATTCTGGGAACCCAGGGCGTGACCACTCAACTCAAGACCCTGTTGCCCGTTCTGCGAGATCATCCCGAAATCACAGACCTCCTGGGGCGTAAAGCCAGAGAACGAGTCTTAGAACGCTATACCTTTACCCGCAACATCAATCACTTAGAACAAGTCTATCGAGACCTGCTTTCGGCGCGACCAACGGCGATCGCCACCAATCATTACTAACTGCCAAACATGACCATTTCCCGCACCATTTGTTTAGGTTTTTTCTCAGTCATTGCCCTAGGCACTCTGCTTTTAATGATGCCCTTTGCCACCACCACCGGAACCTGGGGCAGTTTTTTGGTCGCATTATTTACCTCAACCTCCGCCGTTTGTGTAACAGGCTTAAGTGTGGTAGACCCCAATAGCTATTTTTCCTTTTGGGGTGAATTGATTCTTTTGCTATTAATTCAAGTGGGCGGATTGGGCTACATGACCACTACTACTTTTTTAATGATTCTAATTGGTCGCAAATTCGATCTACAACAAAGATTCGCCATTCAAGAATCCTTTGACCGTCCTTTTCTCCAAGGAAGCCAAAATTTAATTAAATCAATTTTTGCTACAACGCTGATTTTTGAATTGACGGGCGCTTTTTTCCTCAGCTATAAATTTTCCCAAGACTATAATCTAACAGAAGCCCTTTGGCTCGGGGTCTTTCATAGTGTTAGTGCTTTTAATAATGCTGGATTTAGCCTCTTTAAAGATGGTTTAATGGGTTATTATGACTCGATTATTATTAACCTAGTAATTACCGGATTAATTATTTTTGGCGGGATTGGCTATCAAGTTATTATTGAATTTTACGTTTGGTTGGAAAATAAACGACTACGATGTAAAAAAAAGTTTAATTTTTCCTTGAATTTTAAAGTAGTAGTTAGAGTGACTTTATTTTTGCTGATTTTGGGAACTATTGCTTTTCTGTTTATTGAATCTCAAAATCCAAACACAATTCAGGGCTATAGTATTCAGAATAAATTATTAGCTGCTTGGTTTCAGTCTGTGACTACTCGTACCGCTGGATTCAACACCATCGACAATGCTAAATTAACGATTAATTCTCTCTTGGTAACGATGCTATTGATGTTTATTGGGGCGAGTCCCAGTGGCACTGGGGGTGGTATTAAAACAACAACCTTAAGTATTCTGGCTAATTGCACTCGTTCTGTACTGCGTGGACACGAAACCATTGTTATTTATAAACGAACAATTCCTAACACCTTAGTCTTTAAGGCGATCGCCGTTACCTTTGGTTCTATGATTACAGTCATTATTGCCACGAGTTTGATCGCGTTTATTGAGTTCAAAATAACTTCTCCCCTCGATGAAGTCCATATTTTATTTGAAGTTGTTTCTGCCTTTGCAACGGTGGGGTTATCCTTAGGCATCACAGCAAAACTCGCTCCGCTCTCACAATTAGTTATTATTGTCACGATGTATATCGGCCGCGTCGGCATTATTCTATTAATGGCGGCGGTTATTGGTGATCCTAAACCTAGTATGCTCCATCATCCCGAAGAAAACTTATTAGTTGGTTAAGGTAATTTTTCCATGAAAACAGTTAATTTTCTTAATTTAATTCGACAAGACAAACGACAATTTGCCGTCATTGGCTTAGGTCGCTTTGGTCGGGCTGTGTGCGAAACCTTTCACAAAAATGGACATGATGTACTAGGCATTGACCAAGATGACCGATTAGTGGCAGAGGCTTTGGCCGACCGGGTAGTTGCCAACGCGATTACCTTGGATTCCACCGATGATAATGCCCTTCGGGAAGCTGGGGTATTTGAATTTGAAACTGTGATTGTTGCCATTGGTAATTATCTCAAGGAAAGTATTATTACCTGTCTTAATTTGAAAGAAGGCGGGGTAAAGAATGTAGTCGCCAAGGTTTCCTCAGATATCCATGAAAAAATACTTCTGCGGTTAGGCGTTAATTTGATTGTTTTTCCTGAGCATGAAGCTGGTCAAGATTTAGCCTATCGTTTAACCAAGCCGGCGATCGTGGATCGGTTTAAGTTAGATCAAGAAAATAGTATTGTCGAAATTGTTGCTCCCGAAGAATTTCATGAAAAAACCTTAGCTGAATTACAATTACGCAAAAAGTATGGGGTCAGTGTTTTGGCGATCGGCTCCGAAGAAAAATTTAAAATTAATCCTTCTCCCTACGAACGCATCGAAAAAGGAATGATTTTGGTTCTATTAGGATTAAACGACGATATCCATCGTTTACTTTAGATTGCCATAGTCCTAATTCTGCTAGAGTAACGAAACCAATAAAATGTCAATAGGATCAGTATGGTAGCGAGGATTATAAGTACTGTTAATATGAAGGGCGGTGTAGGGAAAACAACCTTAACGGTTAATCTTGCTACTTGTCTTGCTAAATATTATCAAAAAAGAGTGTTGGTGCTAGATCTAGATTCTCAAATCAGTGCCACATTGAGCCTCGTATCTCCCCATGAGTTTGCTAAAACTCGAAAAAAGCGTAAAACCTTGAGTTATCTTATTGATAATATTCTACAGCCCAATCCCCATAGTAAGTTAGAAATATTTGATATCATTTGTCCGGCGGTATGTGACATTGAAGGCTTGGAATTGCTTCCGGGAGATATTGAACTCTATGATGAATACCTTGTTTCTGAAATGCTGCACCGTGAAGCAACTAATAGAGGTGATGTGGATTTTCAAGTAGTCTGGAATCGTTTTGAAAGCAGTCTGATTAAAAAGATTTTAGAACCGGTTTTAGATGAATATGATTTCATTATTTTAGATTGTGCGCCGGGGTACAATTTGCTAACTCGCAGTGGCATTGCCGCCAGTAATTTTTATCTTCTTCCCGCGCGGCCCGAACCATTATCCATCGTCGGAATGCAATTATTAGAACGAAGAATTGCCAAATTAAAAGAAAGTCATAAAGCCTCGGATGATCCCTTAAATATAAATCTAATTGGAGTCGTTTTTATTCTATCGGGAGGGGGATTATTAAGTCGATATTACAATCAAGTGATGCGGAGAGTCCGGTCTGATTTCCAACCCCAGCAATTATTTGAGCAATCTATTCCCATGGACGTAAATGTGGCCAAAGCGGTGGATTCTTTTATGCCAGTTGTCCAGACCGTGCCCAATAGCCAGGGGTCTAAAGCATTTATGAAGCTAACGGAGGAGTTTTTGCAAAAAGTCTCCCAGTATGCTTGATTTTTGAGTCTGTACTGCCTGTCATTGGCGTCCGTCGGGTCTTGGCTAGGCTAACTCTCCGCAATGCCGATAGGATATTAAATGTAGTCGTTACCCTGACCAGCAGTTTTAATATTTATGGATTTACTCAGCCTTGAAGGTTTTTTAGATAACAGTTCATTCCTTATTCTTTTAGCAACGCTTTTGGTTTATTGGGTCGGGGCTCTTTTCCCTCAACCTTGGCTCTCTCAACTCGGCACCATTGGCATGGCGATCGCCAATTTGACCATCGCGGCACTCCTGGGGGCTCGCTGGTTAGAGGCCGGGTATTTCCCCATTAGTAATCTCTACGAATCTCTCTTTTTCCTGGCTTGGGGGCTCACCGCCGCTCACCTCATTGCAGAATCCATGAGCCGAAGTCGCTTGGTGGGTGTCTTTACCACTCCCATAGCCTTGGGCATTTCCGCTTTTGCCGCCCTCACCCTACCGGTGGATATGCAAGTCTCCGCTCCTTTAGTACCAGCGCTCAAGTCCAACTGGTTAATGATGCACGTCAGTGTGATGATGATTAGTTATTCTGCTCTAATTGTCGGCTCCCTACTGGCGATCGCCTTTTTGATCGTCACCCAGGGTCAAACCATTGAATTGCGGGGAAGTTCGGTGGGAACGGGCAGTTTTCGTGCAGTTGAGCGGTTAACCGCGCCGGAAAATTCTCCAACTCAAATAATGGAGTTAAATAGTCTTGGCTCTGTCGCCGTATTAAACAAATCCCAAACCGTTCCCCTGACTCTATCTCCCCAGCGTTTAAGCTTAGCCGATACCCTCGACAACATCAGCTATCGCATTATTGGGTTAGGATTTCCCCTCCTCACCATCGGTATCATCGCCGGAGCCGTCTGGGCCAACGAAGCCTGGGGTTCCTATTGGAGTTGGGACCCCAAAGAAACCTGGGCACTGATCACCTGGCTCGTCTTTGCCGCTTATCTCCATGCCCGTATCACCAAAGGCTGGCAGGGGCGAAAACCGGCGATTCTAGCCTCTGTGGGCTTTTTAGTCGTTTGGATTTGCTATCTGGGAGTCAATTTCCTCGGTAAGGGCTTGCATTCCTACGGCTGGCTTTTCTAATCGTAGTCGAGAATCGCGGAGAGCCAACGGGGGGGGCGTGGGATCCGGTTCCCTAGACGGTCTAGTACTAATAATGCGACTAGATGGACGGTGAATAGATAAAACAAACTATTCAAAAAAATCATCAACACCGCAAGGACTTGTACTAAAAATAAATCGGGCTGGGCGAGGATGTTGAGCTGTAGAAAAACCCAGTCCAAAAAATTGGTGATTTGGGTGGTGACATAGCGCCAGAGGTCTTCTCCCAACAAAATTGAAAATAACCAAAAGCGGAAGAAAAAACCAAAGGAACCAATCAATGCCCCCGAAAAAATTGAAAATGCCCAGGGGGTGTTACGCCGCCAACAAAAACCCAATTGCAAACTCATCAATCCGTAGGGAATCAAAAAAACCACGCTCCGAGTCGGCCCCATTAAAACGGATAGTAATAAACTGGCGACTACAATAGCCTTCACAGCAGTGCGCGGACCCCAGCGTAAATAAACCAGAGCTAAGGGGATAGGAAAAAAAATTCTTAACAGTGGGCCAAGAGGAAAATAATAATTAATCAACCAAATTAGACTGGCGGTACTAGCTAAAAACGCACTTTCCACCATAGCCAAGGTAGTTGATAGCTTCGTTGATGAAAGAAATGATTTTGTGAGCTTGCTGGATTCGGCCGGTGCTGCTGTAAAAGGCTCCAGATCTGGTTCTAGATCGACCCAGTTGATGTCAGAGTCTGATGAAGACGGAGTGGACTCCGGCGGAAGTGGGTTGGCAGAAGAGGGCATAATTAATTTTAAAAAATGCTTAGGAAATAGCGTCTTCGAGGGCAAAAAGGTCTGGAATCCGTAGTTGTTCGCCTTCACGGAGGATTAACCCCCGCTTTTCGAGCTTAGTCAAGGCTCTAGTTACGGTTTCTCTGGCTAAACCACTAATACTACTCAGTTCACGGTGGGGCAAATTGGGAATAATCACGCCCTGACCGCTGGCTTTTCCTTGCCCTTCGGCTAAAAATAAGAGGGTGTCGGCAACTCTAGCCGTACTTTCGGCTTCGCGCAAACGTAGTCGTCGGTTCAATTGTCGCAGTCTCCGTGCAATCAGTTGAGCTAGTCGTACCCCCGCCATAGGCTCAGATTTAAGCAGTGCAAAAAAATCCGGTGCTGGGATACTGCATACCTCTGCCGCCGTTAGGGTAATGGCATCGGTGGAGCGCGGAGCTTCCTCGATCGCCGCCATTTCCCCCACGACTTCCCCTTTGCCGACAATATTCAGGGTTACTTCCTTGCCGTCGGCGTTGTGGGTACGAATTTTGACCCAGCCCTTGAGAATAAAATAAACAGAGCCGCCCCAATCATGCTCTAACAAAATCACTTGATTGGCCGGATGCTGGCGAATGGCAACATGGGTCACACTACTCATTAACGACTCTAGGGAAATACCTTGAAAAAAGGGGATAGTTTGGCTTAATTGCTGAATTTCTTCGGGGGTAAGCTGTTTATCTTCCATGAACTAGGGGGGGAGGAACATTGGCCGTTGTGATATCGCTGACAAAGCTCTTTGATTCTACGCGATGACGGTTGAAATGTTCCGACAGAATTTAAATTTCAGGTAATTTATACTGTTCAACGATGCGCTTGGCATAGTCGGGGACTTGAGACTCAAGCTTGTCGGGATAGTTGCGCCGTAGATAAAGGTAATTGCGGGTGAAGTGGGAATCAATGCTAAAGCGGGCATACTCTAGTCCCTTGGGGCCAATTTTTTCGATCACGACTCCCATTAATTTGGCTGCCCACATCGGCAATGTCACGCCCTGGTCGTAGGCCGGAATACTTTGTTGCACTGCCTGACGGCGATCGCCTTTAGAGGCCACGGGTTGAGTATCAAGTTGGTCTCGAATCAGCTCTAACATCTCAGCGCCGGTGTCATTGCGGACAACAATCCACTGCCAACCGAAGGGAGCCCCCATATAGCCCACCACCAAATCCGCCAAGGAATTGACATAATCAAAGCAACTCATACAAGAGGGGGCAAAGACATCCTTGAGTTGATTGGTTTTAAGCCCAAAGAAGGGTACTAATTCCACCGAGCCATCCTCATGTTTGAAATGAACCCGGAAATCCTGCATAAACTCGTAATGCACCACCGTTTTTGGCGATCGGCTGGTGGTTTCCAAAAATTTCTGTAATCCTGCCCTAGAAACATTATCCACACAGGGAGTCCCCAGCACATAGAGCTTTTCTAGACCTAATTCTTTCTCCACCGCTCGCAGGGCCTGGATTTGACAGCCTACCCCAATGACGAGTAAACGTTTTAGCCCGGATTTAGCAATTTCTTCTAAGACCGAAAGATTGGGAGATAAGGTTGGTTTATTGACCTTAGCGGCCAAAATATCTTCGGTGGTGCGAGCTAATACCACCTGCGGGCCAAAGCGGTCTTCCTTGGTATTTTGCACACAGACGACTCCCTCCACCCAGCCACGGGTCAGTATCTCACAGGCCAAGGAACTGACAATGCCCGTCCATTGGGCCCCGGCGATCGGCTCTCGCTTGCGGGCGGCGATCATGGCTTGATGCACACCAAAATAGCAATCATCTTCCTTGTCTAAATCTCGGCTACGGCCATGGGCTTCGGCTTCTAGCTCCGCAATCTGTTGATTCAAAAAAGCACAGGCCTCTTTGACGTAATGAATATAATAGGTGTCACACAGTCCACACTCGCTACAGAGAGCTTTGGCAGGACGGGGGCTTCCTGGCTTGAGGGCTCTAGCTTTTTGGTGAGGGGCAGTCGCAGTCATAGGAGTATGTCAAAAAATAGCACTGTCCCCGATCTTACCTAAAAAGGTTGCCGAGTTTGCTCTGATCTCAAGACCTCCTAAGTTAGCCCTCAAGTCGTGGGTTAGGATTGTGGATGGAGCTGACTTGTCGGTATTAAAGTCAAGTTACCCTCGAAGCCACGTTACTATTAGCATCAATTCCTCAGTCACTTCCCTAAGTATAAATACTTCGAGAAAGGGGGATGCTCTCTTTTCGTGGTCATTATTTTTCGATTTTTCAATCACGCTTATCCAACTGGACAGTGGGAAGTTCTCGGTGGACTAGCGGGATGAAGAGAAGGAAAACGGACATGCCGTGACCGAAGCGGCCCAAGATGTCCGAAACTGGCTGATATAAATCACTTCAGCCAGGACTATTATGGAGCTCTACCA
>JBGSZT010000044.1:0-4166 GCA_041750255.1 Synechocystis sp.
TGGTAGAGCTCCATAATAGTCCTGGCTGAAGTGATTTATATCAGCCAGTTTCGGACATCTTGGGCCGCTTCGGTCACGGCATGTCCGTTTTCCTTCTCTTCATCCCGCTAGTCCACCGAGAACTTCCCACTGTCCAGTTGACTAAAGTCCCCGTATTTAATTACACTAATCCAAGTCGAGAAAAAAGAAGATAAACAAAAAACAGCTTTTTGTTGCCCATTTAGTGCATGTGCTCAGTCCAGCAAGTTCAAGTCAAAAAAACTAAACAGAGGAATTCTCGTGACTGCCCCTAAAGATACTGCTAGCACTAACAAAAGTTCCGTTATTTATGGTGTACATTCAGAAGTTGGCAAACTACGAAAAGTGATGGTGTGTTCACCAGGTTTAGCCCACACTCGTTTGACACCCAATAACTGTGATAATCTCCTGTTCGATGATGTGTTGTGGGTAGATAAGGCCAAACAAGATCATGCCGACTTTGTTGCCAAAATGCGTGATCGCGGTGTTGAAGTGGTCGAGATGCACGAGTTACTTGCAGAAACTCTAAATATTCCCGAAGCCAAAAAATGGATCTTAGACCAACAGATAGTACCCAATGAAGTTGGATTAGAATTAGTCGTAGACGTTAGAGCCTTTTTAGAAAGCTTGAGTACTCAAAAATTAGCCGAATATCTTATTGGTGGACTTGCCGCCTATGATATCCCGGAAGATTTTTCAGGAGTCTTCCTACGAACCGCTCAAGAAGTTAGTGGTATTACGGGATACTTATTACCCCCGTTACCAAATACTTTGTATACTCGCGATACCACCTGCTGGATTTACGGTGGGGTTACCCTCAATCCACTCTATTGGCCTGCCAGACACGAAGAAACTCTCCTCACTACAGCAATTTATAAATTTCACCCCAGTTTTGCCCATAGTAACTTTGAAATCTGGTGGGGAGATCCTCAAGTTAATCATGGCCTAGCGACCCTTGAGGGCGGAGATGTTATGCCCATAGGCAAGGGCGTGGTACTGATTGGGATGAGTGAACGTACCTCTCGCCAAGCAATTACCCAATTAGCTGCGTCTCTATTTGCTAAAGGGGGTGCTCAACGGGTTATTGTCGCCGGTATGCCCAAACTGCGAGCCGCGATGCACCTTGATACAATTTTTACCTTCTGTGATCGCGATATGGTTACTCTATTTCCTGATATCGTTAACAAAATGGTCACCTTTTCTCTTTATCCAAGTGACAAACCACCAGGGTATGAGTTAACAAAAGAATCTCAATCATTTGTTAAGGTAGTAGCGTCTTCTTTAGGTCTGAAAAAGTTGAGAGTTGTGGAAACTGGGGGTAACCATTACAGTAGAGAACGCCAGCAGTGGGACAGTGGGAATAATGTAGTTTGCCTAGAGCCTGGAGTTGTAATTGCTTATGATCGCAATACTATTACTAATGCAGCAATAAGCGAGGAAGGAGTAGAAGTAATTCCTATTATCGGTGCAGAACTGGGGCGCGGACGCGGTGGCGGTCATTGTATGACTTGTCCTTTGATTAGGGATGGTGTTGATTTTTAGATCACAGGAATAATAAACGTAATAGATTAGGAGTAATCTTCATGAATACTGAACAAAAACGTGGCACTTTAATTATTATTGGTGGGGCAGAGGATAGAGAGGGGAATTGTGTTGTCTTGCGAGAGTTTATCCGCAGATCAGGAGGGGTGAAAGCACACATTGCGGTGATGACAGCAGCTACGGGTTACCCCAGAGAAGTAGGGGAAGAATACACTAGCATTTTTAAAAGATTAGGGGCAGAATCTGTAGAGGTTATCCACACCGAACATCGCGAAGATTCTGAACGAGAAGATTCCCTAGATATCATCGCTGAGGCAACGGGTATTTTCTTTACCGGGGGCGATCAATTACGCATCGTGGAGTTTATCAAGGGTACTCCTTTAGATAAGGCTATTCATAAACGATCTGAGGAGGGTGCTGTTATTAGCGGTACTAGCGCCGGGGCTGCGATGATGCCCGACCAAATGATTATTGCAGGGGCATCTGTCTCTAATCCGACTGTCGATGCCGTTAGTATTGGTCCGGGGATGGGATTTTTGCCAGGCATTCTCGTAGATCAACATTTTGCTCAACGAGGTCGCCTCGGTCGTCTGCTAGCCGCTTTGGTACTTGAACCTGCGGATATAGGTCTAGGGATTGATGAAGATACTGCAATTGTTGTCCAAGGTGATGAATTTGAAGTAATCGGAAGTGGATCTGTCACCGTTGTGGATGAAACTAATTCTACTCATAATAATCTGGAAGGATTGCTTAAAGATGAGCCTATAGCCCTTTGTGGGGTGCAATTGCATATTCTGCCCCAAGGTTATCGATTTAACGTCAGAAAACGCCAACCACTATTATGATAGTGAGGATAACAAGTAAAGCAAAACAACTCCAATGAATCCAGAGAACACGGTTTACACAGGAGATAAAATTCAGGGTACGCCCGTTATCAGTCAGTTAAATATCAACGACCTTGAACCAGGCAAAAAGCACCGCTTTTTTTTCCAAGGTGTACAGATGGGAACAGGTCAACATTGGTATGTCCCTGTAGTTGTTGCTAAAGGTATTCGAGAGGGTAAACGTATTTCTCTGACTTGCGGTGTACATGGTGATGAGTTAAGTTCCGTAAACGCAATCCAGCGCATTATGAGCGGTCTAGAACCTATGGAAATGTCGGGATGTGCGATCGCACTTTATGGGTTATCTCGTCCTGCTATAGAATATACCCAAAGCCATTGGCCCATAGCTCAAAATGGTGGTCTGTCTATTGATTTCAATCGTGTCTGGCCAGGTGAAGAAACGGGGGACAATGCACCGACTCGTCACGCGGGTATTCTTTGGCATCGATTGCTCAAAAATAACACCGATATAGCCTTAGATTGTCATACCGTAACTACCGGCTCTGATTTTACCATGTTTATTTTTGCTGACTTTCGTAACTCCGAAATTAAGCAAATGGCAGAGTTATTTCCTATTGAGCAGATCAAAGACGATCCCGGTCTCAAAGGTACTTTAGAAACAACTTTTGTCGAAGCAGGTATTCCCGCCTTAACCGTCGAACTCGGTCCGGCTCGAGTTTTTGATAATAAAAAGATTGCCATGACCATAGAAGGGGTGATGAACCTATTCAAGTACTATAAGGTTGTCGAAGGTCCCATGGGACGATCTGCTAAAGAAGCAGGCACTTTTTTGGGGGATGCTTTTGAAACCATTCGTTCTACCACTGGTGGTTTCCTAGAATTGACGGTTGAACTAAAAGACACAGTAACCCCAGGTCAAAAAGTAGCGATCCAGCGTAATGCCTTTGGTGATGTTGTTGCTGAGTATAAAGCCACTGTAACTGGTCAAGTCGCAACTATCGCTCGGGATGCCCTGAGTGAGCCTGGTTCAAGAATACTGCAAATTCTTTACAAAAAGTAATATTAAATCTAAAACCCTAATTAACTAGCTGATTATCTAAAGCAAAACGCACTAATTCAGCTCTCGTTCATTAGACCTCTTCAAGAATAAGGACAACACGCTATCCGTAGGGTCATAGATTCCACATTTTGCTTTTTTAGACGCTTTTGGTAGCGTAGTCATTTTATTTATGAAGAAGTCTATTTGTCTCACTTTTTCACAATAAACCACTGATATATTTTTTTATGGTTCGGGGACTTAAATGTAGTTCTTTAGCTACATCCATATAATCCTCTTTCGTCAGTCTAGGCAGAAGAATAACAAAATACGTCCCATGAATTCACCAAATACTTTAAGTGATCTAGTTTATTAACCTTGTTGAAAAGCTTAGTTAATTCATCTAAAATATGGGCGAATGGAAATACTTTTACCCACTTTTTGATAAGATTTATTGCATTGAGTATGGAAATGACTAATCTGAGATTATTTAACCATTTTTTCCACCCTTCTTCTTTGCTCCATTTCTCATGCTTTTGATGATACTTTGGCGTTGGATTTACTGTCGGGTTTAAATCTTTGGCATTGCATAATAGAGATATGAACAGAGGAAATCACAATGCAATGCCCTGAGTGTAAATCTACTCATATCCGTAAAAATGGTATCAATAAGCAAGGTAAACAAAATCATATTTGTGTCAACTGTAGTCGTCAATTTATTGATG
>JBGSZT010000045.1:0-4612 GCA_041750255.1 Synechocystis sp.
CAGGATAATTTTGGCTCGGAGCGCAATCTGCTGAGATGTGCTCGGTCGTCTGACTAGGGTATCGAGATTTGCCTGTTCTGTGGGGCTTAAAATGATGGGGGTCGCTATCATTCTCGGCATGGGATGTACTCTTCTACCTCTTACTCCTTAATGCTAGGCTTTTTTCTGCCAGTCAGCACTAGTCGCCGGAGGTCATTCGGAGACCAAAAACGGGCGTGGAGGATTGCATAAGACTACTTCGGTAGCTGCGTCCTGTGAAGCGCCAACCCACCGAAAGACAACTCAGTTGGAACTGTTTGTCTTGTAGGAATCCTCTCCGTTCACGGAGGGGAGGATGTCAAAGACTCAGGTTCTGGCTTAGAAATTAAGTTTTTTATCAAAAAAAGAACCCCCTGGCGAATTAACGACTAAGCTAGGGCTAGCGGTTTCTGGTTAGCCCTGCATGTTATTTCACCTCGCAAATTTACCCTATTGGCTATTTCTGGGAGCTGGGCTAGTCTGTTTTGGCTTAATCATTCTCTCCGGCGATGGGGATGATGACCTAGAGTTGGGTCTTGACCCGTCGGTTGACCTCAAAGCTGAGGCAGATTCGTTGCCCAATAGCACCTTTGAGGAGGGAATTCCCTGGCAAGTGTTGGGCTGGTTTGGTCTTGGCAAAGCACCGTTAATGCTTCTGTTGGCTATGGATTTTAGTCTCTGGGGGGTAGGGGGCTGGATTCTGAATGTGGCGATCGCCAGTTTGACCGGCACTATTCCCTATCGGTTTTGGGGACTGGGCGGATTAGTCCTTTTTCTTTCCCTGGGCTGGAGTCTCTGGCTAGGCCGGTTACTTTCTCGACCGATCGCCGGTTTATTTGTCTCCTTTAGCCAAGATAGTAGCCAAGAGCGGATCATTGGCTGTGTGGGGACGGTGACCTCCAAAAAAATACCCTATTTAATGGATGGGAAAATTGGTCAGGCCCGGGTCTACGATGCCGCTGGGAATTTACTGACGATTAGCGTTAGTCTGCCGGCCTGGGCGACGGTGATTCCCCACCATAACCAAGAGATTTTGATTATTGACCAATCCCCCCAGGGCCATGGCTATTTGGCAATCGCCAAGGATAGCTCCGATGAGGATAAATGGATTAACTCCCCTGGCACAGCTCAAACAGATTTACCATCACCCCCCCTAGAGGACTCATTATGAAATTTTGGTTTGTGTTATTGCAGACAGTCCCCCCCATGGTTGAACCTAGAGTTTTGGCCCAAAGTCGGCCTCTGCAACGAGAGGAAACATCAACGGAAACCCTAATTGCCCAACTCCCCCCTCTAACTGCCGCCCCCGGAGGCATCAGCGCTCTCCTGTTTTTTCCGGCGGTGATTGTTTCCATTTTATTTTTGCTCTTGGTTACGATTTTTCTTTATACCCGTTTTTATGTGATTGCCCCCAATAACGAGGCGATCGTGCGAACCGGCGGCGTGTTGAAAAAAGAACAATTGGTGATTCTCCACGGCGGCTGTATCGTCATTCCCGGCTTCCATGAAATCACCCGAGTCTCCCTGCGGGAAATTTCCATTGATGTTGTGCGCTCGGGCAATTTGGCCGTCCGTACCCAGGACTATATGCGGGCCAATATGCGCGTCACCTTTTATGTCTGTATTAATCCTGACCGTAATGATATTTTAACGGCGGCGGCACGGCTCTCCAAAAAAGGTCAAATCTCGGCCTTGGAAATCCAAGAAGCCCTAGAAAAAAGGGCGGATGATGCGATTCGGGCGGCGGCGAAGAAGAAAAAATTGGCAGAGCTGGATTCGGATAAATTGGGCTTTGGCGATGAGGTTTTGAATCTGATTCAAAATGACCTAAAAAAAGTCGGTTTGACCCTCAATAATATTGCTATTTCTGAAATCGAAGAAAGTGATACCTACGATGAAAATAATTTCTTTGATGCCCAAGGGGTAAGGCTCCGCACCGAAACCATTCAGCATTCGATTCAGCAAAAACGCGAGGTGGAATTAACGACTAAAGTGGCGATCGAACAAAAGGAACTCACCGCTGAAAAGCAGAGTTTAACCATTGCCCAACAAAAAGAAGATGCCAACATTACTCAACAAAAGGAAATTGAGTTACTGAAAATGTTGCAGCGCAAGGAAATTGAATCCCAAAAAGCGCAACAGGAACGGGAAATTCAAGAAGCCAAAGACCAGGAGTTGGCTAAAATTGAACGCAATAAAATTCTCCAAGAACAGACGATCGAAGAAGAACGCATTCAAAAACAATTGGCAGTACAAAATACACAGATCAATGCTGATATTACTCTAGAAGAGCAACAAAAACTGCTGAAGGTGGCCCAGGCCCTGCAAAAACAAGAAGCCGAAGTGGCCGAAATTCAACGCCAAAAAACCATTGATGCGTCACGGTTACAGGCCCAAGCCGAAATTGCCATGGCTGAACAAAAATCCCAACTGGCTCAACAAACAGCGGCGATCGCCATTGCCATCAAAGAAAAAGAACGCCTAGAAGCCGATGCAGTGCGAGCCAAAGCTGAATCCGCTGTAGTCACAGCCCAAGAAGTCGAAAAGGCCGAGCGGTCTCAACAGCTAACCCTGATTTCTGCCCAACAGGAAGCCGAAAAACGCCGTATTGCCGATCAAAACGTAGTAGAAATTGATGTGTTCCGTCGCCGTCGCCAAGCCGAAATCGCTCGCCAGGCCGCCGAGCTGGAAGCGGAATCGATCCGCACCCTCGCCGATGCCAACCAACACAAATCCCTAGCTGAAGCCGAAGGCCAACGGGCCTTGATCGAAGCCCAAAATAGCTTGAGCAATGCCAACCGCACTGCTGAACTTATTAAAGTGCTTTGGCCAGAATTGGTGGTACATCTCCCCGACATTGTCAATGCCCTCGCCCCGCAACCGGGCATTTTAGGAGAATCTCGAGTTTATTCATTTCCGGGGTTCAACGGCGAAAATGGAGGCAATAATGCTGGGGATATCACTAAGTTACTGCTCTCTACCAGCGGGCTTACGTTAATCAACAGCCTGCTCAATGAAGGCAAACTGGGAACCGTGTTTCAACAAGTGAAATCCCTATTAAATGATCCCAATTCTGATATTGATCAAGTATCAGTTCAGCTGGAAAATTCCAAAGCAGGGTCTATTTCTGACCCAATACCTTAAAACTATCAATAAATAGTTACTTTTGGCACGCCATGATCAAATCATAGTACTCCTGGGCGATATGATCTAACGTATAGTGTTGTTGTAAATACGCACGACCGTTTTTCCCCAGGCGAGCCGCCTTGTCAGGGTTAGCCATCAACTCACCAATAAAATTCGCAAGCCCTGGGGCGTCTCCATTTTTAATGGCTCTGCCACAATCGGCAGTGCTGATAATATCCCTTAAATAGGAATGAGGCTCACAAATTGCGGCGATCGGTCGTCCTGCCGCCAAACATCCATAAAATTTACTAGGGGCAACCACCCCTTCCATTCCTTCTTCTAAACTTACCAGGCTCAGGTCACAGGCCGTCAGGGAGTAAGGCAATATTTCTTTAGCTTGAAAGGGTAGGAAAAGACAGTTAATTAAGCCATGTTTTTCTGCAAACTGTTTGCAGAGGGGAAGTTTAGCACCACCACCAATAAAAATAAATTTGACAGGATCATTCCGAAGTTGGTAGGCCGCTGTCATGATCGTGACAAGATCGTGGCAACGCCCCAGATTTCCGGAATAAAGCACAGTAAAAACTTGATCCAATCCATACTCTCGAGCGAACCAATTTTCTGACTTAGCCAAAGGGTAAATTTGCTCTGCATTTGCCCAATTATGAATGATTGTAATCCGTGGTTCCAACTCAGGACATTGCGTGAGAATACGTTCTTTCATAGTACTGCTGAGGACAATAATGGCTTGGGCTTGGCGCCAGGTCAAATGATTTAGCCATTTCCAAGCGCGCATTAACCAATGTTTAGCAGGCAAAACGCCTAAAATAACGGCAACCTCCGGGTAAAGATCGTATACCAGACAAATATAGGGGCGACGATAAACAAGGTGTAATAAATAAGCAATTAATAATAAATAGGGCGGTTCCGTTGTTACTAAGAATAAATCTCCTTGGCGGATGGGTTTACGTAACTTGACTAGGGCCCTGAGACAGTAAAGAAGCCCTCCAATAGCTCTGCCTCGAATGCGTTTAGGCCAAATCCGAGATGTACGAGTACGTCGTATCTGAATGCCCTCCTGAATTTCATAGGCCGGAGCAAAGGGTTGATCATAGGCATAGCCAGGCTGTCCAGCAAAAATTTGCACGTTTATGCCTTTTATGGTCAAATGTCGAGCCAATTCTTCAATTAGCTGGCCTGTTGCGGCATAATCAGGAGGATAAAATTGAGTGACAATAGAAAGTCTCATTAATTTTTTGAGTAGTTAATCGGATTCAACCGTTGTAACAGGGCAATCGCATAGTGTCAAATAAAGCGAGATCTTATGAGAACTGGACAGTGGGAAGTTCTCGGTGGACTAGCGGGATGAAGAGAAGGAAAACGGACATGCCGTGACCGAAGCGGCCCAAGATGTCCGAAACTGGCTGATATAAATCACTTCAGCCAGGACTATTATGGAGCTCTACCA
>JBGSZT010000046.1:0-19706 GCA_041750255.1 Synechocystis sp.
TGGTAGAGCTCCATAATAGTCCTGGCTGAAGTGATTTATATCAGCCAGTTTCGGACATCTTGGGCCGCTTCGGTCACGGCATGTCCGTTTTCCTTCTCTTCATCCCGCTAGTCCACCGAGAACTTCCCACTGTCCAGTTACTTTAAAATCTTCCCAACTGTGGCGACCGGGGAGGACGAAACGTTGATTTTCGGTAAGGATTGGCGGAGAAGTAGCGACGGTCATGAGGATGGCCCTCTGCTTAAATTGCACAAATACTACATTTTCTACTTTATCTGTTCCGCCTCGAAATACGCTAGCAAAGCGGGGGAGCAGATCAGAATTGACGGGGAACCGAAGCCCAACCTCGTCTTTATCGTATCGTCCAATCCTTGTCGAACTCAGCCAATTTTAGTCGGGTGGGGCAGGGCGTAATGATCTTCGTCTTGACCCAGGGCAAAGCTCAAAGAGCCTTTAAGACTGGGATTGGATTGTAGAGCAAAGAGCACCAGGGCCAGGGTTGCCAGGGCACTGGTCACCACAAATAAACCGCGAAAGCCGATAAATTCTTCTAGATAGCCAAATAATGGCCCTGCCAGGGCAATACCCACATCAAAGCCACTGATGCACACGGCAAAGACCTGGCCTCGTTCTTGGGCGGAGGACCGGTCGGAAATGAGGGCAATGGTCATGGGAATCAAGACTCCACCACCAATGCCTTCTAAGATGGCGGCTAGCAAGAATAAATTGACGGTTTCGGCCCCCGCCAGAATGCTCATCGAGACTACATAGGAGACCAAACTGACGGAAATAAAGACCCCGCGTCCGTAGATATCCGAGGCTTGTCCCGTCCAGATCCGAGCCACAAAACTGGCGATCGCCGCTGTACTGTAAAAAAGCCCGGTATTTAAATCTAATTTAATTTCTTCGATGTAAAGGGGCAAAAAGGTCGCTAAATTACCAAAAACAAAGCCCACCAACAATAAAACCAAGGACGGAATCAGCAAGGATTGAGTCGTTAATAATTGTTTGATCGTGCGACTGTCGGCGATCGCCTTAGTTTGACCCTCTATATGCTCTAAACGCGACTCCCGCACCTGTTGGGTCAGGAAAAAACCGAGAAATCCCAGGCCCGACGACATTGAAAATAGAACGGGATAGCCCAACACTTCCGCCGTATAGCCTCCCAGGGCAGGGCCGAGGGCCATGCCAATGGGAACCGCCAAACTCATATAGCCAATAATTTCTCCCCGTTGTTTGGGCGGGGCTAAATCTACGATTAAGGCACTATAACCCGTGGCAAAGGCCGCCACACTAATGCCATGGAAGGCCCGTATGGCCATCAAGGGATAAACGGAATTCACGAGCAAATAGCCCAAGGGAGCAATGCCCCCGACCAACGTTCCGATTAAAATAGCGATTTTTCGTCCCCGGCGATCAACCAATTTCCCCAGCCAGAGCCGAGAGCCTAAGAGACCAATGGCAAAGGCCCCCATAACAAAGCCTACCTCTTGGCGACTAGCCCCAATATCCTGGGCATAGACCGGAAGCGTGGGCAAAAGAGTTGTTAGACCAACCCAAAAGAGGAGGGCAACCGCAAATAAAAAGATGAAGTTACGACGGGTCTTTTTATCTAATTGCTGAAAGGTTTGCAGAGCACTCACAAAAATAAAGTTATATCGCGTCGGGGAAAGTTAGAGCAAAATCCTCTAGCAAATCATCTAATTCGCTCAGGGCTTGGGAGACATCCAATTGCAAAATTCCCAGATTTGGTTGTAGGGAGAGATTCAGCAAAAAATCTCGTTTACCTTTGACACGATTTACTTGCTCAATCAAGATAGCTTTGTCCATGGGAATACAGAATTAATGACGGGATTGTTGCTGATTGTAACACTCTGCTCCGGGTGGGCCATCCTAGCGACTTTGAAAAATATTCTGCACCATGGTTTGCCCCAGGCCAGCCGCCACTCGGTCTAGCTCCAGCACTTCGCCACCATCCAGTCGCCAGCCCAAGGCTCCAGCATTTTCCTGGGCTTGCCCTAGGGATTTTGCCCCAGGAATGGGCAGGGTTCCTTTGCACAAACACCAATTTAAGGCCACCTGAGCCATGGTTTTTTCCCGTTCTTTGGCGATCACCTGGAGAAGAGATAACAGAGGCTGAATTTTGGGCAAAAGTCGGCGAAACCCAATGCCGCGCAACCCTTTGGGGAGATGATTGGCGGAATATTTGCCGGTCAGGAGTCCAAGAGTCAGCGGGCTGTAGGCAATGAGCTTGATTCCTAATTCGTCACAGAGGGATTTTAGGTCTAGAACCGCGACGGGATAGGTTGAGAGCAAAGAATACTGCACCTGAAGACTGGCAATGCTTAGACCCTGGTCAGCAAAATACCCGTGGGCTTTTTCTAAACGCCGGGGGCCAAAATTAGAAAGCCCGATGGCCCGCGCTTGACCCTGCTGGCAGAGTTGAGCGAGTCCCGCCAACAGTGGCGCTTCCTGCCAGGGGGCATAGTTGGCAGTTGACCAATGCAGTTGCACCAAATCGATGGGCCGTCCCAGACGCTCAGCCGACGCCATTCCTGCTTTAACTAAGGACCCCGCCGTTAGTCGCCAGGGATAGGGAGCTAGTTTTGTCGCCAGTTGGATTTGTTCTTGATGCACGCCGGTATAAGCCTGGGCAAATTGACCCAAAAGAGTTTCGCTTCTGCCCTGAAGCTTGCCAGTGCCGTAGGAGTCACCGCTATCAAAGAGGGTCATGCCCTCGTCCACGCAATGGTTGAAGACCGCTTGTAGGTCAGTATCCATTGCGGGAGTATAGCCCCAGAGGAAGCGATTGCCCCAGGCCCAGGTACCACATCCCATGGCGGGCAATTGATCATTGGTCTGCATTGGTTTTAATGTCCCCGCCGATCTCCTAAAAAGACTAAGTTTTGATTAAGCAATATTTAAGTAATTGTAAAATCCCTTGACTTATTTCCGCAATAATGTGGAAAAGTAAGGTTAAATATGTGGAAAACGAATGTCAACTGTGGAAAAGTAACAGCATTTGTGACTTAAAAAAACAAGTCTTTTTGCTACCGATGGCACGATCGCCTTGGGGTTACGTCTTTTTTCCCTGCGGCTTCGTTTATTATTTTTTAGCGCTACTGCCCCGATTTTCTATGACTTCATTGACTCTCAATCTTTCCCAAGGTTCCGTCTCCTTTCGTTTTTCCCTAGACGCGGCCACGGTATTACAACAAGATTTAAATCAACTGGTGCAACGTCTTAAGGCGATAGCCATTCAGGTCAATCAAAAAGAACGCCCGCAAAAGCAAGCGTCTCTAGAATACCGTTCAACCGGGGATGTCTTTCTAGAGGTTTTTTGTAACCCCAATCTCTACGCCAGTCCCTACGCCGCCAAAGTCCTACTCACCATTCGAGACGAACGTATCCGCTTGACCACCGAAGCAGAACTCAACCAATTGGTCACGGATTTAGAGGAATACCTAGCCCAAGCAAGCTGATGTTTAATCCTCAGGCCACCGCTGATGGTTCCTTTACGTTTTTTTCCCCGGAGTTTGAAGAAGCGTTTCATTCGTCTTCTGGGGCCAAGCAAGAAGCGGAGCAAAAATTTTGTCTGCCTTGCCAATTGCCGCACCTAGCAGCCCAGCGAGAAAGTCTAACTCTGCTGGATGTTTGTTATGGTCTGGGCTACAATTCGGCGGCGGCCCTGGCAATGATTTGGTCCGTTAATCCCCGTTGTCAGATCCAATTAATTGCCCTAGAACTTGACCCGGAGGTTCCGCGTCAGGCGATCGCCCATGGCCTATTAACGAGTTGGCCCGAGCTAGTGGTGAAGGGTTTAAGCCAATTGGCAGAGCATCAAACGGTTAATATATCGACTCTTTCTGCTCGGCTTTACCTGGGCGATGCCCGTCAGACCCTAACGAATATTGCCTTTTTTGAAGCAGATGCAATTTTTTTAGACCCCTTTTCGCCGCCCAAATGCCCCCAACTCTGGTCAGTGGAATTTATCGCCCTTTTAGCCCAGCGCTTGAGCCCCCATGCCTATCTCGCCACCTATTCCTGTGCCGCCTCCGTCAGAACCGCCCTGACCCTAGCCGGGTTAAAGTTTGGCCCAACACCCCAGGTTGGACGGCGATCGCCGGGAACGCTAGCCCACCGTAACGGGGATATGCTTGCACCATTATCCTTGGCAGAGCAAGAACATCTTCAAACCAAAGCCGCCATCCCCTACCGTGACCCGTATTTAAGAGATGATGCCCAGACGATCCTAGAGCGTCGCCGTCAAGAACAATCAATCTCGACCCTAGAGCCCAGCAGTCATTGGAAAAAACGCTGGCAAGCGAGGAATAAGGAGTATTAGCTTGTTGGGGGCTCACTGAAATTGCCGCTTAATTAGTAATTTGTTGACTATTCTGCCGCCGGAGGGAGATAAGGAATCATTCCTCGACGAACTGCCTCTTCCTGGAAAGAACGAGGTAGGCTTCGCGCATCGACAATCATCCCGTTAATAGATACCAGCCAAGCCATCAAGTTGTCATCTATCCGTCCCGGCAAACACCAATCGGCGCTACCATGTCTCATTTTCATCAAGTCTCGTATGAGCTTGGATTTGCCTTGGCCGGTGCTTTCCGCCACCCCAAAGGCTTTGTAGAGTTGACTAGATTTCATATGGGGAGTTTGGGAAGAATCATAGAGAAAATTCACCATGCCCAAGGCATGAACGATCCCACAGGCCCAGGTTTTAGCTTGACCACTGGCTAAAGGAGAGGGACGTTTGCGACACAGGCTAGCGGCCAATTGACGCGAGAGTTGGGCGTATTCCTGATTAAGATATTTTTCACAAACGTCATCAGTGAGACGAGTAATCGCCTCAAACTTAGCCTCCATTTCCTTGGGAACTTTATCGCTAGTAGGTTTGGGCATAGGGTATTAACTGAGCTTGACTTATAATATTTGATTCTAGATCATGACTCCAGACCAGAGATTATTTACCGGCTCCCCTCAACGGCGGTCGGTAAATTTGCACTTGGCGCTACAAGGGGCTTGTTAGCCCATTCATTTTTCTATTTACCTTGCTTGGCGGAAATTCCTTTCAATCCAAAACAGAAACGGAATTGCCATTGACTGAAGCAATACAGAAAACATGATTAAAAGAGTGATTGAGTGATCGTACAATACCCCCATCAACGCACTACCTAAAAACCAGGCGATGCCATAGCCAGTATTAAAAATTCCGTAGGCAGAACCGCGACGCTCTGGTGGCACCATTCCTGCTACCACTGCTTTTAAGATCGATTCTTGCGCTCCCATCCCGATGCCCCACAGCACCATCCCCATAACGGCAAAAGTAGATCCCCCGAAGAAGACAAGGGGGGCAAATCCTAAGGAAAATACGATCGCGATGATCAGTGTGGCAATTCCAATGCGGTCAAACCAGTATCCAAAGACGAGGGCCGCGATCGCATCTACGCCCATTGCCAGCGCATAAAGCAACGGAATTTGAGTGGGCTGAGTCATGCCCGATTGGTGTAAATGAAATGCAATCAAGGGGAAATCTACAAACCCAGCGGCAATTAGAGCCACTGCCCCCAAATAAATCCAAAAAAGGCGAGGCAGTCCTTCTCCCTGCAAGTCTTGAGTGGTTGGCTCAAATTCGCGGGGGTTGGGATAAATTCGCTGCCCAATCAACAATATGACCAACCCCCAAACCGCCGGGATTACCAGAATGGCAAAGCCTTTTTGATAACTTCCCGAAGAGGCTAAAACCGCTGTCACCATGAGTGGCCCCGCAACGGCTCCGATTTGATCCATCGCTTCGTGTAGCCCAAAGCCAAAGCCTTTACCAACCCGCATCGCGGCATGGGATAGCAATACATCTCTAGGGGGTGTGCGAATGGCTTTGCCTGTGCGTTCAGTAATCATCAGCCCTGCCAATACTTCCCAACGTCCGGCGAACGCCATCAGGGGAACGACGGCAGTGTTAAGGGCATAGCCTATGGTAGTGATGCCCCAATATTGTCGGGTGCGATCACTGAGAAAACCCGTCAGTAAGCGCAAACCATAACCGATTAACTCCCCTAGACCCACAACCAGACCAACAACCGTTCCACTAGCTCCCAATACTCCCAAATAAGCGCCCGTAATACTTCGTGCCCCTTCATAAGTGGCATCTGCACAGAGACTGACAAACCCAAGCAACACCACAAACCTGAGCGCAGCCGCATTAGATTTAGCCATTTAGCATCCCGTTTATTTTGCAAGTTTTTACAGCTAGGGATGAAGAGTCTTTCGCTCACCATCCCTAGGTTACTCAATCCGTCGCAATGATCACATCTGCAGCTTTTACAACGGCATATGCCTCTGCACCCTCTGCAAGCTCCAGCTTGTCAGCAGAGGCTTTTGTAATAATGGCAACCACCTCTATACCCGGAGCCACCTCAACAACGACTTCGGTAGTGACGGTTCCTCGCACAAGAGTTTTAACACGACCTTTGAACGCATTACGAGCACTGATTTTCATAGATTTCGATCCTTTTAGTTTGGTACGGCTCAATCAAGCCCAGCATTCAAATCCTTCGCCTAACAACCTGTGAACAACTACAAATTTGTTAAATGGGCTACAAAATGAATGCCGAGATATTGGCACAATGTAAGCCATCCTAGCTCAAATAAGTAAATTAGCAAATGTTGAAAAAGTGGCGACGGTTTCTGCGTCTTGCTCTCATAAGCGTGATTTTAGTATGCGGGATTTCAATTGCTAGTCAGCAATCGTCAGTCGTTGCACAGGCGAAGAAACCTGTCACGCTGATCGTTTCAGCCGCTGCCGATTTGAACTATGTCTTTCCAGAAATTGGCAAACTGTGGGAGCAGCAAACCGGAAACAAGGTGACGTTCAACTTGGGTTCTACGGGGCAACTGGCTCAGCAGATTGAGCGAGGTGCGCCCGCTGATGTTTTTGCGGCGGCAAATCGGAAGTTTGTGGAAGACCTGGATAAAAAAGGGTTGATCTTTTCAGACACCAAGAAGCTGTATGGAGTCGGACGAATCACCCTTTGGCAACGGCAAGATGGCTCCCACAACCTGAAAAGCATCAAAGACCTGATGAAGCCGGAAATCAAACGGGTCGCGATCGCCAATCCCGATCATGCGCCCTATGGCGTGGCGGCGCGGGAAGCCTTGCAATCGGTAGGCATCTGGAATGCCATTCAGCCCAAACTTGTGTTAGGCGAGAACGTGAGACAGACCCAACAATATGCCGAAACTGGAAACGTCGATGTGGCGATCGTGGCGCTATCCATTAGTGTGAACAGACCTGGAAAGTGGACATTAATTCCTGATAATCAGCACAAACCGTTGGAGCAAATGCTGGCAGTTCCCAAGAGCGCACCCTATCCAAAGGAGGCAAGACAGTTTGCTGCTTTCATTAATGGCAAAGAAGGTAGACCGTTGATGCGGAAGTACGGCTTTATATTGCCAGGGGAGAAGCCTGTATCATGATCTGGCAACCTTCGCTTTTGTCCCTCCAAGTCACGACCGTTGCCAGCATTTTGATTCTGGTTTTTGGTCTAAGCTTGGGAATTCTTCTGGCAAGAACCCAATTTCCAGGGCAGATTTTTGTTTCGACCCTGCTCAACTTGCCCCTCGTTTTGCCTCCCAGTGTGGTGGGTTATTTCTTACTGCTGGCCCTCGGTAGGGGGAGCCCAGTTAAGGAATGGTTTGGCATCGATTTGCTATTTACCTGGCAGTCCGCCGCCATTGCCTCTACCGTCGTCGCTCTGCCCCTGATGGTGGAATCGACTAGAGCGGCGATCGCCAACGTCAACCCGGAACTGGAAGCCGCTGCCCGAACCCTGGGTTCGAGGGAAGCTGAAATTCTCTGGCGGATCACGTTACCCCTAGCCTATCGTGGCATTTTGGCGGGTTTTGGTTTAAGTGTTGCCAGGGGGTTAGGAGAATTTGGTGCCACGCTGATGGTGGCAGGTAGCATTCCCGGACGCACCCAAACTCTGCCTTTAGCCATTTACGATGCCGTGCAGATGCAGCGTTATGGACTCGCCAATGTCATGGTGCTACTGATGACCACCATCGCCTTTGTCTTGCTGTGGTGGGTCAGGCACATAGAAGCCCAACATCCCCAAAGTCAGCGGCAACAACCAACAGAAAACCCTAGTTATGAAACTCATCGTCGATATTCAAAAACAGCTTCCCCATTACAATCTGGACGTTAGCTTTACCGCTGAAGGAGAAACATTGGGATTGCTGGGCAGTTCCGGTTCGGGCAAAAGCATGACCCTGCGCTGTATTGCCGGAATTCAAACGCCAACCAGGGGAAGGATCATGCTAAATGATCGAATCTTGTACGATTCTGATCAGGGGATTAATCTCCCTAGTCGCGATCGCAAGGTTGGTTTTTTATTTCAAAACTATGCCCTTTTTCCTCATCTGACCGTTGCTCAGAACGTTGCCTATGGGTTGCGAGGCTTATCGAAAAATGCGACCCATCAACAAGTCAACCAGCAACTAGAGCAGGTAAGACTATTAGGATTTGGCGATCGCTACCCCCATCAACTATCAGGTGGACAACAGCAGCGAGTCGCATTGGCGAGAGCCTTGGTTACTGAACCCGATGTGCTGTTGTTAGATGAACCATTTTCGGCGTTGGATACCCATCTACGCAGTGAACTTGAAAAACAACTCATTACAACGCTTTTTGACTACAAAGGACTTACACTTTTCGTCAGTCACAACCTGGAAGAAGCCTATCGAGTTTGCCAGAAATTACTCGTACTCGATCAGGGTAAAGTCGTTGCCGCTGGAGATAAGCAGACAATTTTTGATCGTCCCGACACCCTCGCCGTCGCTCAACTAACAGGCTGTAAAAATTATTCCTGCATTCAGCCGATTGATCACAACACGGTTCGCGCCCTGGATTGGAACTGTACCCTTCAGACCACGGAACCCGTTTCATCGTCCCACACTCATGGGGGTATTCGTGCCCATCACATTACGTTTCCAGAAACTGCGACCCAACCCAACACGTTTCCCGCCTGGTTAGCCTGGACGAGTAAAACACCTCATCGGATGACGCTCTATCTAAAACTTGGTGAACCGCCGATCAATGCAGATGATTATCATCTCCAAGCGGAAGTATTCAAAGAAAAGTGGGCGGTTTTGCAGGAACGCTCATTCCCCTGGTCGGTTAGTTTGAATCCACAACAATTACTGTTACTCAAACCTTAAAGGTGTACTATGAAATTACGCGATGTTATCTCCTCTTTTATCAGTGCATTCGTTGCGCTGGCATTTGTCGTAAGCTTCCAGACTTCGGCTTTTCCCAACTCCCCTAAAACCCCTACTAATCTCACCATTTTTTCTGCGATCGCCCTCACGGAACCTCTACAGGCTCTCAAACCAATCTATGAGCAGAAGCATTCTAATGTAACCATTACCTATAACTTTGGGGCTTCAGGACAACTGCGACAGCAAATTGAAAGTGGTGCACCAGCCGATGTGTTCATCTCCGCAGCTCAAAAAGATATGAATGACCTTGAAAGCCGCAATCGGATTCTTAAAGGGACTCGCAATAATTTAGTAAAAAATCAGATCGTGCTGGTTGTGCCGAGGGGTTCAAGTGGTATTAAAAGTTTACAAGATTTAACCCGTGCTAGTGTCAAGCGAGTGGCGATCGGCAACCCTGATACAGTGCCAATTGGGCGATACTCTACTGAGATTTTCAAAAACCTGAATTTGCTAGAGAAAGTCAGCCCTAAATTTGTTTTTGGCAACAATGTGAGGCAGGTTCTAGCCTATGTAGCATCGGGTAATGTCGATGCCGCCCTGGTTTGGGTGACAGATGCCAGGACAACTAATCAAGTTAAAATTGTGCAACGCATAGCAGAAAACCTGCACTCGCCAGCCATTTATCCGATTGCCGTGGTTAGAGAGAGTCAAAATTCCGAGGCGGCTAAAGCCTATGTTCGATTTCTACTCAGCAGTGAGGGCAAGGTAGCATTTAAAAGGTATGGCTTTATTTCCATGCGTTAATGCAGTATCTGGCTAACTACCGTGAAGCAAGACAACGACCTGTGTAATAACCTAAAGCAAATTCGGCTACGCCTGGGCATGAATCAGCAGGACTTAGCCGTGATCGCCGGGGTTTCTCGACAAACCATTGGCGGAGTCGAATCTGGACAAATCTCCCCTTCCGCGACGGTGGTACTGCGGTTGGCCAAAGCATTGGGATGTCAGGTGGAAGATTTGTTTTGGCTCGAACACGATACGGCTGAAATTGAAGCCATTCCTGCCCAACATACCCCCGTAGGCGAATCACTCCGCTTGAGCTTGGCACGAGTCGGTGGACGCTGGATCGCCTATCCGCTTCTCGGCAATGACGCGTTTCGGATAGAGATGATTCCCGCCGATGGGGAAGGAAGCCGCGATGCCAACTCAGCCACCCTAGGGGTTAAGGTACTGGATGACCTGGACAAACTCCACAACACTGTGGTTATAGCAGGCTGCACGCCAGCCCTATCCCTCTGGGCACGGGCAGCGGAACGCTGGCATCCAGGCTTGCGCGTCCATTGGACATTGGATAACAGCATGAGTGCCCTGCATCGGCTCTGTCGGGGAGAGGTACATTTAGCTGGAATGCATCTTTATGATTCCGTTACCCAGGATCATAATGTTCCCTTTGTGCAGGCTGCTTTACGAGATACGACCGCCGTTTTAATCAATCTGGGCATTTGGGAGGAAGGATTACTAACGCCAGCAGGCAATCCCCTAAACCTCAAAACCGTCGAGGATTTGACCCTGCCTGGGGTGACGATTGTGAACCGGGAAGAGGGGGCTGGTAGCCGCCAGTTATTAGAGCGATCACTTCAAGAAGCAGGCATTAATCATCAATCTGTAAAAGGGTTTGATCAAATCGTGCTGGGTCACCTAGAAGTCGCTCAGGCGATCGCGACGGGTGAAGCCTCCGCAGGCATTAGCACCGCATCTGTTGCGGCGGCTTTTGGATTGGGGTTCATCCCCCTCCATCGCTCCCGTTACGATCTGGTTGTTCTCAAATTCTATTTAGAGGAACCGCCTGTGCAACAATTACTTAGCACCTTGGGACATCGACGGGTATTGTTGCAACTACAAGCATTGGGGGGATATGACACCAGCCAAACCGGTGAAGTTGTAGCCACCGTCAATCCAACTTGATCAGCGCGACAATAAAGCGTAACCAGATCTTCAATTCAATTGGTTGGTTCCAAATTCTCTTAGTACTAACAGAATCAGGTAGATGATAAGCAATACTCCGGACAGAAATTTGCCCTCAATATTGCCTGTAAGCCAGGGCCTACATTGCTCAAAGTGTCTGAATCAAGGTCAGCCAACAAGCTAACTTTAATTTAAATGAGCGATCACTAGACATCTTCAAGAATAAGGACAACACGCTATCCGTAGGGTCATCGATTGCACATTTAGCCTTTTTAGACGCTTTTGGTAGCGTAGTCATTTTATTTATGAAGAAGTCTACTAGAGTGATTGCCCTGTAAGCCCTATAGCTTCGTTACTAAAACTGTCCGGACTGTTGGAGGGGGTAAAGATTTTTTCTGGGAATAAAGTTTTACGCTTCCTAGGACGGAGAGTTGGCTTCAATGGGGAATATTGGCTAAGCGAAACCCCATGGGGCATTGATAGATTTGACCCTGACCAGAAATTTCTGCGGGGAGAGCCAAGCTACAGCAGGGACTCCCTTGTTGCCAGCGGGGTAAGCCCTGATGATTGGCCAGTAAGCAACCCTGGCAAACTCGTTGCGCATTAAAGACTTGTTCGTTGGTGACAACTACAACCATGGTGAAATGGCCTCAATTCCATTCCTACTGCTCAGTTTAGGGTATTTTTTCGCGGATGGCAGTAGAGGGAATAACCTTGCTAAGCTCTATAATGATGGGTTCTGATTTTCCCTGATCGTTTGAGCCATTTACAGGAACTGAATCGACGTGACTAAGACTAATCTAGAATTTTTAGCCGATACCGATCCGGTGATCGCTGGCATGATTGACCGAGAATTACAGCGTCAACGCATCCACATTGAACTGATTGCCAGTGAAAATTTCGCCTCCGAAGCGGTGATGGCCGCCCAGGGCTCCGTCCTCACCAATAAATATGCCGAAGGACTCCCCGGTAAACGCTACTACGGTGGCTGTGAATTTGTCGATGAAGCCGAACAATTGGCGATCGACCGAGCAAAAGAATTATTTGGTGCGGCCCATGCCAACGTACAACCCCACTCCGGTGCCCAGGCTAACTTTGCGGTATTTTTAACCCTCCTGCAACCCGGCGACACGATTATGGGCATGGATTTGTCCCATGGCGGACATTTGACCCATGGCTCTCCGGTGAATGTGTCAGGTAAATGGTTCAAAGCCGAGCACTACGGCGTCAGTCCAGAGACGGAAGAGCTTGAGTATGAGCAGATTCGAGCCTTAGCCCTCAAAGTCCGTCCCAAACTCCTGATTTGTGGCTACTCCGCCTATCCCCGCATTATTCAGTTCGAGAAATTTCGGGCGATCGCCGATGAGGTCGGAGCTTATCTTTTAGCCGATATTGCCCATATTGCCGGCCTAGTAGCCAGCGGACATCATCCCAATCCCCTGCCCCACTGTGATGTGGTCACCACCACCACCCACAAAACCCTGCGCGGTCCGCGGGGGGGCTTGATTTTGACCCGAGATGCCGAATTAGGCAAAAAATTCGATAAATCCGTCTTTCCTGGCACCCAGGGCGGCCCCCTTGAGCATGTCATTGCCGCCAAAGCCGTGGCCTTTGGCGAAGCCCTCAAACCCGAGTTCAAAACCTACTCAGGTCAGGTAATTGCCAACGCCCGGGCCATGGCTGCTCAGTTGCAAGCACGGGGCTTTAAACTTGTCTCCAATGGTACTGACAATCATTTGATGTTGGTTGATCTGCGTTCCATCGGCATGACCGGAAAAGTTGCCGATCAACTCGTGAGCCAAGTCCATATCACCGCCAACAAAAATACGGTTCCCTTTGACCCCGAATCGCCCTTTGTCACCAGCGGACTGCGGCTAGGCTCTCCGGCCATGACAACCCGAGGCTTGGCAGAATCCGATTTCCGCGAAATTGCGGATATTATCGCCGACCAACTGCTCAATCCTGACGATCCGGCCATGAAAGCCGACTGCTTGGCGCGGGTTAGCCATCTTTGTCAACGCTTTCCCCTCTATCCCCATCTGCGGATGCCCATTCCGGCGATTGCCTAGGAGTTGGCTCCATTTCCTTAAAAAAATATCCCCCTGCCGATGCTACAACCAGGGGGAATTTTGGAGTAGAAAAATCACCCTACGACTTGGGGAAAATTGGCCCATTTGCGCTAAACTCTGACAGAATAGTTCTGAAAAATATGCCACTTCCATGCTAGGAGAACAATACTATCTCATTGCTTTTTTGGTCTCCCTGGCCGTTGTCTGGTGTATTACCCCGACTATCAAATACCTGGGTCTAAAAGCCGGCTATGTGGACAAGCCCAACGAGCGTAAAATGCACCAACGCCCCATGGTTCGTCTGGGGGGAGTGGGCATCTTTGCGGGAAGTTTATTAGCCCTTTTGATTGTCTGGTGGCTAGGGGGGTTTGGGCTTCTGCCCGTTAATAAAGAATGGGAAGTCTGGGGCGTTGCCCTGGGCGGAATCGCCTTTTTTAGTATTGGTCTAATTGACGACCTCTTCAATTTGAGCGCCATTTCTCGATTGATCGCCCAGCTTGGAGTCGCTACCTTGGTCTGGACAATGGGGGTTAGGATTGAATTCCTCACCTTACCGGTTTTTCATCTGACTCAACTCCATTGGCTGAGTCTGCCCATTACGGTAATTTGGCTAGTCGGCATGGCCAATGCCATCAACTGGATCGATGGACTCGATGGCTTGGCCGCCGGGGTCTGTGGCATTTCCGCCGTAGTCCTGTTTGTGTTGTGTTTATTTATGGAGCAGTCCTCTGCGGCCCTGATGGCGGCGGCCTTAGCAGGGGGAGCCTTGGGCTTTCTTCGTTATAACTTTAACCCTGCCCAAATTTTCATGGGGGATGGTGGCGCCTATTTTATGGGCTTCACCCTGGCCGGAGTTGCCGTGATTGGCTTAGTCAAAATAGCGGCTGTTACCACCGTTGCCGTCACTGCTGTATTGTTGCCCTACTTGGTGCTGGCAGTGCCGCTATTGGATATGTCCATTGTGATTATTTCTCGGCTACTAAAACGGCAATCGCCCTTTATCGCCGATAAGGGACATCTCCACCATCGTCTGATTAAAGCGGGGATTTCCCATCGCCTCACTGTTTTGTTTATCTATGCGCTAACGTTATGGGTCGGCAGTTTAGCCCTCGGTTTTTCTAATATTCCCAGTGGTTGGGGGTTCGCCATTGGCGCTACATTTTTGTTAATTTATCTAGGCTGGCAGGTTTGGCGCAATAGCCGCAAGGTCAGGGACTAGTCGCAAATTCTACCGTCAATTAACCCCAATGCCCATAGGGATTCTGCACCAAATTAACGTTGTAGTAGCGGGGGTCTTGGGTCACTTCCTCACCAATCCAAGGGGGTAGAATAATCTCCTGGCTTTCCGACTCTAGCTCCACTTCCGCCATAATTAAGCCCTGATTTTCCCCCAAAAATTCATCTACTTCCCAAACTACCCCATTGAGGGGAATGCGATAACGATATTTTTCGATTAGGGGCCGACGACAAAGCAAATCCAACATAACTTGAGCGTCGGCAAGAGGAATAGCATATTCAAACTCCAGGCGGGTCATGCCGGTGTTTTTGCCTTTAATAGTCAGATAACCTTGGCGATCAACGAGACGAACTCGAACCGTTGTTTTGTCTTGACTAGGAATGTAACCCTGGCGGTAGAGTTGCTGTTGTCCTAAAGATCGCCAGTCATCCCCCTGCACTAGAAATTTACGCTCTATTTCCGTTGCCATAGAAAAAAATCCTCCCCAGGAAGGAATCAAGAGAATGGATGGATTTTTCAAAGGGGTGCTTTCCATACATTCTAAGGCTTGAACTGCCCTTCTCTCTCGCGCTAGAGTAATTAATATTCTTTTAACGCATCTCGTTATCGCTTCAGAGTTTATGAACATTAGCCCCGATGAATTTCGTCAACGTCGCCAGCACCTCATGGCAAAAATTGGTCACGGTACTGCCATTTTTCAGAGTGCGCCTATGGCCGTGATGCACAATGATGTGGAATACGTCTTTCGTCAGGACAGCGATTTTTTCTATCTGACGGGCTTTAATGAACCCGAAGCGGTGGCAGTGCTAGCTCCCCATCACCCGGAGCATCAATTTGTTTTGTTTGTGCAACCCAAAGACCTGGCCCAAGAAACCTGGACGGGCTATCGCTACGGAGTGGAAGGAGCCAAGGAACGATTTGGAGCAGATGAAGCCTATTCCATTGCCGAATTAGATGAAAAATTACCCCAATACCTAGAAAAATCCGACCGTATTTATTACCATCTAGGGCGCGATCGCCAATTTAACGATACGATCATTCGCCATTGGCAAAAATTAATGGCGAATTATGCCAAAAAAGGCATTGGTCCCAAGGCCTTAGAAAATCCCCATCATCTCATTCATCCCCTACGGCAAATCAAAAGTGCGACGGAATTAGATCTATTGCGCGAAGCCTGCCGCATTTCCGCCGAAGCCCACCATCGCGCCCAGGAATTTGTGCGGCCAGGGCTTTATGAATACCAAGTTCAAGCCGAAATTGAACATACCTTTCGTCTCCAGGGTGCCATGGGGCCCGCCTATCCGTCCATTGTGGCCACGGGTCAAAATGCCTGTATTTTGCACTACATCAATAATGATGCCCAGCTTCAAGACAACGATCTTCTGCTCATTGATGCTGGCTGTTCCTATGGTTATTACAATGGCGACATCACCCGGACCTTCCCCGTAAATGGTAAATTTACCCCCGAACAAAAAGCACTCTATAGTATCGTTTTAGAGGCTCAAACCCAGGCGATCGCCGCTGTCCAACCCGGTAACCCCTACAATCAAATGCACGATACTGCCGTTCGCGCCATTGTCGAAGGGTTAATGGATCTGGGGCTATTGGTGGGGGAGATTGAGGAGATCATCAAAGAAGAAAAATATAAACCGTTTTATATGCATCGTACTGGTCACTGGTTGGGTTTAGATGTCCATGATGCGGGCTTTTATAAAGCCGATGCAGACACTTGGCAGAGTTTGCAGTCTGGAAATGTCCTAACCGTTGAACCGGGAATCTATATCGCCCCCGGCATTAAACCCGCCGAAGGACAACCCGAAATCCCCGAAAAATGGCAGGGGATTGGTATTCGCATTGAAGATGATGTTTTAGTGACGGATACGGGTCACGAGGTTTTAACGGCCGCTGTTCCTAAGTAACATTGCTTGATCAATGTTTCTAGCCAATCCTTGAGGATCCAAGTTGCCCAGCAATCATCTTCGTTGTAGCGCAAAATTAGGGACAAATAGTGGCGATCGCCGCTTTCAAGCCAATAATCGTACCAACAAACCGACTGGTCACCACTGGCGCCTAGATCGCGCCACTGAAAGCCCAACCAATTAGCCAAGGTCTTGAGGGAGTAACTTTCCACCGGACAAATCACCGTCGTGACGACAAAATGATGCAGGTCAAAACATCGATCTAGTAAACGATTGCGCTCTTGGTGGGGAGTTTCATACAGGTGAGCCAGACGTTTGATAGTATCCACTTCGTAGTCAGAAAAATGAAAAATGGGCGCTAGGGGGTATTGATTGACCAAGTCCACAAAGTCTTGCCAAATCTGCGCTTCCTGGTCTGGAGCTTCGGCCAAAAAACCATAGAACTTCTTTTGCTGCGTTTGATGATCCACCACCATAACCCCGAGCAAATAGTCTAGATTCCGTTCCGGTTCAGCTTCAATGTCAAAGTACAACTCGATCGGCCCCTGGGGCAAGGGCCAATGATCCGCATTGTGTTTGAGGATTGCCCGTTGTTCAACCATGGCGATCGCCTGGATTTGCAATTGAGCGGCGATGGCTGGCCCCATCAACTCCGCCATCGACTGGGGAGCAATATTCGCCAAGGATTGAATCGTCAGAATCCCCAAGGACTGGAGCGATTCATAGCGACTCGGGGTAACGCCCGGCACCAGGGATAAATGCTGTTGCGATTGAGCTAGGGCGTAGCAATGACCGTACCAAGGGCAGAGGGCACAACGCTGACGCGAAATAAAAATCTCCGGCTCCTCCGGCTTGAGGAGTGTCTGCACACAATCCGCTAGGGTTTCTTGAAATCGGGGTAACCATTCCCGTAAATCAACCCCGTAGGTATTGCCACGCCGAAGAATGATCTGGGTCTGGGCGGGCAAGTGTCCCTGCTCAAGTCCTAATAAATGAGCATACAACGCCGCCAGGATTTTGTACTCCGGCTTGGGTCGTCGTCCTAATTGAATACTGACGGGAATATAGTTCCAGTCTCCCCAACGGGAGTGACCCGCGCATTTGAGCAATAAATGAGGGTACCCCACTAAAATCAGAGTCTCTGCACTCCCCAAAAGACTGCCCAACTCATGAACTAGACAGCCATTGTAAATACAATTCACCCCCTGAGCCATCAAGGTTTGGGTTGCTTGGGCTTTGGCTTGCCAATGAGACCGTGGGGTGTGGACTTCTTGGTAATCAGGATAATGCTCTTGCAAAACTGCTTGGGCATGTTTATGACTTTCTTGGCGCAGTTTTAGCAAAAAATCTTTGTCGGGAGCGCGATGCTGGCGATCGCCATAGACATTCAAGTAGGCACGCCGTTGACAGCGCTTGAAGTCAAGAAGCAGGGAATCTGTCAATAGCATCACGGGCAAAAAGGGGCTACCCTAGACATACATTTTAGGCATCACGTTGACCGAGGGTCGGGGCGACAGGGAGCGAACCGGGAATCTCTTCTGGTTGGGTAAGACTGCGTAGGCGTGTAGCAACCTGCCAGCACTCCAACACCAGACTATGCCAGGGCATTAAGGCTTTCATTTCGATGCCAACCTGTTGCCCCGTTGCCATATATAAGAGCTTAGCAGAGTAGACTTCTTGCCGAGCCACCGTTACCCGAGAAAGTAGATCAGATTGCTCGTCTTCCGACAAAAAAGGGATCCGTTGATGACTTAGCCGGTCATAGGCTTGGTCAAACCAGTAGGTAAAATCGTCTAACAGGGGTTTTAGTATTGTTTTGAGTAGTTCGGATTCGTCGGGGTAAGGAGTAGCCATGGTCTAAAGAGTGTTATGGAGGAAATTTTATTGATATTATCTTTATAATTCTTAACATTTTTCGTTACTTTTTTCAGAAATTAGTGAGTATGTCATCTGCTTACGGTAACATGAAGCCACAAGAACAGTCTCTCGGTCATGTTTGTACTCGAAGCCAAACTCAGGGGTTCAGCGAAGCAGTTTGCGGTCATTGATGAAATGATTCGCACGGCTAGTTTTATTCGCAATAGTTGTATTCGACACTGGATGGATAATCGTGGTGTCGGACAATATGACTTATCTGCCCCCTGTGCGGTTTTGGCAAAAGAATATGAGTGGGCCAAGAAGCTTAATTCCCAAGCTCGTCAAGCTTCGGCTGAAAGGGCATGGCAGTCAATTAAGCGTTTCTACGATAACTACAAAATTCCATCTGTTAAAAAGAAGGGGTATCCAAAATTCAAAAAAGCTCGCTCTGTTGAGTACAAGACTAGCGGATGGAAGCTTTCCGAAGATAGGCAATCCCTGACTTTCACCGATGGGTTTAAGGCAGGAACTTTTCGCATGAGAGGGGCTCTTGATCTTAACTACTATCAACTTGAACAAATTAAAAGGGTTCGAGTGGTGCGTAGGGCGGATGGGTATTATGCCCAATTTTGCATTAAGCATGACCGACTAGAAGAGGTAGAACCCACTGAACAGATAATTGCCCTGGATGTTGGTTTAACCCACTTCTATACGGATAATCGAGGCAACAAAGTTGATAATCCTCGTCATCTCAGAAAGTCGGAGAAGTCCCTTAAACGGCTTCAACGCCAGGTTAGTCGCAAACAAAAAGGCTCCAATAAGCGTAGAAAAGCGATTAACAAACTGGGGAGAAAGCATCTTAAAGTCTCTCGCCAACGTAAAGACTTTGCTGTGAAAATGGCAAGGTGCGTGGTCAAATCTAACGATTTGGTGGTGTTTGAGGACTTAAAGGTGCGGAACATGGTTAAAAACCATTGCCTTGCTAAAAGTATTAGCGATGCAGGCTGGCGACAATTCTTTCAATGGCTCGAATATTATGGTCAAGTATTTGGCAAGATTGTCATTGCTGTGCCACCCCAATATACGAGTCAAGAGTGCAGTGCCTGTCGTTGCATTGTCAAGAAAGCCTTGTCCCAAAGAACCCATATCTGTCCCTGCGGACTGGTCATGGATAGGGACGAAAATGTTGGTCGCAATATTTTAGCCAAGGGTTGGGAATTAGTGAGTAGGGCGGGGCACGCCCGAATTAACGCCCAAGGACATTTGAACCTCTGTCAGGTTAGTCAAAGCTTGCTTGATAACTGGACAGTGGGAA
The DNA here is from genome assembly GCA_041750255.1 of Synechocystis sp. GTDB lineage: Bacteria > Cyanobacteriota > Cyanobacteriia > Cyanobacteriales > Microcystaceae > Synechocystis. Next base: position 19,588 of record JBGSZT010000046.1, read on the forward strand.
GTTCTCGGTGGACTAGCGGGATGAAGAGAAGGAAAACGGACATGCCGTGACCGAAGCGGCCCAAGATGTCCGAAACTGGCTGATATAAATCACTTCAGCCAGGACTATTATGGAGCTCT
>JBGSZT010000047.1:0-33429 GCA_041750255.1 Synechocystis sp.
GGGCTCCGTGTATTTGTACATTAGTCGAGCTACTTTTGTAGTATATTCATCAACCAGTGCTTGTTCTTCTGGGGGCATCGGTAACATAGCTTTCTACCTAAAGGGAACTCTTCCATTCTCTCACAGCCATACTAGTCCCTAGGTATTACCTCAAGTGGGATGCACCCAATAGTCTTTTCTAAAAAATTCTCTTGCGCTACCAGTTGAACTACCAGAATGTTTTAAAATTAATAATTTTAATGATTGATTTAAGAAGATTTGAAAATTAGAATTAATAGCTCTAAAGTTCCACATATTTTGATTTTGTAAAGCAGGTAAAATATGACTTGTAACAATTACAGACTTTCCTATACTTGCCCCAACCATAACCATCAAAAAATCAAATTTATTTAATTGAAACTTTTTATATTTTGAAACATCAAAACTACTAATATATGTCAGATCGTCTAACACAATAGAGCCAGATTCATCAAAATTTTTTGTTCTTATGACTTTTATTCCTTCTTCTCTGTAGTCTTCACTCTTAAAAGCAAAACCATTTATAATTTCACAAATATCTTTTAGCTTACCAACGCGCCAACCTTCGGGAATATCGCCTAATTCTGAGGCAACCATCACCCCACCAGAGGATTTATAGGGCTTATCGTCTGCATTGGGAAACTCAAAATCTATAAACCAATGCTTAAAGAGTGTTTGAGCAATACTTTCTAAGGTTTCATTTTGTCGTTTTAGATTCTCGATTTTTGAATCAAGACAAGATAAAACATCAGCAATGTGTTTTTGTTCTTCTATTGGAGGCTTTAATAATAGAGTCCTACCTAGCTGTTCTCTATTTATTTTTGGAATTCCTGTACGATCCTGAAATGATATTGCTTGAGGTAAAAACAAATCAGAAAGTAAGAAATAAAATAGAAATTTTTTACAAAAACAATCATTTTTAGATCGTATTGGATACATATCTGCACTGCAAGTTCCTTCAAATGAAGGTAATGCAACTTTATTAAAGTAAGGACGTATTTTTGAATATAAAATATCATCCTGTGTGAAATGATAATTACCGCTAGAAATATTAAGATCCTTATTTTTATTAACAGATTTCAATCTCCCTGAATGTGGCTCTATGTTTTCAGAGCCAACGTGAAACATTTCATTATAAGGCTCGTCAGTCGGCTTGACCTGTCCATTTTTTATATTGACACCATCAATAAATTTAATGACATCCCAACTTGCAGGAATAAGACCTAACTCCGTTTCCTTCCAATCACTCATAACTCAACCTCCTCTAAACGAAAGCCAACCTTAGCTAATTGCGTTTTAATCTCCAAATCTAAAGCCTCAGCCTCCCTTAACTGAGCCGCCAAATCAGCCGTTAAAATCCTCATTTTATCCTCAAACTCAATCCCATCCTCTACCTCATCAGGAATCCCCACATACCGCCCAGGAGTCAAGACAAAATTATGTTTTTCAATATTTGCTAAAGATGCCGACTTACAGAAACCCTTCACATCCTGATAACTTCCCCCTGCCTTCTTCCACTCATGGTAAGTATCCGCAATTTTGCTAATTTCTTCCTCAGAAAAAGCTCGACTGCTACGGTTTACCATATAACCCAACTCGGAAGCATCAATAAATAAAACCTCACCCTTGCGATCGCGGTTCTTATTGCCGTTCTTATAACGACTCAAAAACCATAAACAAGCAGGAATCCCCGTATTGTAAAAAAGCTGAGTAGGTAACATCACAATACAATCTACCAAATCCTCTGTCACTAACTTTTTACGAATATCTCCCTCACCACTCGTATTAGACGATAAAGACCCATTAGACAAAACAAAGCCTGCTGAACCGATGGGGGATAAATGATAAATAAAATGCTGAACCCAGGCAAAATTCGCATTACCATCTGGGGGGGTGCCAAACTGCCAACGGCCATCATTGCGTAATAAATCTCCGCTCCAATCACTGTCATTAAAGGGAGGATTCGCAATCACAAAATCAGCCTTTAAATCCTTATGAGCATCATTCAATAAAGAACCTTCAGGATTCCATTTAATATTGGTTCCATCGATGCCCCTAATCGCTAAATTCATCCGACAAAGTTTGTAAGTCGTCTCGTTACTCTCCTGTCCATAGATTGAAATATCATCTAAGCGGCCTTGGTGAGCTTTAACAAACTTCTCACTCTGCACAAACATTCCACCCGAACCGCAACAAGGATCGAATACTCGGCCATGATAGGGTTCTAAAATTTGTACCAATAAACGCACAATACTTTCTGGCGTGTAAAACTGCCCCCCCTTTTTTCCTTCTGCCAAGGCAAACTGACCTAAAAAATATTCATAGACTCGCCCTAAAACATCCTGAGCTTGGGCTTCTGCATCCCCTAACGTAATCGAACCAATCAAGTCAATTAGTCCCCCTAACGATTTAGAATCTAACTTTTGTTGACCATAAACCTTCGGCAAAATCCCCTTAAGCCGTTTCGCATTTTCCTGCTCGATCGCCTCCATAGCCAGATCAACCGTCTTACCAATATCAGGCTGTTTGGCTTGGGCTTGTAAAGTTGACCAACGGGCCTCTATAGGGACAAAAAAGACATTTTCTGCGGTGTACTCATCCCTATCTTCGGGGTCGGCTCCCTGATAGTCTCCCTCACCATTAACAAACTTTTGGTGTAACTCTTCAAAGGCATCGGAGATATATTTCAGAAAAATTAGGCCCAAGACAACGTGCTTATATTCTGCCGCGTCAATATTTTTGCGTAGTTTATCCGCAGTCTTCCAAAGCTTCTGTTCAAAGGAATCCGTGTCAGTTTTTATTTTACTGGCTGTTCTAGGCATTCAAAACTCCACATTAATTCCGCTGGCCTTCCAACTGAGCTAGTCTTTTCTCAACTCGACTCATCCGTTCCACCAGGGGCAACCGTTCATTATCCCCAACATAGGAGGCAATCGCCAAAAGTTTCGCTTCCCGATGGGCTCGTCAGTACCATTGGGCGCGGGAGAACCCAGGCTGGAATTTCAGATCTAACCATAGATACAAACGAAAATACTGTCAGACCACATAATGGTACTCCGAAGTACCCACTTGGAGCCTGTCTGTCACAAATGTATATAACCTGGTAACTTGGCGTTGTAGGCGATCAGCCAACCCTATGCCAACTGGTGAGATTGCGATTATCGGTAATTCTCTGTCCCTGCTCAATCAGGAGGAGAGACAATAGGAGTAGACCGGCGATCGTCAACTGAAATCTCCAGTCAAGCTTACTAACCTGCATCATAATAAAGGTTTATTCCGTCATGGAACCTCACGTTAAAGCCAAATCCCCATTGTTATACGACACAGACTACCAACTGTGGTTAGATCACACCGTTTGTCAGTTGAAGGCGCAAGATTTCAGTCAGATTGACTTAGAAAATTTAATTGAGGAGATTGAGAGCTTGGGCAAAAGTGAAAAACATGCGATTTCCAGCTATCTCATGCGGCTTTGTGAGCATCTGCTCAAGATCAAATACTGGGAATCTGAACGAGAGATGTGCTTGCGTGGTTGGAAACGTGAAGTCATCAACTTCAGACTACAAATTCAGGAAGGGTTGGAAGCGAGTCCTAGCTTGAAGTCCTATTTGCAGGATATTTTCGCCAAGCAATATAAAAATGGCAGAAAGCTTTTTCTTAATGCTAGCGGACTCAATGCTAGCCTGATTCCCCAAGAGCCTGGCTTTACCCTGGAACAAGCCCTGGACGAAGACTGGCTGTCTTGGCAACCGGAGTAGTATCCTGCCTTACCCACGGAATCTGAGGTACATTCTTCGTGTGCGCTGAGCTCAATCGTTAGCTGGACTTGTATTGAAGCAACATTTTTTCTAATTGCTGGACAGAACCTCGGGGCGAGAGGCGAGGAAGCTGGATTTCTCCCTGGGGCGATCGCCAATACAGGACAGGGACTTCGTATTGAAAGACTTCAAACCAATCGACTTGGCTCGTAATATCTCGAACTTCGACGGCGATCGCCAGGGCCGTTACCTGGGATAACTTCTCGGCGAGTCCTTCACAGAGATGACAATCGGGTTTGCTGTAGAGAATAAGTTCCATAGAACAGCTTGCTAAAAAAAGAAAAAGCTCTTGGGAGTCTTTCCGTGTTTCGACCCCAAGAACTTTTAGTTTACTCCTCACACACAAGAAGACTATAGCATCAAACTTGTGAAAAGGCTATATCGTTCAAAAAAATTAATCCGTAGCGGGCAGAGCATGGGTGATCAAATCTTCTAGGGAAATGATTTCTAAGGCGGCGCTGTGAGTCGCGGCCAGCTTAACCGGAGGTGCAACCCCGGCATCGCGGGCTTCTTGCCAACGAGCGGCACAGACACACCAACAATCACCGGGCTTTAATCCGGGAAATTGGTACATAGGTTGAGGCGTAGACAAATCATTGCCTCGGGCGCGACTAAACTCTAGAAATTCTGCCGTGACTTGAGCGCAGACCACGTGGCGACCCACATCCATCGGCCCAGTTTGGCAATAACCGTCTCGATAAAACCCTGTCAATGGCGATCGGCAACAACAGTCCAGGGATTTTCCTAATACATTTTTTGGGTCAGACATTTTGGTCACTTCCTTAACAAAACTTGATGGGTCGGGAACGAAGTCCGCGAAAAACAGTAAAATATTAATTTTCCTGCGGCTATTCGATTAGACCCATTCCCGTAGGCCCTGACTATGCTTAATCCAAACTTAGCAGAGATTGAACTCTCTCAAGACGACTACCAACGCTACTCTCGCCATATCATCTTGCCCGAAGTAGGGCTAGATGGCCAAAAACGCCTAAAAGCCGCCAGTGTGCTCTGCATTGGCACCGGAGGTTTGGGTTCGCCCCTGCTCCTTTATCTTGCCGCCGCTGGGGTAGGCCGCATTGGCATTGTGGATTTTGATATTGTGGATCATTCCAACCTACAACGCCAAATCATCCATGGCACCTCCTGGGTCGGCAAGCCCAAAATCGAGTCCGCCAAACATCGCATTTTAGAGATTAATCCCCACTGTCAAGTAGACCTCTACCCCACTCAATTAAATTCGAGCAATGCCCTAGACATTATTGAACCCTACGATATTGTCATCGACGGCACCGATAATTTTCCCACCCGCTATTTGACCAATGATGCGTGTGTCCTGCTCAACAAGCCCAATGTCTACGGCTCTATTTTTCGCTTTGAAGGACAAGCGACGGTCTTTAACTACGAAGGCGGCCCCAACTACCGCGATCTTTATCCCGAGCCGCCCCCACCGGGAATGGTGCCGTCCTGTGCCGAAGGTGGTGTGTTAGGCGTACTTCCGGGAATCATTGGTACAATTCAAGCTACAGAAGCGCTTAAGATTATCCTCGGTGCTCCCAATACCCTCAGTGGACGCTTGTTATTATTTGATGCCTGGGGTATGAAATTTCGGGAACTGCGACTGCGCCCCAATCCAGAGCGGCCAGTCATTGAAAAATTAATTGACTATGACCAGTTCTGTGGCATTCCCCAAGCCAAGGCGGCGGAAGCAGCGGAATCCTTGACTCTGTCTGAAATGACGGTGCTAGAACTCAAAGCTCTGATGGATAAAGCAGACCAGGATTTTATTTTGATTGATGTCCGCCATCCCAATGAGCATGATATTGCCCGGATTCCCCACGCGGTCTTAGTCCCATTGCCGGATATCGAAGCGGGGCATGGCATCGAGAAGGTGCGGCATTTGATGGATGGCAAGGAAGGCATTTTGATTGCTCACTGTAAAATGGGCGGACGCTCTGCTAAAGCCTTAACCCTCCTCCGCGAAGCTGGCATTGAGGGCATCAATATCAAAGGTGGTATTAGTGCCTGGAGTCAAGAGGTTGATCCCAATGTGACTCAATATTAACCCAATTAGGGGGTTTTATCCCCCTTTTTAGGGAAATTTGCTGTTCCCTGGACTTCCAGAAATGATGGCTTGCGTTAGTTTGGCGGAAGCTAGCCGTAGATCTTCTATCTGGGACTGAGTTAGCTTCCGTATTTTGACTGGAGAGACGGGTGACATTCTCAATCTTGTTAAACTACATTCAATACATTATCCCACTTTACACCCCGGTACTTTTTTTGTCGGACATCGCCAAAGCTCGGATGATTAAGCTCAAAGCTCAAGTTTTTAAGCCTAAACCTCAAAAGCTCATGCCCAAAGGTCAAACCGTTGGGGTTTCAGCTTTATTTTTCTGAGTATTCCTATCCCTTGTGAAGGTAGGGAGGGATAGAGCAATGCTTTTTCCTGGTTTTTGGGCGATCATAGAAGTAAGGGAATCCTGAAATCTTTCAACAGTGGATGACCCTGGAGGCGTTATGTTTAGCACCTATTTTTATCCCGATTCCTTGACCTATTTTCTGGTTAAGATGATTGTCTTGGCAATTGTCGTTTTGCTCTGGTTAGCCCTGACCTCCGCCCCTGTGGTTTAAGCAAGGTGTTCTTGCCCACGCTTGAGGGGTGACCCCATTAGCCCCTAGGATAGACAAAGAAATTATTTTCAGAGTCAAGCACTATGGACTACCGTGAAGCGGGCGTGGATGTTGCGGCTGGTCAGAATTTTGTCGCGCGGATCCGTCAAGATGTGGAGAAAACCTTTCGTCCGGGAGTACTGGGCGGATTGGGGGGGTTTGGCGGACTTTTTCAACTGCCAAAGGGTTATCAAGAGCCGGTGCTGGTGTCGGGAACCGATGGTGTTGGTACTAAATTGAAGATCGCCCAGGCAATGGGGTGTCATGACAGCATTGGGATTGATTTGGTGGCCATGTGTGTCAATGATATTTTGACCACTAGTGCGGAGCCGTTATTTTTTTTAGACTATCTGGCGACGGGTAAGCTAGAGCCGGAACAACTGGCGGATGTCATTCGTGGCGTGGTCAGCGGCTGTCAGCAGAGTGGCTGTGCCCTATTGGGGGGAGAAACCGCTGAGATGCCGGGCTTTTATGCTCAGGGCGAATACGATGTGGCGGGTTTCTGTGTGGGAATTGTCGAAAAACACAAACTTTTAGATGGCTCCCAGGTTCGCATCGGAGATAGGGCGATCGCCGTTGCGAGTAGTGGTTTGCATAGTAATGGCTTTAGTTTAGTCAGAAAAATCATCGAAATCCAGGGATTAAACTGGCACGATCGCCTGGAAAACTTTGGCGGCCAGAGCCTGGGCGAGGTGTTTTTGACCCCGACCTATATTTACGTCAAGCCAATTTTAGAGTTGCTGGGCTCTGAGATTGCCGTCCATGGCATGGCCCACATTACCGGCGGTGGCCTGCCCGAAAATTTACCCCGCTGCCTCGGCCCTGGGCAATCGATTCAAGTCCAACTTGGAACTTGGGACATACTGCCGGTGTTCCGTTGGTTGGCCGAGCAGGGTCAGGTATCAGAAACCGCGATGCTAGAGACCTTTAACCTCGGGGTGGGCTTTGTGGTGCTGGTGGCTCCGGATCAGAGCCAAGGAACCCTAGACTTTTTTGCCTCCCAGGGTTTGGCGGCCTACCCCATTGGCGAGGTGGTGGAGGGCTCCGGTCAATTTTTACTCAGCCCTTAGGCATCAAATAAAGGTAATTGTTCGCCCAGGGGAGTGGCGCTCAGCCCCAGATGCTCGTAGGCGGCGCGGGTAGCGACGCGGCCGCGGCCGGTGCGATTGAGGTAGCCAATTTGCAATAAATAGGGTTCATAAACGTCTTCGATGGTTTTGCTGTCTTCGCCGGTGGCGGCGGCGATCGCCTCTAATCCGGCCGGGCCGCCCTGAAACTGTTCAATCAGCGTCTTAAGCAATAATCGGTCTGTCCAATCCAAACCCCGTTTATCCACTTGGTAGAGGTCGAGGGCCTGGGCGGCTAAGTCGGCGCTAATTTCCAAGTGGTTTTTGACCTGGACATAGTCGCGGACTCGCTTGAGCAGGCGGTTGGCAATGCGGGGAGTGCCCCGAGCTCGTCTGGCGATCGCCATTGCTCCCTCCGGGGTAATCGAGGTCGCTAGAATTTGAGCCGTGCGAAGAATAATTTGTTGGAGTTCCTCCAGGTCATAGAAGCGCAGACGTTGGATCAAGCCAAAGCGGTCGCGCAGGGGCGAAGTCAACGCCCCTACTTTGGTCGTCGCACCGATTAAGGTAAAGCGAGCCAGGGGTAGACTACGAATTTTGGCACTTTTTCCCTTACCCATGGTGATATCAAGGCGATAGTCCTCCATAGCGGGGTAGAGCAGTTCTTCGGTGAGACGATTTAGGCGATGGATCTCGTCGATAAATAAAATATCCCCCGGTTGCAGACTAATCAGTAGCCCGGTGATATCGCGGGGACGCTCCAGGGCCGGGGCGGCGGTGATCTTACAGGTAACGCCCATTTCCTGGGCCAAAATCAAGGCTAGGGTGGTTTTTCCCAGTCCCGGCGGGCCATAGAGCAAAATATGGTCGATCGCCTCCTGACGTTTTTGAGCGGCCTCAATGGCAATTCCCAGCACATCCTTGAGGCTTGTCTGGCCAATGTAGTCCTCTAGGCGTTGGGGGCGCAGATTTTCGTCATTGCTCTCGGGATTCAGGCGATCACCAGGAATTTCCTGGGGAATCAGTAATTCCGCCCCCGGATCTTCTGCACTTTTTGCTGATCGTTTAATGGCCATACTTTTAGACTAAAACCTTGGCTTATTATTCTCCTAATCTCCCTTCCCTAGCCGAAGACAGCGTTCCTTTCTTGGCGTCTACATTACATTTTTTTGAAAATTCAGTTTTAGAATATCCCTATTTTTGTCAAATTTAATTGCGCTTTTTAGCTAGCCTATCAAAAAAAACTTAGCAAAAGTGTAAAGTAAGATGTAAAATGGGTTTTCAGAGCACCCCATTGGATATATGAAAACAGCAACGCCAAAAATGAGTCTTGCTCCTGTGTTTTACACACTGGCTCAAGTGCAATTCAACCCAATTGCACAGATGTCGGATTATGTTGCTCTTTTACAGGAACGCTTGCGCCGAAGTGGATTTCCGGATTTCCGAACCGAAAATCAGGTTGAACTCACAATTAGCCGACTGGAAGACCTACAGCCCGATGTTCAACCTGAAAAGCATATGCGTTGGAGTTTCATAAACTCTCAGCGTACTGAAGGATATTTATTACTCTCGAATGCTTTGATTTTTCACACTACTACATACGATACATTCTCAAATTTCTTACAGAAGACCATCGATGGCTTAAACTTAGTTCACGAAATTGTTGATTTAGCTTATGTTGAAAGAATTGGACTTCGTTATCTTGATGCTATTGCGCCGATGGATAATGACACATTGCAACAATATTTAAATCCATCTTTATTGGGATTTTCTGAGAATTTAGTGGGTTCTCTGAGCCACAGCTTTACTGAGACAGTCACAGCTCTCGAAGGTGGTAATTTAGTCGCTAGATCGGTCATTACGGATGGTACGTTAGCCTTATCGCCTGATTTGATTACGTTACAACTTGAAATAAACAGCCGATTCAAAGCAATTAAAGGACGAAATGCTGTGTTAGATACTGACTATTTCGTCATTGAACGAAACAGCTTTCAGATTCAAAAAATTGAAGAGCAACTCTTGAAATCGCATGAGATAATTACGGATGCTTTCAAGGGTTCAGTGAGTGACTACGCCAGAAAAAAGTGGGCTTAAACAATGAATAACATACCTAACTCATATTTCCAGAATTCTCTTTATGGTATTACTCCTAATGCACCTATGGCATTAGCAGTAGTTCAGCTATTGATTTTCACAGCAGGTACTGGTGGCATCATGACTCCTCATAGTACTGCCGAGGCGCTAAACAGAGTTTTCTATCCACGTATACATGTTGAACCTTCTGCTGATATGCGATCCCCGGCTGACCATCTGGCGAATATCCGTGATGTATTTGCTATAAACATGTCTGATCTGGCTTCTGTACTTGGAGTGACACGTCCTACCGTGTATGCTTGGCTGGAAGGGCAACAGCCAAAGTCAGAAGCTGTAAGACGTATTCAAAAATTGTCCCGCGCAGCCGACAAGTTTAATCAAGCAAACATTATTCGTCTAGATAAGCTGATACATCGTCCAATTTTAAGCGGACGTTCCTTGCTTGATATCCTAAAGACAGATGAAGACCTTGTAGTGGCTATAGGCATTCTTAAAGAAATCGCCGATAAAGAAGCTCATACCCGTCGCGAACCCAAGGGATCTGGTCAATCTTTGCGTTCTCTTGAGGATGTGTTAGGTGAATTTTCTGTGCCAACCTGTGAGAGGAATTAGTGCAAAAAATGCCTTGGTCTCGAAATACCACGTGGCGACAGGGGAGCGTACTGGCTAGGAAAGACTTTCAGTTCGTAGACCCAAACAATACACTTGATTTCGATCTAGCTGTAGCAATATCTCACGATTGTGATATCGCCAATGACAATCTGGAACTTGAGCCTGCTGTGGAATTTATCTTTGCCAGTATCCGAGACCAGAAGGATGGAAACTGTACCAACGCAAAAAATCCGCGTATCTTACATCTAGATTATATAAACGACGAAAAAGAGGTTGTTTTGGAACTTATTGCTTCCAAAAAATTTGAATTGCAGAAACATGTGCTTGAGACAGTTCAACCTGATGAGGCCTATAAACTTAATACACATTCTCGGGATATTCTCCAGAGCTGGCTAGCGGCTAGATACCGTCGCCATGCTCTACCAAATAGCCTTGTTGATCGGCTTAGAAATGTTTTTAAACATATTGACGAGAAATGTAAAAAAAATTCTTCTGGAATATTATCTTTCCGTCTGTCTTATGACCCTGAATATGAACTTCCTCCCGAAGAACCGTATGAACTCTGGCTAAACATTGTCTACATCACCGATAAGAGTGAGTACCGCGAAATGTCGGAAGACATCGCACAAAGGTTAGAGACAGAATTTCCAAAGCTTGTAGAAAAGACAAAGGATAGCGGTAAGGTTATTTTGTGCAAGTGCGAAGCTGTTTCTGAAATGGAATTCACACTTCGTGATATGCGTGAAACCATCGAATACCGTCTCGAACACTTAAGTTACCGTGATGAGCCTTCAGGGCCAATGGTATAGAAAGACGAGAAAGTATTTTTTATTTCTTGACATTCCCGTCACCTAAAGCCTTCAAACGCTTACTCTGTCATTAAATATTCCAATACTCTAGCGGCGATCGCCTCGGCACCGTGGGGGTCTAAGGGGTGGTCTAGGCGGGGAGCCCGGGGGGATTGTGCCAAAAAGCTCCAATTTCCCGCAAAAAAGTCTTGGGTTTCCACAATTTGGTGATGGCCATAATTTTGGAGTCCTTCCAACAAAACCGAGGCTTCGGCAAAGCCCTCGCGGGTCAAGGAGACCAGGGGAATCCCTAGCCGTAGGGCTTCGGCAAAGGTACTGTAGCCGGGTTTAGAAATAACTCGACCACAGAGAGGCATCAAATCCACCGGTCGATAATTGTGGTCTGTGATGATCGTTAAATTTTCCTGAGGCGTGGCTTGGCGATCAAAGCCAATAAATTGCCAATCGGGAAATTGCTCCAGGGTCGCGTAGGGAATCGCGGCTAGCCCCAACCCCCCAAAACTCAACAGTGCCGTTTTTTCGGGGGGAGCCGTTAGGGCAAAGCTAGAGCGGAGATTTGCTTCACTGTGGCGGGGAGTGCCGCCGGTGAGGCCCACATCGATGATCCTGGGAAAAATAGACATTGGTTCACACAGGGGTAAGCGAAAGAGCTGGTCACAGCGTTGGTAGTCGCGCTCAATCTCCTCGGCGATCGCCTGAAAGGATTCACCCCAGTCTCGATAGATAAAATTCCAGCCAAAATTACTCACCATCCAGCAGGGAACCTGGGCTTTTTCGGCAATGGGAACGGCAAGGGCAGGGATATCGGCTAAAACTAAATCCACGCGATTATTTTGCAGATAATTGGACTCTGCCGCGATCAAACGGGATTTTTGGGCATAGATATCGCTCAGGGCCCGGTGCGTCGCCTCAAGATCCATACAGAGACTATCGGACTGGATCACCCCCACATCCAGGGCCACCGGACGGTGGATAAAGTCCCCTTCAATGTAGGACTCCAAGAGCCAACGGGGGCTTTGGGTCGCCAAAATCAACAATACCTCTGGGCAGGCCTGCTGAATTTTATCGGCAATACAGGCCATCCTTACCGCGTGACCAAAGCCATGGCCCGTTACCGCGCAATAGAGAGTGGGGCGACTCATGAGGCTTTTTTGATGTCGATGACACTGGCATTAAAGTTATAGCTTTTGCCTTCGAGTTCCAGCACCGTGCCAATCTTAACTTTTTGATTGCCTAGAACTACCCCCGTTGGGGTGATTTCGGCATTGCCTCCCAGGGTCAAAATCATATCATTGCTATACATGGATTCTGGGCGGGGGTCGGGCAGAGCTTTGACCGAGCCGTCTGGCTGAGGAATGGCTAAACTACGAGGCAGTTCTTTAACGTTGAGAATCGTTACCTCACCCGCGGGCTTGTTACGAATGACGATGTTGGTGGTCTTTTCAGTATTAAATTCGTCGATTAAAGATTTGGGATTGAGCGCCGCAAGACCTCTGACGATGACGGAGACTTCAATGGGTTGGGTTTTGACTTGGGCAACAATACTTTTACCAGAACTGCCGGGCATTACAAAAATTCCCAGTACCACCATCAAAATCACTAGGGCAGCCCCTAGGTCTAAAACACTAATTTTGCCGAATAATCGACCCTTAGAATCCAGTATTTTCATGTTCAATTCACCGTAATTTTGTCTTGAATCTACTAACTATCGCAAAATCTCCGTGATCCCATCAAGGGGAAGAAGCGTGCTGGGGCAAATGCTCGCGGTTCTAAGAACGATTTTTGCTAAAATGCCTTAACGCCGTTACCTATTTTTAACCTTTGCCCCGCAATTATCCTATGTCCTCCCAGACCTTTCTCCTTGAAATTGGCACCGAAGAATTACCCGCCGATTTTGTCAGCAGTGCCCTTCGTCAATGGCAGGACATCATTCCCCAGAGTTTGGCGACGGCGCTATTAATCCCGGAAACGGTGCAGGTTTATGGAACACCCCGACGCTTGGCGGTGCTGATTACGGGGCTTCCGAGCCAACAGCCGGATCGTGAGGAAGAGATTAAAGGCCCTCCCCTAAAAGCAGCCTACCAGGATGGAACCCCCACCCCGGCTCTTTTGGGATTTGCCAAAAAACAAGGCTTAGAGCTGGATGCCCTAGAAACCCGCCCGACGGAGAAGGGAGACTTCATTTTTGCCCAAAAACAAGTGCTAGGTCAATCGGCCCAGACATTATTGCCGGAATTGGCTCTGGCTTGGCTCACTCGCTTAGAAGGACGGCGCTTTATGCGCTGGAGTGATGGAGAGTTTCGCTTTCCGCGGCCCATTCGTTGGCTCGTCGCCCTTTTAGACCAGGATATTTTGTCTCTACAGTTAATCAATGGCAATCAGACCCTCATCGGCGATCGCCAGTCCTGGGGCCATCGCATTTTGCATCCTGAGCCCGTCCGGCTCGACCATCCGGGAGAGTATGTAGCCAAACTCCGCTCCGCTTCGGTGCTGGTGGACCCAGAGGAACGTAAAACTTTAATTCGTCAACAAATCCAAGCCCTAGCCCAAACCCTGGGGGGAACCGCCGAGATTTATCCTGATTTGCTGGCCGAAGTCGTGCAATTGGTGGAATTTCCCACGGCGGTGTTAGGTCAGTTTGAACCAGAATTTTTGCGCCTGCCCCGGGCAGTGATTACCACGGTTATGGTCACCCATCAACGCTATTTCCCGATTTTGGGTGCTGATGGCAGTCTTTTGCCCCACTTTATCACCATTGCCAATGGCGACCCCGAAAAAGCGTCGATTATCGCCGATGGCAACGCCCGGGTGATTCGCGCCCGCTTGGCGGATGCTGATTTTTTCTATCAAGCGGATTGTGACCAACCCCTAGAGAGCTATTTGCCCCAACTCGAAACCGTCACCTTCCAAGAAGAATTGGGGACGATGCGTGATAAAGTAGACCGAATTATGAATATGGCGGCGGCGATCGCCGATCAATTGACCCTGACCGATGAGGAACGGGCGGACATCGAAAGCACCGCCATGCTTTGTAAGGCAGACCTCGTGACCCAGATGGTCTTTGAATTTCCAGAACTCCAGGGCATTATGGGGCAAAAATACGCTCTGGTCAGTGGGGAATCTGAATCGGTGGCCTTGGGGATTTTTGAACATTATTTACCCCGCAACCAAGAGGACGCTCTCCCGCAATCTTTGACCGGACAAGTGGTGGGCCTTGGCGATCGCCTGGATACCTTAGTCAGTATTTTTGGCTTGGGGCTCTTGCCCACCGGCTCCTCAGACCCCTTTGCCCTGCGTCGGGCCGCCAATGCCGTCATCAATATCATCTGGTCAGCGGATTTGGGCATTAATTTACAGCTGTTATTAGAGCAGGGTGTCGCGGAATTTAAAGTATCCCATACCGATAAAGCCAATCCCCTAGAGGCCCTGCGTCAGTTTTTTTTGCAACGGCTCCAGGCGCTGTTGCAGGATGAGCAAGGGGTGGACTACGACTTGGTTAACGCCGTCCTCGGAGACAACGATCCGGATTTACTGGAGCGGGCCCTGACCGACATGCTGGATGTACGAGACCGGGCTATTTTTCTACAAAAAATTCGAGAAAATGGGCAACTCCAACAAATTTATGAAACCGTAAATCGTTCGGCGCGGTTGGCAATCAAAGGTACTCTACCCATTCGTCAACTCGACCCGGAACCGGTTATCCAGACTCGTTTATTTGAAAAATCCTCTGAAAAAGCCGTTTATGAGGCGTTAATCGCCCTCCTACCCAAAACCAAAGCCGCCCAAGACCGTCGCAACTATCAACAACTCGTGGATGCGTTAGGGGAAATTGCGCCGACGGTGGCTCATTTTTTTGATGGTTCAGAGAGTGTACTGGTCATGGCAGAGGACAAGGCTGTTCGTCAAAATCGTTTGAATTTGTTAGGATTACTCCGCAATCATGCCCGCATCTTGGCGGACTTTGGTGCCATTGTTAAAGGCTAACAACCCTAACTGTGTTTATTCTGTTATCCTACCACCCACCATCGTCTGTAAGGACCGCAGATCCAGGATATCAATGGTGGCCCCTAGCCGAGTAATTAAACTGCGATTTTCCAGCTTTGTTAAGGCGCGGGTAACTGTTTCTGTTGCCAGTCCAGCTATACTAGCCATCTCACGGTGAAGAATGTGCGGTATCGTTATTTTATTTTTGGTTGATTTTTCTCCATACTCCGCTAGTTGCAACAATAAATAAGCAACTCGGACAATGCTTTCTGCTTCCTTGAGGCGAATGCGTTGATTCAAACTTCGTAGGCGCTTGGACATTAATACCGCCAGACGAAACCCTGCCTCTGGCTCTATTCTCAAAAGGTTGCCAAAGTCTCTAGCTGGAGCACTCCAAACTCTTGAAGGAACAAGAGTAACCGCATTTATTATCGAACTAAAGATGTCCTCGAGGACAACGATTTCCCCTATAATCTCTCCCCTGCCCAAAATACTACTATAGTTAGTGCATGTTTGTCCATGATTTTGGGGGCAAACTTTAATCCAGCCATGAGCAATAAAAAAAACCGAACCTTCACAACTACTTTCAAGTAGCACTGATTGACTAGTGGGATACTGACGGACATTAACATAAGAGATAGTCTTTAATAAAGATTCCTCAGATATGCCCCTAAAGAAAGAAACATCACGAGCTAACTCTCTTATTTTTTTTTTCATGCAATCGAACCTAGGAACTCCTTGGGTGATCAAAATCACTTCTCGTCATGATTTCGATCACAGACAATACCCATAAAGTTAAGTTACCATGGCAGGTAATTATTAGTAAAACTTATCTAATCTAAAGCTCTTCTCTGAGTTATCAAGATAGAGACCTGTTCTCTACCCGATTGCTTACGTGTGTTTGTATTTCCAACTATTTTGATTCTTTAACTTTTTCACTTTCCCCCGGAGGTTAGAGTACAAACCCTATGCCTAAATCAAATCTAAACAATTCTGCTACTCTGCTTTTTTTTCTGCGAAGATCGCCATTACCTCGCGGCTATACCCTGACCGAACTCCTCGTTACGATGGTTATTCTAGGAGTTTTGTCTGCCATGGCTATGACCCTCAAACCATGGTACGAGAATCCCTTGAGGGATAGCAATGACCGCCTAACCGGTGTTATCAAATCGGCACGAGCGCGGGCAATATCCACCACTTCCACCTATCGTATTAGTCCAGATAGTAATAAACCCACTCAAGCGATCCAGGTTCAGCGGACTCAAAGTGGAAATTGTGAAGCCGCCACAACTTTATCAGAAGATATTGATGCCACCGACACGGATCTTCCCGTTGCCAGTCTTACTGGCTTTTCCGTCGGCGATAAAATCCTAATTGGGTCGGGTACCACCAAATACAGTATTTTATCCATTAATCCTGACGTTTCTGCCTTAACTCTCGGCTCTGAGGTAGGCAGTGTTCAGGCGGAGGATACTTCCGTTGTCTTGGTCAAAGATTGGAAAAACGATAGTATGTACATCGCAGAAGACCTGACGATGAAACCAAAAATCACCCTTGCGGGAGAAATAAATGGGACGTCAACCGCAAATTGGTCAATGTGCATCAATAGTAGAGGATTTGTGACGATCTATAAAGACTCTAACCCGGTTAATAACAATTTAGAGCTAGTTTTGACTAACACTCAAACCAATGAGCAGACTGAAGTTTTAATTTATCCTGGCGGGGCTATTGAAGCCTCAGATTAAAAAAAAGTAAGTAAATATACGAATTAATCCAAATAAGCCAGTTGTTCAATCAACTAGGATTCCGCAGATGAAATCATTCCATCGCCATCTATTTTTACTCAACAGAAATCATTCCTTCCCTGATGGCTTTACGCTGACCGAAAGTCTTGTGGCTGTCATCATTCTGAGTTTGACCTTCTCGATTATGTTGCCGGCTTTTCTGAATTTTGGTATCGAAAATGCCAAAGGCCGGATGCGTTCGGGGGCGATCGCCGTTTCCAATTCCATTTTAAGTGACCTCAGAAAAACCAAATTTGATGATCTAGATGATCAGCTAGGAGAAACAACAACGGATATCGAACAGATGGGCTATTCTTATAGGGTCACACAATATATTTGTACGGACTTGAGTGGTAGCCCCCTCGATGCCGATGATCCCGCTGCTACCTGCGAAGAAACCGTCGCTCAAAATGATTTTTCTCGCCAAATTCTACTCATTGTGGAGATCAATAATGAACCTATCTATCGTGTACAAACTATTTTTTCACAACTTAAATCCTAGATTATTTGTGAAATTAAGCTTAAAGCTTTTTTACAAATCATCCCTTGGCAATCAAGCCAACAAAGGAATTGGCCTTTTAGAGTTACTAAGTGGCGTTCTTATTGCTGGAATTATTATACAGCTAGCCTATTTTGGTTTCTCTGTCAACCGGCAACTCTATCTTAGTGATGCAACCAGAAATGACATCAACCAAGACATGAGTTCAGTTTTTGACATTCTCGGGCCAACTATCATCCAGGCCGGTCAAGGAATCGGCGACGATCCCAAGTTTCCGGTAATCTCTATTGATAAAAATCCGACGGGATCAACCAACTCACAAATCACGATTAAACAACTCAAAATAACCACCAAGCTCCCTCTTTGTGGGACAGTAACGGCAGGAGCTCCAACGAGCATTACTATTTTAGATACTACTCAAACCGCTATCGCAGGATGTGACATTATCGATAATGATGGTGATAATTATCCGGATAATTTAGCCCAGTGGAAAAACCACCGGAATGGTGGCACTGTCCAAGTCTTTATTTACGATGGAACTAATGAACCAGAGCCTCTAAATTACTCTGGAGAAAAAATCTATGACGGCAGTACCCCTCGTGTTGAAATCACAACGGCGCCAACCGCTAACCAGGTAGCCTCTGCCTCGATCACAGTCAGTGGCAATCTTCTCAGGGATTATGTCGCAGGAGGAGCGACACAACTCTTGATTGTAGAAACAAGGAGTTATCGCTTGAATAATAATATTTTTCAATCATCTTTAAATGGTGGAGCCTGGATTGATCTGATCAATAACATTGGTCAGTTTACAGCCGTAGCAACCATTCAACAGGGAGACTCGCTCTTTGACTGTACAATTCTACCGCCAATCGCATCAGCTAATTGCACGCCTGGTATAACCATAAGCATACCCAGCAGTTATAACTGGTCTCAAATCCAATCCATTAATGTTGCCATTAAACCGATAATTTCTCAGACCAAAACAGGATTATCTCAATATAGAATCGATGAAATCAATGATTTAACTCAAAATCAAGTTTTCTATCCCCGGAATCTTATTAATTTTTAGTAAAAACTGAATCAATCTCTATTAAGCTATTAGCCCTTAAATCTGCAAAGAAGTATAATTCTAATGAACACTAAATCCAAAAGCCGTTTTACGTCTAGCCTACTACTGCTTTACCAGACTCGTCCCAAAACATCTCAAGGTTTTATCCTTTTCACCGTTATTGCATTAACCATTACTTTGTCAGGGTTGCTGGTAGCCTATGCTATTTTAGCCAAGGTTCAAAACAGCTCAACAAAATCGACAGCGAGTGGTAATAGTGGGTTTTATGGAACAGAAGCCGCCCTAAATACCCGAGCTGATAACCTACGTCGAATTTTATTAGATTACCAACAACCCGCGGGGACAAGTCCCTCTTCCTTAACCGATTGCTTTACGCCAGGAAGCTCTAATGTTGGTAGTGGAGATTATCAGTGTCGCACTCAAATTTTTGCGGCTCCGGATGATTCGATGGGTAAAATTGCGGCGTATAGTTACGTCGTTGAAGGAGAAACAATCAATAGCATTGTTCCGCCAGGAGAATCATTTCAAGGCTTGAGTATGGCCGAAACACGCTACTCCCTTAATGCCGTAGCCAAAAAAGAAAATTCGGATGCAGACGAGATACTAGCCATAACCCAAATGGCCGTCAAAACCAGGCTAATACCTTTGTTTCAATTCGCCGCCTTTTATACTAATGATCTAGAAATCTTGCCGGGGCCGACCATGACATTGAGTGGCCCAGTCCATACTAATGGCAGTCTTTATCTGGGGGCTAATAATAATAATGGCTTGAACATTAACGGTCAAGTGACTGTGGGCAGAGATCTTTTTAATAAGCGCAAAAATGATAATTCTACCTACCCTAATGGAAGAGTTAGGATTGCTAACGCGGCGACGACTTTAATCAACTTACTCTCCAACGGGACAGGGTCTGCTACACAGACGACGGCCGCCATGACACCGGCCCTTGTCAGTGCAGCCTGGGGAACTCAAGTTCAGTTAGGAATAGAAGCCTTGTCTGTTCCTGCCATCAGTACCCTTGAAAGCGGAGGTGATTTTGAGCAAAAAGCCGATATTCGAATCCGCTATACCCCTCCTGCAACTACTGCAACTAGCGCCGGTGGTACCGTTACCAACTCTCCAAATCCGACCTCAATTCCTTTTGAGGTCACCGCCATCAAGCGGCAGGCAGATGGAACGGCTACTACTACGGAAAACTTAGAAGCTGGTAAGCTAAGAAGCCTGCGTCAACCGGTTATGGTGCCGGCGGACCCGGCGGCTTACCCGCCCCCGGATCCGCTTAACTACGGGTTGTGTGCCGCCGCTACTCCAGCAACTCCTGGCGTAACTCTTAATGCTACTCAAAAAACAGCCGTGGCCAAATATCTTTATGCGGCTATTGTTGCGCAAACTCAACCCATGGCCTACCATTCCAGTCATCCTGCCAGTGGCACTTTCGGGGCAACCAACAGTCCCTTAACAGCCGCTGTCAGTACCACACTTAATACTTTCATTGATAATGCCCAAGATTTAAACACGGTAGACAAGACAACTCTTAAAACTGCCTTGGCAGGTGCTAGTCCTGAAAGCATCGCCGCTGTGGATAATCGTTGTTTTATTCCTGCTCCTTTGCAGGATATCGGCCGGGATGCCGCGGCTCATGCCTCTTCCTACCGCTTCTTCAACAATCGTGAAGGCAGGGACATCCGCTTATTACAGATTAATATTCAAAGTCTCACCGCTTGGAACAGCGACGGACAGTATGTAACGTTTAATGTCAATAATCCTGTTATTCCTGCTTCGTTAAGCGCTACCGATCTTCTTGTTACCAACGAAACTCTTTTTGACAGAGCCGACGCTGATGGTGATGCCGTCGCCGGTACTTTTCAAGCGCTGGGTTTAGCGGCATCTGATACGAGTCATGGTGGACTGGTCATCCATGCCACCATTAATAATGCGACTTACCCTTCTAGTACGGGAGTTGATAGTCCCTATGCTTTTGCTCTAGTTCAAGGTGAACGATTGCCGGGTCTTGCAGAAACGGCGAATACCCTAGACCCCACCGGTTTGACGTTCGCCAGTGATCAAGCGGTTTACATAGTAGGAGACTACAATAACCTCGATACTAATCCCCTAAATTGGCCGTTGCTACCTAGACCTTTAGATTGGCAACCAGCTAGTGTACTATCTGATTCTCTCAATATTTTATCGCGTACCTGCCTAACTACCGATGTCGCTTTGAATAAAAATAGCGGAACAAACTGTACAGGAGGGAACCCCGTAGATACTTTTGTCAACACAGCCCTGATGTCAGGAACTGATATTACCAACTCAACTGAAGCCCCTGGCTACAATGGTGGCTTAGAAAACTATCCTCGCTTTTCAGAAAACTGGGCAGGACGAACATTATTCTACCGGGGCTCGTTTGTCAGTACGGGAACGCCCCGTCGTGTTAGCGGTACATGGACTAGTCAAGCCTATGGAGCTCCTGGAAGAACTTGGGACTACGATACCCGTTTTAACCTAGCCAAAAATCTGCCTCCCCTCACTCCCCGTTTTGTCTTCATCAAGCAAGAATCTTTCACCCGAAATTTTGATCAGTAATCAATTCCATTGAATCTGTTAGGATTACTTTGCAATCATGCCCGCATTTTGGCGGACTTTGGTGCCATTGTTAAAGGCTAACAATCCTATGCTTTATCGACGTTTTGGGCGCACCGAATTGGCTATGCCGGTTTTTTCCTGCGGGGGCATGCGCTACCAGTTTCAGTGGCAAGATACTAGCCCCGATAAAATCCCCCCGGCCAATCAAACCAATCTAGAGGCGACGATTCGCCAGGCCCTCGACCTAGGCATTACCCACATCGAAACGGCTCGGGGCTATGGCACCTCAGAAATGCAATTGGGTCAAATTTTGCCCCATTTACCTCGGGAGAAGTTGATTATCCAGACCAAGGTCTCACCCAAGGCCGACCCCCAGGAGTTTCTCGCTCAGGTGGAGAAGTCCTTGGGTTATCTCCAGCTAGACTATGTTGACCTCTTGGGACTCCACGGTATTAATAACACCGAGATTCTCGATTATTGTTTGCGACCTGGGGGCTGCTTGGCGATCGCCAGGGAATTACAATCCCAGGGGCGGGTCAAGCACATTGGTTTTTCTACCCATGGGCCGACGGATACCATCGTCCAAACCATTAACACGGGTGAGTTTGACTACGTTAATTTGCATTGGTATTACATTTTTCAAAGCAATTGGCCGGCGATCGTCGCGGCCACCGAGCAGGATATGGGGGTCTTTATCATTAGTCCTTCGGACAAAGGCGGAAAACTCTACAGCCCGCCGGCTAAATTGGTAGACCTCTGCCAACCCCTGAGTCCCATGGTCTTTAATGACCTGTTTTGTCTGTCCCATCCCCAGGTGCATACCCTCAGTATCGGTGCTTGTTGCCCCACGGATTTTGCCGAGCATTTGCAAACCCTGGATTATTTGGCCTCTCCTGAAACAGTACAAGAGATCCTGGCACCGATTTGCCAACGCCTAGAGCAGGCCATGGCCGAGGCCCTAGGTCAAGAGTGGCTTGATAGCTGGAGTCTGGGCCTGCCCGATCCGAAAGACACTCCCGGCAATATCAATATTCCTAAAATTCTTTGGTTGCGAAATCTGGCGATCGCCTTTGACTTGGTCGATTACGGCAAAATGCGCTATAACCTCCTGGGTAATGGCGGGCATTGGTTCCCAGGGCAACAGGCAAAAAATATTAACCCCGCCGCGCTCCAAGACTGCCTCCGGGATAGCCCCCACCGGAAGATTATTCCGCAACTCCTGCAGGAAGCCGATCAATTATTTGGCGATGCCCAAATTAAACGACTTTCTCAAAGTTAACGGGGTTGAAATTGCCGTAGGTATAATGCAAGGGACTCCAACCGGCGATCGTGGCAGACAAAGGGTACCAAAGAAAGATAGGATTGAACAGAGTGTAGTCTGAATTAAGTTTATTGATTTAAAATTATGGTGCTTGAACAGCATTATCCTGACTTTAATGCGAGGCAGATAGCTAAAATGCTACGTCAGGAGATTTCAAAAAAAAATCGTGATTTCGGGGTTTCCGTAACCCCGTCTCAGGCGGTAATTACTAATTCGTTTCCTACCATGGAATTTGACTTATTTCCCATTAGCTTAAATGTGGGCACGTTTCTCACGGCCTCTGCAAATAATACTGAGCCATTTACTCAAAAAGTAGATTATATTAGCGGATTTATTAAAACAGCAGAATCTCGCTCCCAGGTTCGAGAACAACTCCCCCAAGCCTCTAATAATTTACTCTATTGGATTTTGAGACCTCTACAATTTTTGATCTTAAAATTTTTCAACGCCTTTTTTCGAGATCAACGAGAGGTTAATTCTAATATTTTTAGGGCATTGCAGGAATCGTTATCCTTAAATCAATCTTTGCTACAGGAAATTAATAGTTTACGCTCTCAGTCTCAACGAGATTTTCAGCATATTGGTAATGTTTTTCAAGATTTAGTCACTAATGTCCAGCATAACCAATCTCAGTACGTTCATGACTTTAATCAACGACTAGAGCAAAATCAGCAAACTGTTCATGACTTTAATCAACGATTAGAGCAAAATCAGCAAACTGTTCATGACCTTAATCAACGGTTAGAGCAAAATCAACAAACTGTTCATGACCTTAATCAACGGTTAGAGCAAAATCAGCAAACCGCTCATGACCTTAATCAACGGTTAGAGCAAACCCAACAAACTGTTCATGACCTTAATCAACGGTTAGAGAAAACTCAACAAACTGTTCATGACCTTAATCAACGGTTAGAGCAAAATCAGCAAACGATTCATCAAATTAATCAACGATTAGAGCAAAATCAGCAAACGATTCATGACTTTAATCAACGGCTAGAACAAACACAACAAATCGTTCATGACCTTAATCAACGATTAGATGAGACTAATTACATTATTTATCAAGTTAGTGAAGTTAATCAAGGTTTAGACAAGACTAACACCAACATCTACGAAGTTAGCCAACAGGTTCGACAAGATTTTCAGACTCTCAAGAAGCAAGTTGAACATCTTGATTCCCGTCAGACCCAAGAGAGTGATTTTTTACGCCATGATTTTATTCACCAAAAACGTTTATTAACAATTCTTTTTGAGGCTCTTCAAAAACGCTTACCTCAGTCCTTGACTCAGTCTGACATTCAAATCTTTGAACAGGAATCAACTCAGTCCTCCGATGCGCTCTATCTTGCCTTTGAAGACCAATTTCGGGGAAGCCAAGAAGAAATTTACCAACGCTTATCCATCTATTTACCCTATTTGTCTAGCGCTAATCTCCGCCCCGCTGATGACAAAATTGTAGATGTTGGCTGTGGACGGGGAGAATGGTTATCTTTGTTGAAAAAAAGTGGCTATCAGGCGATCGGGGTTGATTTGAATAAAATGGCGATCGTCTGTTGTCAGCAAAATCAACTAAATGCGGTTCATGGTGATGCGATTGAGTATTTAAAGAACCTCCCTGACAAAAGCCTAGGGGGACTGACCGGATTTCATATTATTGAACATTTGCCCTTTGATGTATTACTACAGTTGTTGACTGAGAGTTACCGCATAGTACGTCCAGGGGGAATAGTGATCTTTGAAACGCCGAATCCTAGTAATGTTTTAGTCGGTAGCTGTAATTTTTACTTTGATCCAACTCACCGTAATCCTATTCCTAGCCTAACAGCCAAATTTTTAATGGAATATACAGGCTTTTCTCCGGTTACAATCTTACCGCTAAACCCATCGACTGCGACTCCATTTGTCGAAGAGTCTGATCTTGCCCAACGCTTGAATCAGTATTTTTATGGCCCGATGGACTATGCTGTGATTGCTCAAAAATCAATGAATTAATATTATGCGAATTGTTATTGCAACGACCCAAGCTCCCTTTATTCGTGGAGGGGCAGAAATTCATGCCGAGGAACTATGCCAAGCGCTTCAAGCTCAGGGTCATGAAGCCGAAATTGTGGCAATTCCCTTTCAAACATATCCCCCCGAACGTATTTTAGATGGCATGCTCATTTGTCGATTGTTAGATTTATCTAATTCCTTTGGTCAATCAATAGATCGACTCATTGCACTTAAATTTCCAGCCTATCTTATTCCTCATCCCTGTAAAATCCTTTGGGTACTGCATCAATATCGTCAAGCCTATGAACTATGGGGAAATCCAACCTTTGGCGACCTAGAACTCTCCGCCAATGGCTCGCAAATTCGAGAAACTATTATACGAGCCGATAATCATGCTTTTGCAGAAGCCCGTGCTATTTTTAGCAATTCCCGCAATGTGGCTCGACGCTTACAAACCTTCAATCAAGTAAAGTCTCAGCCGCTTTATCATCCTCCCCAAAATTCAGAGCTTTTCTACTGTAAACCAGAGGAAAGTTATTTCTTTTTTCCAAGTCGTATGAATGCCATTAAACGTCAAGATTTAATTTTAGATGCCCTGGCTCAGACCAAGAACCCAGTTAAAATAGTCTTTTCGGGTAACCCCGAAGGCAATTTTGGTGATGTGCTAGATCATAAAATAAAGACCCTCAGCTTAGAGAACCGAGTTCAGTTTGTAGGGCATATTAGTAATCAAGAAAAATTGGATTACTATGCCAAATCCCTTGCCGTTATTTATCCCCCCTTTGAGGAAGATTATGGCTATGTCACCCTAGAAGCAATGCTATCATCCAAAGCGGTCATTACCTGTCAAGATTCCGGTGGCCCCCTGGAATTTGTTCGTCATCGAGAAACGGGGTTAGTGGCCGAGCCGAATCCTCTAGATCTGGCAAACGCCATGGATGAACTTTGGGAAAATCGAACTTGGACTACACAATTAGGGCGATCGGGTTTAAGTTTTTATCAAAGTCTCAATATTACTTGGTCTAATGCAGTCAATCAATTGGTAATGGTATGAAAATTAATTGGTTTTCTCCCCTCCCGCCCGCTAAAACAGATATTGCCAACTATACATTACGGCTATTACCGTCATTACTTGAACTGACAGAGGTAGAGCTGTGGACAACGAACCCCGAGTATGATCAAAGCATTAATCAACTAACCTCTGTTCGCGTTTACAATATTAACGATTTACCTTGGAAGACAATTCACCAAGCTGATATTAATTTTTATAACATTGGTAATAATCGAGAATTTCATCAATCTATTTGGGAAATAAGTCAACAATGTCCGGGGATTGTTATTCTTCATGACCTAAAAATACAGGAGTTTTTCTGCGGAATTTATCAAGCAAAACAGGATAAAGCCGGTTATTTGAAACAATTACGAGATTACTACGGACCTGATGCTCAAAAAATTGGTGAGTTATTTTGGCAGGGAGAAATTTCAGGGCGTTTTATGATTGAAAATTTCCCCTTGACACCAGCGGCGTTGAACCAAGCAAAAGCAGTTATTTGTCATAGTCATTATGCCTATCGTACTTTAATGGAAAGAGCCTCTTCCTTAGTCGGTTATATTCCACTGCCCTATTCTTCATCTGACCGTCTTACAAAGACTTCACCTGAATTTATTCAATCTTCAAAAACTCCTTACCAGTTAATTCTTTTTGGGTTTATTAGCACGAATAGAAGACTAGGAACCATCCTTGATGCCCTTGCTAAATTCCCTCAACGTTTACTCTTTAGACTGGATATCTATGGAGAAATTTGGGATTTACCCTTGATTCAACAACGAATTCATGATCTAGAGTTAGCAGAGATCATTACTATCCGTGGCTTTGTGCCGGAAGCTGACCTCGAACAGGCCCTGAGCCAAGCTGATTTAGCATTTAATTTGCGCTATCCCACCATGGGAGAAGCCTCTGCGAGTCAACTGCGGATTTGGAGCCATGGCTTACCGAGTTTTGTCACTCCCATTGGTTGGTATGCAGAATTACCTGAGAATACCGTTGCCTACGTTCGCCTTGACCATGAAATGGAAGATATTCATTATCATTTAAATAACTATTTAGCTCACCCTGAAACCTATCAAGACATAGGAAAGATGGGTCAGCAGTGGCTAAAGGAACACCATAATCCCGATAGCTGTGCTGCTGCCATAGTGGAGTTTGGCTCTGCCGTTACTCAGGCTCCTCTTTATCCGACTGCTCAGTATTGGATTGATAGAACGACAACCGCAATGCATGGCTGGTATGAAGATGACTATGCCAAGACAGAGTTACAAGGTTTGGCAGAGGCAATTCATTTTTTGACAGAAGCTACAACAAACCAAGAAAACCCTTAGATTCCCTTGGTTTGTTGGTCAGAAAAAGGACTGATCAACGACGAGGAAGCATCGCCACGGGATTCACAGCTCCTTTGCCATTGGGTCGGATTTCAAAGTGCAGGTGGGGGCCGGTGCTTCGTCCGGTACTGCCCATTTCGGCAACTTGTTGCCCCTGTTGCACGTAGTCACCCCGGCGGACAAGGATACGATGATTGTGGGCATAGTAGGTGACGCTACCATCGGCATGGCGAATTTTGACTAACTTGCCAAATCCTCCAGAGTTCCACCCTGCTGAGATGACTTCCCCGGCGGCGGCGGCCATAATGGGTGTCCCGATGGGAGCGGCGATATCGATCCCACGATGGGCCCGACCCCAACGACGACCAAAGCCGGAGGTTAAAACTCCCTTGGCTGGCCAAATAAAGCCGGTAAATTCGGTGGGAATCTCAGGAATATTGGGTTCAGATAACGACGGCAATGCGGGAGTCACTTCTATGCCGACGGGAAGTTCAAAGCTAGGATTGTACTCTTGAGCGGCCGTCGGAACAGCCCCTAGCACCTGGTCATTGGTTTCAAGTTGCTTAGAACTACCGGAACGGTAATCACGCTGAAGTTTGGATAAGGATGCTCTAGGAGCGGTAAATCCCCTCGGTACGCGGCGATCGTCAGTGGCATTGTGGTCAGATTCCTGGGTCTCTAATATTTCATCATCAACATCTTTGATTTCTGACGGGATAGCCGTAGTTCCATGGGTTCCAGCGGTCAAATAATCTTGATTGGATTGGGCAACGGATCGTTGCAATCGATGGGTAAATTCAGGCTTGCTATCTTCAACAAGAAGGGGGACTGCTGCATCTTGAGTAGATAGGGTCTGATTACTGACCTTACTTTCCTTGCTAGAAAGGTTTTTGGCTACAGGGAACGAAATACTAGCCAATTTCTGGGAATGAGCAGGGGCGCTCTGACGTTGCTCAGGAAGAACTAAGGTTTGATTGACTTTGATGATATTGGGATTGGTGATCTGGTTGACCTGAAGAATTGCTTGGGAACTCAATCCTAGTTCACGAGCAATGTGATGAATGGTATCTCCGGGTTTAACTTGGTAGGTGCGGGGAGATACTGAGGTTGACCTTGGAATAATCAACTGCGGAGGAGGGACATTCTGGAAATCTTGGGACTGAGCGGCCGGTGCAATGACAGGAATCTGCCTGGGCTGATTAAAGGCCGTTACGGTCGAGGGCGTTGGCTGCAATTTTTGTATTGATCTTGTGCCAACTTCGGGAAGAGTTTCAGAGTCTGCTTCAGGCTTACGCGCAATGGGGGGACTAGCCAATGGGGGCAGGTTCGGCTCTGAGTCTGTACTCGGTAAAAAAGCGCCAGAGGAGGTTTGGGACGGGACGGCCGGAATCGGGACAGGACGACTCAAGGAGTTATGGGAGGGTCTAGGAGTTGCAGTGACATAAACTCCAGCTTCCTTGGCGGCGGCTTCTAATTTTTCCGGCATGGCCGCTGATTCGGCGGGGATAACTTGAATTTGGATCGATTGACTGACATCTGCCACATCCGCTTCAATGACGGCGATAGGGCTAGACAGTGCAATGGGTTGAAGTCTAGATTGTGATGACGATATTTTTTGGAGGGGACGTGGTGCAGAGGCGATCGCCGTCCCGGCGGGAACAATAACAGTGGGCTTGGTGGCTATTGTGAGAGATGGGGAGGAACCAACAGCACCAGCACTGGACGTTGAGGGAATATTTAGGGTTTGACCTTCAACTAACGAGCTATGGGTGGATAGCTGATTAGTCGTGGCGATGATTTCGGGGTCAACACGAAATTCTTGGCTGATTTGCCACACAGTTTCACCGGCTTGTACTTCGTACTTGAGCACCGGCGGTGATAGGGATTGACTCGCCCCTAGGAGCTGTGAATTTAAGGACTCAGGAGCGGATAAACTCTGATTTGGCTCTGGAACAAAATCCGATAGAGTAGCCTGGGAATTGACTGTTCCCGTGGTGGCGGATGCTTTGTCAGCCAGAACCATACCAGAGGCGCCCATGGAAATGGCAAGCCCAAGCATGGCCGCCGACCGACGAACGCGACGATATCCCTGGCTTTGGGTCAAAAAGCCATCCGAGACCTTAACCGATGGTATGAGTGGGGTTTCTACGGATTCGGCTAAGTATGAGATTGGAAATGTGACCTTCTGTTTGAATACGTCTTTCAAGAAGAACCTCCTGGTGTGTGAACGAGCGCTGAACACGCCTATAGACTTTTTACGTCAGTTCTAGTGAGTAGTAATGGACCGGAGCAAGCAAATGTATGAGTTTGGGTAAAATACCCAGCACTGATTGCTCTGCAAAGATTAACCCGCTTTGACCATTTAGACAAGTCTGACTCCAAGGCAGTCATGAACCGACATTGACCTCAGAGAATGTTCAGTTGGGCTGGTGCAATAGACGCGGTTGACAGAGTAATGTTTCTGTGAATCTGATTGATTTTGTTGATGGCTAACGCTTTGAGACGCAACGTATCCTAGCTCAGTTGTCAAGAAACATCCCCATAAATAAATGAGGAATCGTAATTATTCACGGCGGCAATCCCGCCACTATTTTAATAGGAATTTCTTATGATTTGAGATAACAAACAATACTTGCGCTCTATCTTGGTGGAAAGTAATTGAGTTGACGATAGGCTTCAAAAATGGCGATCGCCGCGCTTGCCGATAAGTTGAGGCTACGAACCGCCGAACAAGCCATGGGAATGTAGAGTAGTTGAGTACAGGTCGTCCGCATTTCGGCCGATAGGCCCTCAGTTTCACTACCAAAGACCAACCAATCATTGCTTTGATAAGCGTACTCAACGTAGCTCTGGGTACCGGAAACACTAAAGCCAATTAAATTTCCGCCCTGTTCTCGCCAATGGGCCAAAAAAGAGGAGAGATCCCCATGGAAGTGGAGGTCTACCTGGGGCCAATAATCTAAGCCGGCTCGTTTTAGGTAACGGTCGCTCAATTCAAATCCTAACGGCCCAACCAGGTGTAGGGGAGTGGCGGTGGCGGCACAGGTGCGAGCGACATTGCCCGTATTGGGGGGGATTTGAGGATGAACAAGTACAATTTGCACCATTGGGACAGGTCTGAACTGGATTGGAAAAGATGAGCTAATTATCCCGGTAATTAACAATTATGATTGGATGTCAATTGATAATTAATATTTATTAATAAAGGCGGGGATCACAACTTTACGAAATTTTATCGGAATTTTTGCGAATTTTAGCGATTCGCCGGAGCTAAACAGAGGTCTTCTGCTAGGATTTTTTCTTCCTCTGCCGTGGTGACAATGGCCCGTTCTAGGATCTCGGCTAACTCCAGACCCTGGTCATAGGACTTGAGCCACTGTTGGGCGATATTCCCCTGGCGCAGAATTGATTGCAGGGGAGAAAGAAAACAACTAAACCCTCGTTGTTTGGCGATGGGATAAACGGCGGTATAGATTTCTGTAATCCAGTCCTTGGCTATGATGGGCTGACCATCCCGCCAGTGATAGAGGGTCGCATCCAGGCTAGACTGAGCGGCGATCGCCTCATTTTTGTCGGCAAGTTCTATTAATAGGTCTGGCGCAAGCTGACTAGAAACCAGGGGGTCGAGGCTAGGGTCCGCCTCCAACTGCATCAAGCGGGCTTCTAGCAGAGCCACGATCGCCAGTAACGAGAGAGGATTGGTAACTAGATCACAAATTCTAAGTTCTAGGCGATTGAGATTGTAGGGGCGATTATCTCCATTAGGGCGCACCGACGACCAAAGATGGCGGACATTTTGCATGGTACCCGCGACTAATTGCTCCTCTGTCCAGCGAATAAAATGACCATGGCTCTCAAATAACGGCACATGGCGAGGAGTTTTGGGGAAAACTTGCCAGCGAGTGGAATGGGCTCCGGTTACCTGGCCATTGAAAAAAGGAGAGGAGGCACTGAGGGCTAAATATAAGGGCGCTTCTAGCCGCACCAGACGGCAGGCCCGGATCAGGGCTTCGGGGTCAGGAATGCCAATATTAATATGGATACTTGCCGTGACGACTTGGGTGCCGTAGGTCTGCTCGATGTAGCTATGGTAGGGGTTTTGGGGGTCAGACCGATAGAAATCATTGCCACCACCCAAGGACAAACAACTGCCGGGAATAAGGGTATAGTTGCCCAAGTCTTCTAAATAGTGGCGTAGTTGGCGGCGGGGGCGAAGAATAGCACAGAGCAGGCGGTCATAGGAGGTGAAGGGCGCGGTTGTGTACTCGACATTACGGCTATCGGGTTCTCGAACAAAGCCAGTTAAATCCCGGACAATGCGGTCAGACAATCCCAGAATTTCGCCCTTGGCAGTTCCGGTGTATATTTCAACCTCAAGGCCTTTGGTTAATAGCACAGCACGTCCTCATACTTACAAGTAAATGGCTTTCCCCAACCCCAGGAAAACCTTCCCCCATTATCCGGCATCAATAGAGCTTTAGCTCTTTGGTTCCCCACACAACTCTTGCCCCTATGACTGCCCTTTCTTCTATAACCCCCTGGCGTCTAATTCCCTACCTAGACCTAGCGGGCTCCTATCAAATGGCGATCGACACTTGGTTATTAGACTATTACGTCCCCCAATCCGGTCGCTCCGTTCTGCGCTTCTATGGCTGGTCTCCGATCGCCATTTCCTTGGGATATTTTCAGACCCAAATCCCAGACCATTGGCAAGGACTCTGCTGGCAGGGTCAAGGGCTTGATCTAGTACGTCGTCCTAGTGGCGGTAGAGCCGTATTGCATCAAGGTAGTTTGACCTATGGGGTGATTATGCCCCGACGGGAAATCCCTCGCCGTCAACTTTATACTCACGTTTGCCAATTTTTGCTACAGGGCTGGCGCTCCTTGGGCATAGAGTTGACCTTTGGCCACGCAGGACGAGGCTACATCCACAACGACAGTTGTTTTAATACCGCGACCTCAGCGGATCTAGTGGCCATCGATGGCAGTAAATTGATCGGTAGTGCCCAGCGCAAAACCCAAAACGCCGTTCTGCAACATGGCTCCATGCTTCTCAATGGCGATCGCCAGTTATACGAGACTATTTTTGCTCAACCGGTGCCCTGGTCCCAGGGGTTAAGCGAAGGGAGCAGACCCCAGTCCTTAACAGATATTTTAGTAACCTTAACTCAAGCCGCCGAGGCTTGTTTTCAGGCTGAAATGTCCCTAGAACCGTTGACATCCCAAGAGTGGCGACAAATCAAGACTCTCGAATCTTCAGGAGATTGCCCACAAAGTTTATACCAAGCAAGTCCCCCAATATTGCCGGAGCTTTAGGGGGCTTGTGAATCGGATTTCTTTACTTGGATATCTCTTTAGTGTCCTCTCTCTAAAGACAAGGCGCTGACTAGGTTTTGCGCCAAATCCTTGCGCCAGAGAATTAACGCATCTTCATTGGTATCGGGATAATATTTTTTGCGACGGCCGGCGACAAGAAAACCAAATTTTTGATAAAGTGCGATGGCCCGCTCATTTGAGACTCGAACCTCCAGGGTGGCTCGCTCTAGCCCACGGGCAACAGCCTCTTCTAGAAGTGAGCCCAATAACCATGTCCCCAATCCTCGTCCTTGATACTCTGGGTGTACCATGAGTAAGGTGATATGAGCTTCCTCCAAAATCTGCCAGAATGCGCCACTGCCAATCAATTGCGCCGGACAAGACTCACTAGCCAGGGATTTTAGGCTTAATAATACAGTATTCGGGCTCTGCCATTCCCGTTGATAACCCTCCAGGCTCCACATCCCGCCCAGACAAAGCTGATCTAGAGCAACCAAATCAGCTAAATCCTCGGACTGAGTCCAGACCAATTCCCACTGCTGAGCCAAGTCATTTTCTCCCGAAAATAAAGGACAATAATAGTCATTTTGCCCCTATCCGCGCTAAGTTATAAGGCGAATATAAAGTTTTTTTACGACAATTCAAAAAATATGACTACCCAAGCCAGTTCGTCCATCTATGACTTTACTGCCAATGGCAATGACGGTAAATCTGTTCCCCTCAGTATTTTTAAAGATAAAGTGCTTTTGATTGTTAATACAGCTAGTCAGTGCGGATTTACGCCGCAGTATGAAGGACTGCAAGCCCTCTATCAAAAATACGCCGCTCAAGGGTTTGAAGTCCTAGGATTTCCCTGTAATCAGTTTGGTAAACAAGAACCCGGATCTGCCCAAGATATTCGCACGTTCTGTGAGACTCGTTACGGTGTAACGTTTCCTTTATTTGAAAAAATAGACGTAAATGGTGATAATGCCCACCCCTTATATCAATTTCTACGACAGACTACTCCAGGCTTTGGTATTCCAGGTATTTTAGATAAAGACGCTATCAAATGGAACTTCACCAAATTTTTGGTAGACCGCAATGGTACAGTGGTCAAACGCTATGCATCCATGGCTAAACCCGAGGATATTGAAACAGATATTCAAACTCTCCTCTAACGGCAATGGCGATCGCCTACTTATTTTCGGCGTTGCATAATAGAGATATGAACAGAGGAAATCACAATGCAATGCCCTGAGTTTAAATCTACTCATATCCGTAAAAATGGTATCAATAAGCAAGGTAAACAAAATCATATTTGTGTCAACTGTAGTCGTCAATTTATTGATGACTATGAAAAACAGAAAGGCTATGATGAACAAACGAAGCAAGAATGCCTAACGGCTTATGTTAATGGGATGGGATTTAGAGCAATAGA
>JBGSZT010000048.1:0-26449 GCA_041750255.1 Synechocystis sp.
TGGTAGAGCTCCATAATAGTCCTGGCTGAAGTGATTTATATCAGCCAGTTTCGGACATCTTGGGCCGCTTCGGTCACGGCATGTCCGTTTTCCTTCTCTTCATCCCGCTAGTCCACCGAGAACTTCCCACTGTCCAGTTAAGTAGGTGGGCGTAAATATTTATGAAATCCCCCCGTCCTACGGACTCCCCTCTTATCAAGGGGGGCTGGGGGGATAGAGCATAAAACTTATAATTGCAGCAGATCCCGTATCAATCTGGCGCATCTAGCATGGCTGCAATCCCCATTATTCCAGGAATTTACTGTGCCACATAGATGTTAAAGCCGTTGTAGTTTAATTACATCTGCCTACATTAATTAGTGGGAATTAATTAAGATCGAATTGATTACCACGTTTGTATTGTAGATAAGCCGCTACAAACAGACCCGATAGTGTCACAGGGATCAAGCCAAGAACAATGCCGAGTAAAAGAGGTTCAATCACGGATAGACTCCTAAAATTTTTGTTGATAACTCAACCCCCATTATCCATCATTTGTTAGTGAAGATTGCTTGCTCAAACCCAGAGATATTGCCGCCCAAACGTTAAAAAAAGCAAAGAGTTGGGTTCAGCACGGCAAAACGATGTCAGAATTGGACTAGAAAAATAGATGTTTTGTATTTCTTGCGCGCCGCTCTTGCGCGCCCAAGCGTGAGACCCTAAAGATTGAATGGAGGATTTTCCGATGCAATCCCAGCTCGTCTCGATCCAACCGAGTAACAATCAAGCCTCTCATGCCAGTGGGGATAAGCGTTTTAAGGTACTGGATGCGGCGATGAAGCGCAATCAATACAGCCAAAATGCCTTGATTGAGATCCTGCACAAGGCCCAAGATGTCTTTGGTTATCTCGAAGAAGATGTCTTGTTTTACATCGCCCGGGGGTTGAAATTACCCCTGAGTCGTGTTTTTGGTGTGGCGACCTTTTATCATCTGTTTTCCCTCAAACCCAGTGGGGCCCATACCTGTGTTATTTGTTTGGGGACGGCCTGCTATGTCAAGGGAGCCGGTGCCTTGCTGGAAAATATCAAGCAAACCATGGGACTAAAGCCGGGGGAAACAAGCGACGATGGTCAAATTTCCCTGGTGACGGCACGCTGTATCGGAGCCTGCGGCATTGCGCCCGCCGCTGTCTATGATGGTCAGGTTTTGGGGAAGCAAACCAATGACTCCGTTCTTGAGCATATTCAACCCTGGTTATGCTCGACCCAACCCTAAGCCTCTACTACGAGAATTTTTATGGATATTACAGAATTAAGGCAAATTGCCCAAGAAAACCAGCAAAAAAAGCCTAAATTTCGGATTCGCTGTTGTAGTGCCGCCGGCTGTCTCTCCTCCCAAGGTAAGGAGGTGAAGGAGTCCCTCGAAACGGCGATCGCCGAAGCCGGTCTTGGGGATCAGGTGGAAGTTTGTGGCGTCGGCTGTATGAAGTTTTGTGGGCGCGGCCCCTTGGTAGCTGTTGACCCCATTGATAGTCTTTATGAATTGGTGAGCGTGGAGCAGGTGCCGGCGATTGTCGAATGGATACAAAATCCCCAGGCAACGCCCGCGAATAGTCCCATCCTTGGCGATCGCCATCATCCTTTTTTTAGCGGACAGTTACCCATTGTTTTAGAAAATTCTGGTCTCATCGACCCGGATAACATTGATGAGTATATTGCCGTGGGCGGCTATGAACAGCTTTATCATGCTCTCCACGAACTCTCACCGGAAGAGGTGATCGCCGAAATCAGCAAAAGTGGACTGCGAGGGCGGGGCGGGGGGGGCTATCCCACGGGTCTAAAGTGGGCAACGGTGGCCAAAATGCCCGGTCAACAAAAATATGTAATCTGTAATGCTGATGAAGGCGATCCGGGTGCTTTTATGGATCGTAGTGTGCTAGAAAGTGACCCCCATCGTATCCTTGAAGGAATGGCGATCGCCGGCTATGCCATCGGGGCGAATCATGGCTACATCTATGTTCGAGCCGAATATCCCCTCGCCATTAAACGGCTAGAAAAAGCGATTAATCAGGCCAAACGCTACGGTTTAATAGGGTCGCAGATTTTTGAATCTCCCATTGATTTCAAAATCGATATTCGAGTCGGAGCCGGGGCCTTTGTTTGTGGCGAAGAAACCGCCTTAATTGCTTCGATCGAGGGCAAACGAGGCAATCCCCAAACCCGCCCACCCTATCCGGCTCAGTCAGGGTTATGGGGCTGTCCGACCCTGATTAATAACGTAGAAACCTACGCCAACATCGTGCCGATTATCCGCAATGGCGGGGATTGGTATGCCAACATCGGCACCGCCAAAAGTAAAGGCACCAAGGTCTTTGCCTTGACGGGGAAAGTCCAAAATGCCGGATTGGTGGAAGTCCCCATGGGAACCACGGTGCGGCAAGTGGTGGAGGTGATGGGCGGCGGCGTGCCCGATGGAGGGCGCGTCAAAGCTGTGCAAACCGGGGGGCCTTCCGGGGGGTGCATTCCCGCCGATGCCCTGGATACACCGATTGAGTACGATACCCTCCTAGCCCTGGGTACCATGATGGGGTCTGGGGGCATGATCGTCATGGATGAAAGTACCAATATGGTGGATGTGGCTCAGTTTTACATGGATTTTTGCCAGAGTGAATCCTGCGGTAAATGTGTCCCCTGTCGAGCTGGAACCGTGCAACTCCATGGACTACTGACCCGTTTATTAGAAAAAAAAGCAACCGCCGACGACTTAGAAAAACTAGAAGCCCTTTGTTATATGGTCAAGGAAACAAGTCTTTGTGGCCTCGGGCAGAGTGCCCCCAATCCTGTCCTAAGTACCCTACGTTATTTCCGGCACGAGTATGAGGCATTATTAAAAAATTGACGCCCTGGTGACAGATCTTAATCTAATCTTTTCAACGAATTCTTAACCATGAACGCCCTAGCAACTCCTATTAAAAGTGATACTTGGATCGAGGCAAGTTGGTCAGACTTTATGCAAGCAACCAAAAACCCTGACTATGCAAAAGGTAATTTTTATTATTACCAAGATCACTTGAGGATTGAAATGACTCCATTAGGCAATGATCATTCACGGGATCACTTTATCATGGGCCACGCCATTGGTCTCTACGCTAGCCTAAAAGGCATAAATTTTAACGGAAATGATAATTGTAGCTATCGAAAAAGTGGTTACAAAGAAGCTCAACCCGACTTATCTTGTTATTTAGGGCAAGATGTCAATGCTGTTCCCTATGGCACAGGAGTCATTGATTTAAATCTGTTCCCTCCTCCTAGCTTAGTTGTAGAAATTGCCAACACATCCCTAATTGATGACCAAGAAGTAAAACGATTACTCTATGAAGAGTTAGGGGTTAAGGAATATTGGGTTGTCAATGTTAAAACAGGAAAAATTCTAGCCTTTAAAATGGAAAATCAAGGCAGTTATCGCATTCGAGAATCCCAGGTTTTGCCCGGTCTTAAACTCTCTATTTTAGAAGAGGCTTTAACCATGACTCGCCAAACCAATCATGGCAAAGTAATGGCCTGGTTATTAGAAAAATTTAGTTTATAGGAGTTGAATCCATGTCCGTTGTTACCCTAACCATTGATGACCAGGCGATCGCCAGTGAAGCAGGCACAACATTATTGCACGCGGCCACAGAAGCTGGCATTCCTATTCCGACGCTCTGTAATCTAGAAGGCGTAACTCCTGTGGCGGCCTGTCGTCTCTGCTTGGTGGAAATTGAAGGGAGTCAGAAACTGCAACCGTCCTGTGTCACCACCGTCGCGGAAGGTATGATTATTCATACTAATACTGAAAAATTGCAAAACTACCGTCGCATGGCCGTGGAGTTGATTTTCGCCGAAGGCAACCATGTTTGCGCGGTCTGTGTCGCCAATGGGAATTGTGAACTTCAGGATATGGCGGTCCGGGTTGGTATGGATCACAGTCGCTTTGAGTATCAATTTCCGAGGCGAGACGTGGATTTATCCCATCCCCTCTTTGGCATCGACCACAACCGCTGTATTCTCTGTACTCGTTGTGTCCGAGTTTGTGATGAGATTGAGGGGGCCCATGTTTGGGATGTTTCTTATCGCGGGGCTGAGTGCAAAATTGTGTCCGGACTAAATCAACCCTGGGGAACAGTGGAAGCCTGTACCTCCTGTGGTAAGTGCGTGGATGCGTGCCCGACCGGGTCTATTTTCCATAAAGGTGTGACGGTTTCCGAAGAATACCGAGATCGCCCTAAACTTGAATTTTTGGCCCGTGCCCGCGAACACCAAGAATGGACTCGTTAATGACTATTGTTTATATAAACCCATAAACCCATGACCAAAATTCGTTTTGCTACCGTTTGGCTCGCCGGTTGTTCCGGCTGTCATATGTCTTTTTTAGATTTAGATGAATGGCTGATTGATCTAGCCCAAAAAGTTGATGTGGTCTTTAG
The DNA here is from genome assembly GCA_041750255.1 of Synechocystis sp. Lineage (GTDB taxonomy): Bacteria > Cyanobacteriota > Cyanobacteriia > Cyanobacteriales > Microcystaceae > Synechocystis. The sequence goes on from JBGSZT010000048.1 coordinate 4,446, forward strand.
TCCCGTCGGCTCTGATCTCAAAGAGTATCCTGATAATGTGGACGTTTGCTTAGTCGAAGGGGCGATCGCCAATGAAGAAAATTTAGCCCTGGCTCTAGAACTACGGCAAAAAACTAAACTTGTCATTTCTTTTGGGGATTGTGCTGTCACGGCAAATGTACCTGGGATGCGAAATATGCTCAAGGGGGCCGACCCCGTCCTGCGTCGTGCCTATCTAGAATTAGGCGATGTGACCCCGCAACTCCCCCATGAGCCGGGCATTGTGCCGCCCTTATTAGATAAAGTTGTTCCTTTGCATGAGGTTATTCCGGTGGATATTTTTATGCCCGGATGCCCCCCCGATGCCCAGCGAATTCGGGCCACCTTGGAACCTCTATTAAATGGAGAACATCCTTTAATGGAGGGCCGAGCCATGATTAAATTTGGCTAATTATCATCTAATAAGCCATAACCAATATTAGTAAATCGAGGAAAAAATCATGAAAGTTGCTGATATTATGACAACCTCAGTCATTACAATCAAGGGACATCAAACCGTTGCTGAAGCGGTGAAATTAATGAAACGGCATGAACTCTACGCCCTAATTGTAGAACGTCGCCATGAAGAAGATGCCTACGGCATGATTACCGAAATTGACATTATTAAAAAAGTAGCCGCCTATGGCCGTGACCCCAAGAAAATCAGGGTCTATGAAGTCATGCAAAAGCCTTGTATTGTGGTTAATCCTAATCTCGGGGTAGAGTATGTAGCCCGTTTATTTGCCAACACCAATATCCGTTGTGCTCCGGTTATTCGAGAGAAATTAATGGGCATTATCTCTGCAACAGATATTTTGAATAAAAGTGACTTTATAGAAAGTCCCAAGGAACGTTATTTTGAGCAGGAAGTTAATAAAGCAGTCCAAGAAGCCCGACGGATTTGTGGCGAAAAAGGCCATGACTCTCCCGACTGTCGAGTGGCATGGGATATCGTAGAAGAACTCCAGGCTGAAGCCGCCCATCAACGGGCCAGAAGTCTAGAGAAAACCGCTCTAGAGGAGTACGTAGAAGAGTATCCTGATGCCTCAATGTTATTAGACCTAGATGAGTGGTGTAGTGGTTAAACTAAATCAAACTAAATAAATGGAAGAATAAATCCTATGGTTACGACTCTCGTCATTGATGAAATTGCCTCTAATTTACCTGTTTTTGAAAAAAAAGAACAAAAACAATTATTTTTATTTGTGTTGGGCGGACTTGCTTCACGTCTGATCAGCCTTAAGAAAGTGGCAGAAACAATGGAGCTTGCTCCAGACACTTTATTAACCACTTTAGATCTATTGGGAATTGATTTTTCCTATTTAGAAAATCTAGATATTGAAATAGAAAAACAATGGCAAGACATATAAACTTTTTAAATTTACTACGTTATTCACCATAGATTTAGGAGCTATTTTGATGACCAAAACTATTGTTATTGATCCTATTACTCGCATTGAAGGTCACGCTAAAATTTCTATTTTTCTCAATGATCAAGGTGAAGTTGATGATGCTCGCTTCCATGTGGTGGAATATCGCGGCTTTGAAAAATTCTGTGAAGGTCGCCCGATGTGGGAAATGGCGGGAATTACCGCTCGTATTTGTGGTATTTGCCCGGTGAGTCATCTGCTTTGTGCGGCTAAGACCGGTGATAAACTTTTGGCAGTTCAGGTTCCACCCGCCGGTGAAAAATTACGTCGTTTGATGAATTTAGGGCAAATTACCCAGTCCCATGCCCTCAGTTTTTTCCATCTCAGTAGCCCTGATTTCCTCCTGGGCTGGGATAGTGACCCGGCTCAACGCAATGTCTTTGGTTTAATTGCGGCGGATCCTGACCTGGCGCGGGCCGGGATTCGCCTGCGGCAGTTTGGTCAGACCGTGATTGAATTACTCGGCGCTAAAAAAATCCATGCGGCTTGGTCTGTCCCCGGAGGAGTACGATCGCCATTATCGGAGGAAGGACGACAGTGGATTGGCGATCGCCTGCCAGAATCCAAAGAAACCCTTTATCTGGCTCTAAACCTTTTTAAAAATCTCCTAGATCGATTTCAAACCGAAGTGCAACAATTCGGCAAATTTCCCTCTCTGTTTATGAGCCTGGTCGGCAACCATGGAGAATGGGAGCATTATGGCGGTCATCTGCGCTTTACAGATAGTAACGGTAATATTATGGCGGATAACTTGAGTGAAGACAATTATCAGGATTTTATTGGCGAATGCGTCGAAAAATGGTCGTATCTAAAATTCCCTTACTACAAACCCCTCGGCTATCCGGCGGGGATCTATCGAGTTGGGCCCCTAGCGCGTCTGAATGTTTGCAATTACATTAGTACACCAGAAGCCAATCGGGAATTGACCGAATACCGGCAGCGGGCCGGCGGTATCGCCACCTCGTCCTTCTTTTATCACTATGCTCGTCTGGTAGAGATTTTAGCTTGTCTCGAAGGCATTGAACAATTAATTGATGACCCCGACATCCTCTCTGCCAATTGTCGAGCGCGGGCGGGAATTAATGCCCTAGAATCCGTCGGAGTAAGCGAAGCGCCCCGGGGAACCCTTTTTCACCATTACAACGTGGATGAAAATGGAGTGATTAAAAAGGTAAATCTGATCATTGCCACGGGCAATAATAATTTGGCGATGAATAAAACCGTCACTCAGATTGCCAAGCATTATATCCACAGCCATGATGTCCAAGAAGGATTTCTTAATCGTGTAGAAGCCGGGATCCGTTGCTATGACCCCTGTTTGAGCTGTTCCACCCACGCCATCGGTCAAATGCCGCTTAAGATTGAAGTAATGGATGCCAGCGGAACCTTGATTAATACCATCCAACGAGATTAGGCGATCGCCGTTTTGGGGGGCGAAAAATGAATACAGACTACTTATGCGTCGGTAGTGGGCTTTCGGCCCTAGTGTTTGGAGCCCTTATGGCCAAATCGGGTAAACGGGTCACCGTCCTAGAAGCCCACGAATATCCGGGGGGATTTGGTCACACCTTTACCATGGCCAAACGCTACAAATTCAATGCCCAACTCCATTACGTCTGGGATTGTGAGGGGGATGGCAGTGTCCATCGGGTCTTGCAAAAACTCAAGTTAGACCAAGTTGTGACCTTCAATCGCTACGACCCCCAGGGATTTGACCACATGAGAATGCCCGGCTATGCCCTGGATATTCCCTCGGACTCGGCGGAACTGCTAAGGCGGCTTTCTGCCCTATTTCCCACCGCCACGCCTGAATTGGCTCAATTTATCGACACGATTCAAAAAACCAGTGCCGGACTTAAGCTTTTATCCCCGCCCCGCAGACTGGGAAAGATCCTTCAGCACTTGCCGGAGGTTTCTGTCACCCTGCGCTATCTCAACAGTACATTGCAAGCGGTATTTGACCAATGTAAGCTCCCCCAGGCGGCGCAAACTCTGCTGGCGTTGCAATGGCCGGATTTTTTATTGCCACCGGAAAAACTCTCATTTTATGCGTGGGTTGTACTTTTTAGCGGATACCAACGGGGAGCTTTTTATCCAACCAAGCACTTTGAATTTGTGATTGATTCATTGGTCAAGGTCATTGAAGACAATGGCGGTCAAATTCTATTTGAGCATGAAGTGGCTCGCTTTTTATTAAAAAATAAAACGGTGATTGGCGTCGAAGCAATTAATCATCGAACTCATCAACGGAGTGAATTTTTTGGCAACGATGTTATTTGTAATATGGACCCAAAAAAAGCAGCGGGAATGATCGGATTTGAACATTTTTCTAAATCCGTGCAAAAACAACTCAATTATGAGTATTCTCCCTCCAATTTTGTGGCCTATTGTGTGGTTAAAGATCTAGACCTGCGAGACTATGGCTTTGGCGAGTGGAATACCTTTCATTCGGGACATGATGACTTAAATCAATCCTTTCGGCAAATGTATGAAAACCACGATTATTCTAATCCCTCCTTTGCCATTACCACCCCAACCCTATTGACCCAAGCCGAACGGGATTGCCCGGAAGGTCACCAAATTATTGAATTTTTGACGGTGGCTAATTATGATTACTTCCAACAGCTTAAGCAACGCAATAAAAAAGAGTATCGGCGCAAAAAAGAGGAAATTCTAGATGCCATGCTCGACGTTACCGAAAAACACTATATTCCCAATTTACGTCAGCATTTAGTCCTCAAAATTACGGGCAGTCCCACCACCAATGAAGATTTTTGTGGTTGTCCTCAGGGGAATTCCTACGGCTCTAGCCTCACCCCCGCCAATATGGGATTGGGGCGGCTCACTCATAATTCCTCCCTAAATAATTTCTATTTTTGTAATGCGTCTTCGGGGTATCCCGGCTTTGCTCCGACGTTTTGGACCGGTGCCATGCTTTATCAGCATTTATCCGGGGATCAGATTTTAGGCAAAAAAAGTTAAAGGTCATCACCATGCGAATAGCGATCGTGGGCGGCGGAGCGAGTGGCTTGGTCACTGCCTATTACCTCGATAAGCAGGGGCATCAGGTCACGATTCTCGAAAAACAATTGCGGTTAGGGGGGCATATTTGCACCCTTAATAAAAATATTTGGGCCAAGAATTCGGACTGTGCCGAAATATTGGAAGCTGGGGTTCTAGAATTTCCCTCCAGCTTTATTGATTTCCGGCAGTTGATGACAGAATTAGGAGTAGAATTGGAGCCGGTGAGAACGGCGTCTGCCCTATTTTTGCAGGATGGTCGGCATTTTTTATCCGCCGGTATGATTGAAAAAAATTTTACTGGCTGGCAACGATTTCGAGAATATCTACGCCTAGAGACGCTTTACGCCCGCTCGGCGGCCTTTTGGATCAAAACTCGCTTTTCTAAAAGCCAGGATTTTTATAACCAACCGTTAGCCCATTATCTCTCCCGCCCTTGTATTCGCAATTGTTGGCTCAAATTGCTAATTATGTATAGCTATTCGATGCGCTATCAATTAATCGATTCGTTTCCAGCGGAATTGGCGATCGCCATTTTACAGGGGGATGTTTTTGTAGATTGGCTCAGAATCAAAGGGGGAGTTTATTCTTATATCGAAAAAATCCTGAATCGTTTTACGGGAAAAATTCACCTTAATACCGCTATTCAAAGCATTCTTAGAACGAAAGATTCAGTGGAAATTAGCTTTGCCGATGGCGTCAGCCAACGCTTTGACAAAGTGGTTTTTGCGACTCCGCCGGATCAAGTTTTGGCTTTGTTGTCAGACCCCACGGAGGCAGAAACCAGACGCTTTGGAGCCTGGCAAGCCAATCAAGCCACCACCATCATTCACCATGACACAACGCTATACGACCGCTATGGCATTACCAATTTTTCAGAATTTGACTTCTTTCAACTCGGAGACGATTGGGGCTACAACGCTTATCTCAATCAGCTTTGTGGCATTTCGGCCCCCCGCCGCTACAGCTTGGCCTTTAACCTAGAGTCTCGCCTTGATCCCGATAGGATCATCCATCACCAACCCCATCACACCCCGCTCTACACGGTTCCTGCCCTGGAATACCGCCGGGAAATTCGCTCCACCAATGGCGAAAATCATACCTACCACGGGGGAGCTTACCTGGGGGATGGTCTGCACGAAGGGGCGATCGCCTCTGCCCTAGAAGTAGCCGAATTATTGGACTAAGCCAACCCTTACGCCTATTGTTTGGGGCAGGATGGTACTATCGGAATCGGTTGTCATTGACCTTGACTTGACTGGGTTGAGACTTTGCCTGCGTTCGCTATCAGAAAACGTTTTTATGTCGCCATTCCAGAGCCTTGACCGCTTAATCCGTCTGCCGAATGGTCTCTATTTGGCGATCGCCAGCTTGATTTTCGCCGCATCCAATTCCATCACTCGCAAAATCATTGAGATTGGCGAAGCCAATTTAGTCAACGGCAATAACCCGATTTCTCCTTGTAACGTGCTATTTGTCGGCAATATCTGCGCCTTTGCCCTTCTCCTGCCATTATGTTATCAACAATGCCGTCCTTCTGTACTTGAAAGCTTTAATCGCAAGGATTGGGGCTTAATGATACTGGTGGCGATCCTATCGGGGGCGTTGGCTCCGACCTTGATTTTTGTCGCCTTGGGGTTGACCTCGGTGGCTAATGTGGTGTTACTCAGTCGTTTTGCGCCGCCGTTGGAGTTATTCTTTAGCGTATTATTCCTGGGTTCCTTGCTTAATCCTTGGACAATTGTCGGCTCTTTGGTTTCATTATTGGGAGTCGCCTTCACACTTTTCCTCGACCCTAATCTGCCCCTCCACAATCCCCCCCAGATGGTGATGGTGGGCAGAGGAGACATTCTAACCCTGGCTGCCGCCCTGGTTACCGCCTTAGCCAATGTAGCCAGCAAAGTAGGCTTGCAATCCATTCCCCTCGGCTTTTTCTTGATCTTCAGAAATCTGGTAGGGGCATTGGTTTTCTTTGTATTAGCGATCGCCTTATATGGCCCTGATCATTTCCAAGAAATCAGCACACCCTTTTTATGGGGATGGATGACAATTTATGCCTTGGTAATTGTGGTGATTGGCCAATTTGCTTGGTTTGTTGGCATTAAAAACACTCCCTTGAGCACCATTGCCTTGATCAATGCAGGCAATCCCTTAATTGCCATTGTGATTGCATTTATTTTGTTGGGAGAAGCGCCGACTCACGCCCAATATATCGGCGGGAGCGTGATTTTTGTTGGCATTTTATTGGGTCTAAAAGCTATCAGTAAGGGAGGGGCTTCAGCACATACCAACCCTGCTGAACGACTGAGCATTATTCCCGGTTTTAAAGGATTGTGATGGCCCGGGATTTAGCGAAGGGCACACCAACTCAGAACTTTATCATCAAATCCAGTCCTAGACTCAACGGTGATCGCCTGATTAATTTGTGTTTCGCTGTATCCCAGGGCCAGGAGTGTTGATTTTTTCTAGGGATACTGACTGACCCCGTAAAAATGGAATCATAGTTGAACAGAAAGCCTCTACAGCATAAGATGACACTGTTGAACCCTAGAGATAACAGCCAATGAGTCGCAAATATAATGTCTATGGCATCGGCAACGCCCTTGTGGACATGGAATTCACCGTTAGCCCCGACCAACTGCAAGAGTTGGGTATCGATAAAGGGGTGATGACCCTGGTAGATGAAACGCGAGAAAATGACCTCATTACCTTGCTTAAACCCCACCTGTGCAAACAAAGCGGCGGTGGCTCGGCGGCTAATACCATGGTTGCCCTCAGTCAGTTTGGAGGAAAGGGGTTTTATTCCTGTCGGGTCGCCCAGGATGATGCCGGTATCTTTTATCTCCAGGATTTACAAGCCTGCGGGCTAGACACCAATCCCCACAATGAAAAGAATCAAGACGAGATCACGGGGAAGTGTTTGGTGTTGATCACCCCGGATGCTGACCGCACCATGAATACGTTTTTAGGGATTACGGGCAGTTTATCGGAGCAGGAATTGGTACCCAGTGCCCTGCAAGACTCGGATTATCTTTATATCGAAGGTTATTTGGTGACCTCTGCCAGCGCCAAGGCCTGTGTCGTCAAAGCCAAGGCGATCGCCGAATCGGCGGGCGTTAAAACTAGTCTTTCCCTTTCCGACCCCAATATGGCGAACTTTTTTAAGGATGGACTATTAGAAATGATTGGTAATGGAGTGGATTTACTTTTTGCCAACGAAACCGAAGCCATGACCCTGGCCGGGACGGATGATTTTACCCAGGCGATCACCTATTGCAAGACCCTCGCCCGGAGTTTTGCCATTACCCGAGGAGCTCAAGGATCGGTTATTTTTGATGGTGAAAAGCTCCTGGATATTCCCACCACGGCAGTCCAGGCGATCGATACGGTGGGCGCAGGGGATATGTACGCCGGCGGACTACTCTACGGCATTACCCAGGGATTGGACTACGCCCAAGCTGGAAAATTAGCCTCCCGAGCCGCAGCAAAAATTGTCACCTGCTATGGGGCCAGACTAGAAAACCAGGTTCTGCAAGACCTAGTAAAAGCAATTGCCTAAAAAAGAATGGCGATCGCCATGGCAGCTAGGCGATCGTCAATATTCGTTTATTTTTGAACCATTTCCGACAAAGTCCGCAGAGCGGATTCAGTTTTCTGGGAATCTTTCGATAGATTGGTGACTACCGATTGATTGTCTTCTGCGGTTTTCACTAAGACACCAATGGGAGCTCTCAATTCCTTAGAAATTTCATTGATGGTGGTATTCGCCTCTGCAATCTGGGTACTCAGTTTTTCGATTTCCTCAATAATCATGTTAAAAGGAATTCTGTTGGGGTCAGTCACGGGCATACTAGAGCCGATGATCGAGGCTTGAAAGGAGAGATTTTCTACCCGTTTACTAATTTTATTGATCAAGTTGTTACCCTGGTCAATGATGGTAAGTTTTTCGCGGAAATTATTACCAATGTCATTAATTTCTTCAGTAAATTTAATCACGGATGCTACTCCACGACTTAGCGCCGCAAAGGTTTTTTCGCCTTCTTTAGATAACAAAATACCGACTTCTTCAAAACGGCGATTTAAGCCACCAATTTCTTCAGTTTTGGCGGACAATTCAGCGGTTTTAGCCGATAATTCATCGGTTTTAGATTGTAATTCAGCCTTTTGTTCTTCTAATAAGCTATTACGTAATTGCAATTCCAGTTGTTGAGCTTCTAATTGTCTAGCATATTCTTGAACACTTTTGCCCTGTTCTTCTAAGCGTTCTGCATATTCCCTCAGATCAGACTCCTGGGTTGTTAGCACTTGATTCATCGCCGAAAAGATTTCTGATTGGGAAATGATCAATTTACTAAAGTCGATCATCCCCGCCTCCTCTTCATTTTTGATTACCACAATTGGGTCGTAGAGGGATTCTGCTGGGCGAGAAAAAGATAGCTTAACCGCATCGACAATCAGGGTTGAAGCCGGAACCTTAAGGACTTCTTCCTCAATATTGTTGAGCAGTAATTTAATGGGGCGTCGGCTATACAGTGCCAATGTGATTTCTTTGCTGAGTTTCTCAAAAAATGTCCGTCGGGTAATAGAACCAATGACTTGACCATTTTCGACGACTAAAAGACCCGATAAACTGGGCTTTTCAAGCAAGTGATCCTTCGCAATCTCGGTTAAGGCATCGGCTTCGATGCGATAATTGTCGAGCGGCAAATGCTCTAGGCTTTGCAATTTTTCGATAATATTTGAACTATTTAGCATAATCTCAGTTAACGAAGTTCCTTGATTTTGTATTCATTATGGAAAACTAGCTAGCCGACGGCCTTGAACAATGGATTGCTTGGGTAATCAATCGAGCGAGTGTTTACATTATTCTAGGGGTTAGTAAAATATTGATTTTTAACATTAGGCTAAGATTGTTTTAATTTTCGATTAAGCTCTGAAGATCTAGTTTTTTGTCACTCCCCTCAGACAACCGGCTCAGCATTGCGATGGGTTTTTGGTAGATTAGGGAAGCGTTAATTTTACGAGGTGTAATGGAACTAACTTCACTAATCTCACATTGGCAACCCCTGGCTCCACTGCTCGCCAGTGTGACCGAATCAGAGACCGCCGATAGTGCCTTGGTCTTGGCGGGGGTGTTACTCAGCTTGGTTGTCATTTATTTTGCCAGTAAGTTGGGAGGGGAACTCTGTCTTCGCCTCAATTTACCGCCGGTGTTGGGGGAATTAGTCGGGGGGGTTGTCATTGGCATCTCGGCCTTGAAGTTATTGTTGTTTCCCGAAACCGGGGCGATCGCCGCTGATTCCTGGTTAATGCAATTTTTACTGATGACTTCAGACCTCACCCCGGCTGGAGCGACCTCGGTGTTTGAGACCCAGAGTGAAGTAATTTCCGTTTTGTCTGAACTTGGGGTGATTATCCTTTTGTTTGAAATTGGCCTAGAATCTGACCTCAAGGAATTGATTCGGGTCGGGCCCCAAGCGGCGATCGTGGCAATCGTGGGAGTCGTGACGCCCTTTTCCCTAGGAACTTTGGGCTTAATTGGGATCTTTAATGTGCCGGTGATTCCGGCGGTCTTTGCCGGAGCGGCCCTCACCGCGACGAGTATTGGCATTACCGCTAAGGTGCTAGCGGAAATTAATCGTCTCAGTTCCAATGAAGGACAAATTATCATTGGCGCGGCGGTGCTAGACGATATTTTAGGCATCATTGTCCTAGCCGTAGTGGGGAGTTTGGTCAAAACCGGCGAGGTACAACTAACTAATATTGCCTACCTATTAGTCAGCGCCACCGCCTTTGTGGTTGGGTCTATCCTCCTCGGGCGTTATCTGAGTCCCTTCTACGTCTCCTTGGTCAACCGCATGAAAACTCGGGGACAATTGTTATTGGTGTCCTTGAGCATTGGCTTCATCCTCTCCTACGTGGCCCAGGTCATTCAACTCGAAGCCATTTTGGGGTCCTTTGCCGCCGGCTTGGTTTTGGCGGAAACCGAAAAGCGACAGGAGCTAGAGGAGCAGATTCTACCCATTGCTGACTTTTTTGTTCCCATCTTTTTTGTCTGTGTCGGGGCCAGAACCAACCTCAACGTTTTAAATCCCGCCATTCCCGCCAACCGAGAAGGATTAATCATTGCCGCCTTTTTGATTGTTGTGGCGATCGCCGGCAAAGTCGTGACCGGATTTACCCTCTGGGGCGATACCAAGCTCAATAAATGGGCGATCGGGGTGGGAATGATCCCCCGGGGCGAAGTCGGGTTAGTGTTTGCGGGGGTTGGAGCCGCCAGTGGCGCCCTGAATCAAGCCACCGAAGCCGCCATCATTATGATGGTGATTTTAACCACCTTTATCGCGCCCCCTTGGTTGCGATTGGTTTTTGGGGAACAAGCCCCGACCGAAAAAGAAGAGCTTGAACCCGCCCAGGATACCTAAACCCCCAAAAACCATGGGTCAAAACTAAAAAAAAAGTAAAGATCCATGGCGATCGCCCGCCAGAGACCCGCTCAGTCCAGAGAATTGCCTTACCCTATTAAGGAAAAGGCAATTTTTAAATTCTCTCCATCGCAACCGCCGTGAAAATCCCCAGCAATATCATCACGCTTATAATCGGTATTCTCATTACCCTGATCAGCCTCTGGTATGGTCAAAATCATGGCTTAATGCCTGTGGCGGCATCGACCGATGCCGAACAAGTTGACGGCATTTTTAATCTAATGATGACCATTGCCACCGGACTTTTCCTTCTGGTAGAAGGGGTTTTGGTCTACTGTCTCATTCGTTTTCGCCGCCGTAAGGGAGACCTCACCGATGGGCCTCCCATCGAAGGCAATGTGCCGCTGGAAATCCTTTGGACTGCGATTCCCACGGTGATCGTCTTTATACTGTCGATCTACAGTTTTGAAGTGTATAACAGCTTAGGCGGGCTAGATCCGATGGTTTCCCGTGATTATCGCGCTGAGCAAGTCGCTACCAGCCAAGGACACCACGGCCACGAGCACATGCTAGCCATGGCTCCGCAATCCCGCATGGCATTGGGTATTGGAGCCAGTCCAGACGGTAGTAAAGCCAACCCCTTGGTGGTAGATGTCAAAGGTATTCAATACGCTTGGATCTTTACCTATCCAGAAACGGGCATCATTTCCGGCGAACTCCACGCTCCGATTAATCGCCCGGTACAATTGAATATTTCTGCGGGGGATGTTATCCATGCGGTCTGGATTCCCCAACTGCGCCTTAAGCAAGATGCCATCCCGGGCCATGATGCCACCCTTGTTTTTAATACTAATCGAGCCGGAGAATATCCCATTATTTGTGCTGAGCTGTGTGGAGCCTACCACGGTGGCATGAAAGCCATGTTCTATGCTCAAACCCAGGAAGAGTTCGATGCTTGGGTCGCCGCCAATGCTCCGCCGGAAAGTGAAACCGTGGCCTTTAATCCCACTCCCACCTCCGCCATGGGTGAGGGAGATTACCTAGCGCCCTATGCCAGGGAAATGGGGATCAGCTCTGAGACCTTAGCTCAGGTCAAATCAGCTACCCCGTCCAACGCACTCTAATGATCTCGATGGCATTGGTTTAGCCTCAATTCTTCGATTATTCTTGATTTTTTCTTGTTTTTCTATGACTATCGCCGCTGATACTGTCGCAATCCATCATCCTCAACGTAAATGGACGGACTACTTTACCTTCTGTACTGACCACAAGGTTATTGGGATTCAATACCTAGTCACGTCCTTCCTCTTTTTCTTTATCGGCGGTTCCTTCGCTGAGGTAATGCGGACGGAACTTGCAACCCCCGACCCGGATATCGTCTCCCCAGAACTTTACAATCAATTGATGACCCTCCACGGGACAATCATGATTTTTCTTTGGATTGTGCCGGCGGGAGCCGCCTTTGCCAATTACCTAATTCCGTTGATGATTGGGGCAGAGGATATGGCGTTTCCTCGTTTAAACGCTGTGGCTTTTTGGCTCACTCCCCCGGGAGGCGCGTTACTGATTTCTAGCTTTTTTGTCGGTGCGCCCCAGTCCGGCTGGACATCCTACCCGCCCCTAAGCCTCATCAGTGGCAAATGGGGAGAAGAAATTTGGATCTTGAGTGTGCTCTTGGTGGGAACCTCCTCTATCTTGGGGGCAATCAATTTTGTCACCACAATCCTGAAAATGCGAATCAAAGACATGGATCTGCACAGTATGCCCCTCTTTTGCTGGGCCATGCTGGCGACCTCGTCCTTAATTTTGCTATCTACCCCGGTTTTGGCAGCGGCGTTGATTTTGCTGTCCTTTGACCTCATTGCCGGGACTAGTTTCTTTAATCCCACCGGCGGTGGCGATCCCGTTGTTTACCAGCATTTATTCTGGTTTTATTCCCATCCCGCCGTTTACATCATGATTTTGCCTTTTTTTGGGGTAGTGTCAGAGGTCTTGCCAGTTCATTCCCGTAAGCCAATTTTTGGCTATCGGGCGATCGCCTATTCAAGTCTCGCCATTAGTTTTTTGGGTCTGATTGTCTGGGCCCACCATATGTTTACTAGTGGCACGCCGGGCTGGTTGCGGATGTTCTTTATGGCCACCACCATGTTGATCGCCGTCCCCACGGGGATCAAAATTTTTGGTTGGTGTGCCACGCTCTGGGGGGGCAAAATTAGCCTCAACACCGCCATGCTTTTTTCCATCGGCTTCCTGGCGTCGTTCTTGATGGGGGGCTTAACCGGGGTAATGGTTGCCTCGGTACCCTTTGATATCCATGTCCATGACACCTATTTTGTGGTAGGTCACTTCCACTACGTGTTGTTTGGTGGCAGTGCCTTGGCTTTATTCTCGGGGCTATATCACTGGTTCCCGAAAATGACCGGCAAAATGGTGAACGAACCCCTGGGACGACTGCACTTTGCCCTGACCTTTATCGGTCTGAACTTGACCTTTATGCCCATGCACGAGTTGGGATTATTGGGCATGAACCGCCGTATTGCCCTCTATGACCCCCAATTTCAGTCCTTAAACCAATTGAGTACCCTAGGGGCTTACATTATGGCGGTGTCTACGGTTCCCCTTGTAATCAATGTTTTTTGGAGCCTATGGAAAGGAGAAGACGCCGGGCGTAATCCCTGGCGAGCCTTGACCCTAGAATGGCAAACCTCCTCGCCTCCCATCATCGAGAACTTTGAAGAGGAGCCTATCCTTTGGTCTGGCCCCTACGACTTCGGCATTGATACCGAAATTTTAGATCATGACGCGACGGTTGAAGAAATGCTAGCGGAAGTAGGTGCTAAATCCCTTTAGCCCCCCTGCCCTGGGCAACGTTTTCTAAGGAGAGGGGGCGAATTTCTTGCTTCCTCCACCTAAATGCTGATTTAGTACAAGGTTAAAAATTCATGCAAGGTTCTGTAATTCAATCTAGCCACTTATCTGCGACGACAATGGATGTCAGCCATCACCATGGTCACCCGGATCATCGTGTTTTTGGCATGGTGATGTTTCTGGTGGCGGAAAGCGCCATTTTTCTAGGTCTTTTTACGGCTTATTTGATTTATCGCAGTATGATGCCCGTCTGGCCCCCGGAAGGGACTCCTGAACGGGAATTACTGTTGCCGGGGGTCAATAGCCTGATCCTGATCGCCAGTAGCTTTGTCATGCACCAGGGACAGGCCGCCATCAAACGCAATGATACCGCTGGGCTTCAACGCTGGTTTGCCATTACGGCTCTTATGGGAATTACCTTTTTGAGTGGTCAAATTTACGAATATTACCACCTGGAAATGGGGTTGACGACTAACCTTTTTGCCAGTTGTTTTTATGTGCTGACTGGTTTCCACGGTTTGCACGTCACCTTTGGTTTGATTTTAATCCTGGGGGTTCTCTGGCGATCGCGTCAGCCGGGCCATTACACCGCTGACTCCCACTTTGGCGTGGAAGGGGCTGAACTCTACTGGCATTTTGTTGATATTGTTTGGATTATTTTATTTATCCTGGTCTACTTGCTCTAGGGACTGGATATTAAAATTTTAGAGGCGGATCTTTAACTACAGATCTGCCTCTTTTTTTTGCACGTTAACCCTAGGCTAGATCGATCAAAATTTCTCCATTTTCGACCTTGATCGGAAAGACCGGCAGGGTTTGTTCTTTGGATATCATGCCCAAGACATTGCCAATGACCGGAGGAAAGGGAGTCCAGTCCTTGACGGCACCGGAGCAAAGGTCGAAAGCACTGCGATGGAAGGGACAAACAATGGCACCCTCCACAATTTTGCCCTGCTTGAGCGGTAGCTTGAGGTGGGGACAGGTATTGCTGACGGCAAAAACTTGCCCTTCATGATTGAGTACAAGAATAGACTGCTGATTGAGTTTGAGAACCTGACGACTACCGCTGGGGAGTTCCGCTTCTGTGAGAATTTTTGTCCAAACCATTTTTATACCGCTCTAATAATCAACTCTTTCCAGTCTAGGATAGGTGCGTCCTTCCCTATTCACAAGTATTTTTTGCGATGATACTGATTTCACCCTTTCCCACGGCAGAATATATCTGCACGACCCCTCTGGATCTTTATGACCATTCCGATTGTCGTACCCTTGCCACCCAATCGGCCCAGGGTCGCCATTTCCGCTTAACAAGCCAACGGACTGAAACTGCGATACAAGTCCAACAATGTGAAGATGAGTATCGAGCTTGGCTCCCCCTTGATCGCCTGTCTGACCTGCTTCCCGCCAAAACTCCCTATGAGGCGATCGCCGTTTCCCGTGGGCAAATCGAAGCACGACTAGACGCGGTCATTGCCTACACGCTGAGGGCAAAGGACAAGCCCAATACTTACCTTTGGGGCGGCAACATTGGCCCCAACTACGATTGTTCTGGGTTGATGCAGGCGGCCTTTAGTTCCGTCGGTATTTGGTTACCCAGGGATTCGTTTCAACAAGAAGCCTTTTGTCAACCGGTAGCAATTTCCGATTTAGTAGCCGGAGATTTAATCTTTTTTGGTCAAGAACGGGTGGATCACGTTGCTCTGTACCTGGGGAATGATCACTACATTCATAGTTCCGGGAAAAGCCAGGGACGCAATGGCATTGGTATTGATCGATTGACGGCTGATAGCGGTAATCCCATTAGTCAAGCCTATTTCGAGAAATGGCGGAGTTGCGGGCGAGTCATGCACAGTGTTAGCTGACTCTTTAACCTTCGTTGAAACCAGCCTTATCCCTGCGTTAGACTGGGCAAAAATCACTCACCTAATTACCACAACCATTGCTATGGCACCCACGCTTCTTTTGTCCAAAGAATTACCCGGTCTAAATTACGCCCCCAATGGCGATCGCCTGGATGAAAGCTGGCAACCGACCTTAGCCACCTTGCTCGGGTTGGGACGAGCGGCCGGGGCAGACTTGGTGGAGTTTTTTCTGGAAAAAGTTAATTATATTAGTTGCCTCGCCGAAGACGATGCCATCACCAGCTTAACGCCCCGCCTATCAAGTGGTTGTGGGGTACGGGTCTATCGAGGCAAAGCTGATTGCTATGTCAGCACCAATGATTTATCCTTTGCCGGACTGCGGACAGCCCTCGAAAAAGGCCTGTCTATCCTGGGGTTAACCCTCCCCTCTCCTCGTTCCTTCGTACCGGAAACCAATCTAGAACTCCTGCGCGACTATGCCAGCACCAAAGACAAAGAAACCTGGTTGGGGCATTGCAGTTCCATGCGGGAAATGAGCGATATTCTGCTCCAAGCTAATCAAAAAATCAATCAATACGCGAACCACGCGCAATCCCGCCGAGCCGTTTATTTCCGCGACTGGCAAGAAGTCTTGGTGGCCGCCAGTGATGGTACTTTTGCCCGTGATATTCGCCTGACCCAATCCGTGGGCTACTCCCTCCTTTGTGCCGACGGTGCCAACCGGTCTTCCATTGGCAAACGCTCTGGCAATACTAGCGATCCGAACTTTTTGCGCCAGTGGGATTTTGATAACACTGCCCAGTCCGTAGCCGAATCCGCCGGTAAAATGCTCTACGCCGACTATGTAGAATCGGGTCATTACCCCATTATTATGGCCAATGAATTTGGCGGCGTTATTTTCCACGAAGCCTGTGGACATTTGCTTGAAACAACGCAAATTGAGCATAAAACAACCCCTTTTATGGACAAAAAAGGCGAAAAAATTGCCCACGAGAACCTGACCGCTTGGGATGAAGGACTTTCGGATCAAGCCTTTGGCACCATTGACATGGACGATGAAGGTATGCCCGCCCAGCGGACACTGTTGATTGAAAATGGCATTTTGAAAAACTTCATCGCTGACCGCACTGGCTCCGTCAGAACCGGCCATCCCCGCACCGGCAGTGGTCGCCGCCAAAGCTATGCCTACGCCGCCGCCTCTCGTATGCGGAATACTTACATTGCGCCGGGAGCCTATTCCCTAGATGACTTGTTTAATTCGGTGGATAAAGGAATTTATTGCAAACAAATGGGTGGCGGAAGTGTCGGCCCCACCGGTGAATTTAACTTTTCTGTGTCTGAAGCCTATCTCATTGAAAATGGCAAAATCACAAAACCGCTCAAGGGCGCGACTCTGATCGGGACTGCCACCGACATTATGGACAAAATTTCCATGTCTTCCCAGGATTTAGGACTAGCGGCGGGCTTTTGTGGCTCGGTGAGTGGCAGTATCTATGTCACGGTCGGTCAGCCCCACATTAAGGTGGATGCCATTACCGTCGGTGGGCGTTAGAAGCTCCTTCAATTTTCAAACCCTGGAAGACTTAGAAAATTGGTTAATTAATCTTAGTTAATTCTAGTTTTCTGTTTATTTTTTGTACCTAATTCCCACCATTACTTAAAGAGTATGCTCAATCTCGAAGAAATTGCTAATTACGCTCAAAGCAGTGCCCAGACTCTCCAGTTGAGTCAGTACGATGTTTTCGGCTCTTCCGTGGATGAAGCCGGGGTTGAAGTGTCCGGCGGAGAACCTAAACAAGTGCAAGCCTCTAATCGTTCTAGCGTTATTGTCCGGGTTTGGAACGAGAAAGGCCTCGTCGGAGTGACCAGCACCACCGATGTGGATGCCAAGGGTATTCATCTGGCCCTGGAAACAGCGGCGGAAGCCAGTGATTTTGGCGTGACGGATAATATTCCCACCTTTAGTCCTGAAGCCAAGCTCCCCTTGCCAGACCTGGGTTCACAGACCTTTGCCCCCGCTCCGATTAATCAATTAACTGACACCTTAATCCAAGCAGAAAAGCAATTGCTAGAGGCCCATCCGGCCATAACTGGCGTTCCCTACAATGGCATTTCCGAGGAAACCATCGAGCGTTTTTACCTCAACAGTGAGGGAGCTTTGCGCCACGAAGCCCGTTCCTATGCCTCGATTTATCTCTACAGTCGCACCGAGCAGGAGGGTAAAAAACCCCGGGGTGCCGGTGAAATGAAAATCAGTCATCGTTTAGCAGACCTCGATATTGCCGGGTGTTTAGCTAAGGTTACCGAAAAAACCATTAGTTATCTGGACTACCAGGCGATCGCCTCGGGTAAATATCGAGTCGTCTTTTCGCCAACGGCATTTTTAAGTTTACTGAGTGCCTTTTCTAATTTGTGGAATGCCCAAAATATTCTTGATAAACAAAGTCTTTCGACCCCAGAGAGTCTTGGCACAACGATCGCCTCTCCCCTATTGAGTGTCAGTGATGATGCGCTCCACCCGGAAAATATCGGCTCAGAAAGCTTTGATGGAGAAGGCACCCCCACACGCCGCCTCGACATTATCAAAAAAGGGGTTTTAACGGGCCTCTTTCACAGTGCTGGCACGGCTCGACGCTTTAATACTCAACCCACGGGCCACGCCAATATTGGCGCTAAGGTCACAGTCGGGGCGCATTTTTACCATGTTTTTAGCGAGGAACCCGCCAGTCAAGCTTATTCCCTCGCCACAGCGGAGAATGTCATTTTAATCGACAAACTCCAGGCTCTCCACGCCGGAGTTAATGCTTTGCAAGGCTCCTTTTCTTTGCCCTTCGATGGTTGGTTAGTCAATCAAGGAGAACGGGTCAGCATCGATGCGGCGACGGTGGCTGGTGACTTTTTGGAGGTAATTAAATCGATTATTTATCTGGAACCCGAGGCGGAAGTGACTCCTCGCGGTATTTGTCCCCAGGTCTGGATTGATGACCTCTCGATCACGGGTGAATGATTTGGATCTGGCTCAGGTCGGTGACAACGGCATCGGCATTGGCGAAGGACAAAGATGGTAAATGGGGCCAGTTAACGGCGATCGCCGCTTGGGCCCCCGCCTGTCTAGCCATGGTCATATCCCCCTCGCTATCGCCAATCATTAGGGTCGCGCCGGGAGAAACCTGCAACTGTTCACAGGCATAGTGGTATAGTGCCGGGTCGGGTTTATGTAAACCTTGGTCGGAGCCGAGCAGAAGATTAAATTTATGGCTGAGGTGATGATCCTCGACAAAACGTTTTACACTAGAAGTCCGAGCGGCGGAGACGATCGCCAGCTTTACGCCTTTAAGGAAAAATTGTTCAATCAGGTCAAGACCACTGGCAAAGATAGGGCAGGTTTCCGCATCAGCAACAACAGTGCTATCGGCATCCTTAAAGCAAGACTTGGCGATCGCCAGGGATTCATACCAACTGCGTCCGGTTTCTGCAATGTAGGCCGCCGCCGCCACTTCATTTTCCCAGCGACTGCCCACCGCCATTAAGCCTTGGGGGTCTAATTTATTTTCGACTAGACCAAAGGCCATAGCTAAGGGTTCGCCAATGCCAGGGATTTGGGCATCGAGCAAACGGACTCGCTTAATGGTCAATTGACGCAGGTAAGGATGGGAATTTTCGAGAGTACCATCCTTATCAAAAATCACGGCTTCTATCGCCGATAGAGTTAAATTGCCACACTGGACGGTAATCAAAAGCGTTGCCTCAGAACGTGCCTAGCTCAGAGTAGCATCAGACGCGGTCTAACCAATCCAAAATCGAATTCAGTTGGGCAATATCAACAAAACCATACTGCCAGAGAGCCATGGGCAACTCCGAGGGAAGCCCCTGGATTTGGCGCAGACTAAGCTGGATCTGCTCCGGGGAAAGGTGAATATCGTCCCGAAGAAACGTAATTAGGTTCTCTAGCATGGTTTAGGTCTCTTTAGTTAGCGACGGGGACGGGCACGGGCAGATTCATTGACTCGTACAGGAATCGCCTGCAATTCAACCTGGGTTTGCTCTGCTTGCCAAGATTGGGCGATCGCCACTAGACCGAAACAGACAATAGCGCAAAGTAATCCGAAAATCATGACAGTTACCGCTTTTGTAAAGTTATGTAACTTATATTAAGCTGATTAGGTAACAATGACAATGATCCAGGTCACACCGGACATTAGTACGGACACTGGATTTTCCCTGTCAAAATGAGCTACAAAGCAATATAGACAAGGGTTTTAGTCAATGTTCAGGCAATTCTAAAGAAAGGATTAAGAAGTGAGTCCCCAGGAGGAAGAATTGTAACAATCCCCATTACATTCTCAGAATTAGAGCTTTCAAACTAGTTGTTTACGCCTAAACTGAAATAGACCGCGCCTTGACGAATATCCCCTGTGGCTCCTTCGCTAGTTAAGGTCACCGAGCGCAGATTTTTGAAGAAGGGTTTGAGGGAAAGCTCCACCACCCGCAAGAAAGGAAATTGTTGGGCTAGGAAGCTCTCACTGGCCTGCCAATCGAGATAAAAATAGCCTTGGTTTGTTGTGGGCAAGGCGGCGATTGCCTTCAGGAATTTTTCACTCCCGATTAAAGGATTTTGGCGGGCGAGCAACACCTGGGACAAGGCTTCGAGGGATGAAGCAAAAATTATCTGGTCATCTTGCACCAGATAGGCTCCCCGTACCTGGGCCTGAACGGTTGTAATTTTATTTTTGCTAGCGGTTTTTAGGGTTGTCCAGGCAGTTACCGCCTGATCCAATACTGGCAATGTACTAATATTATAGCCCTGAACTTGAGCCAAGTCATTGAGGTGAGCCAAAACCGAGCTATCGGGACGACCTTGGGCCACAAAGACCCAATCGGGTTTATCTTCGCTAGCGCCAGGGAGTAGAGCTAAACTGTAATCGTTTTGAATCCAGGCAAAGATATCCTCCGCTAGGTTGAGACCAAGGGAGCCTTGCACGCTCTCTACAAATCGTCCCAGCAGTTGTTGAAAGGGACTATTGGGGGCAATGCCATTTTGCAATTGTTGCCAAAATCCCTGTAAATCCTGCCCCGAGGCGGTGAGTAAACTGGTAGCTGGAATTTGAGCCAAGGTACTCACGGGCAAGGACAGTAACGGTAAACCATTCTCGGGAGCCGCTATCCCGGTCAGGGCCGTTTGGGCGACGAGGCCTTGGGATTGGAGTGAAAAGGCAATGGTCAGGGTTTGGTTACTATCGGCGGCGTCAGGGCGGTCTAGCTGGCTCAACCAAGCAGAAAGCGCCGGAAAGTTGGCATAAAATAAGCCAATCCGCGGTTTTTTGAGGCTGGCCACCGCGCCTTGATAGGCGGCGCTATGGTCTAAATTTAGGTCTGGGGCTTGTAAACTTGTCAGGGCTTGGCGTAGTACCTTGGGATGATTGGCGAAAAGGACATACTCACCGACTACAGCACTGGCGAATAAATTACTGTTGGGCATTGCTCCCCGGAAGCGTCGATAGGTGAGCTTCACCCCCTGGGACTGGTCGTAGACTAAATCCGAATTGCCGGCGATCGCCGCAGTGGCGTAGGAGAGTTGCAAAAATTCTCGACTGAGTTCGGGGTCTTTGCTATGAACAACTAATAAATAACCGGGCTGGATGCCATTCTCGGCTTGGTGATCATAATCTAAGGAGGTCACCGCCAGGGTGATTTCTTCGCCCAGCCAGGGTTTCACTTCTTTTTCGTAATCTAGACCCGTTTTGGCCAACAGACTTTGTTCTAGGTCTCTTAGTTCGCGGTGGGAACGTCGTCGGCGTTCTGGTTGTACCACCAATTGAGCAAAGGATTCGAGGCGCTCTGGATTGACCAACAGCGAGATGACAAGGGGAGATTGTTTGGGGACAAAGGCGGTCGTAACGGGAATCCGCTCAACGCCGCCCTGCAATAACGCCAGGGAACTCTGGGATAAAACCCAGTAAATACCAGTCCCAGCGAGCATAAACAAGACCGCAACGGCGATCGCCAAGGAGATAAAAAAGGAACGAGGTTTTACGGTCATGCCAATATCCAGCCCAACGAAGCGCATTTTAAACCTAACTTACCAAACTATGGCAGGCGATCGTCACGACTTACTCGGGGAATGCTCTGGTCCCTGAGCGACGGCTTCGGCGATCACCTTCCGCTGATGAAAGCCCTAAAATTTATTATGCTCAAACTCTCATCTATGTTTCATCCTTTTCTTTATTACCCTCGGGCCAAATGAACTACCCCGCCGCAAGCAGCGGGGTATCAGAATTAAAATAGACTCAGCTGGAAGTCTTAGTGCAATTGTAGATATTCCTTTCCTTGCTTTTCTACATATTTAGCTACAGTTCTTTCATCTCCATGCTTGCCTACTG
>JBGSZT010000049.1:0-8014 GCA_041750255.1 Synechocystis sp.
ATAAATTGACGACTACAGTTGACACAAATATGATTTTGTTTACCTTGCTTATTGATACCATTTTTACGGATATGAGTAGATTTACACTCAGGGCATTGCATTGTGATTTCCTCTGTTCATATCTCTATTATGCAACGCCCAATACATTACCCTACTTTACACCCCGGTATTTTTTTTGTCGGACATCGCCTTAGGACCCGGATTGAAAAATGGGGAGAAGGAGAAGCACAAAATAATAAACTAAGGGCGCGGTAAAAACGTAGCTGTCGGTGCGGTCAAGAATCCCTCCATGGCCGGGAATGAGTTGCCCAGAATCCTTGACCCCGGCATCTCGTTTCATCATCGATTCGGTTAGGTCTCCCAGCAAACTGACAATACCAATCAGGACTCCTAGTAAGGCACCGGTGATTTCCCAGTAGGGCCATCCCAAATACCAGGCTCCGATTTCTGCCACGAGGATACTGCCTAAAATTCCCCAAAGCGCTCCTTCTACGGTTTTTTTGGGGCTAATATCCGAGAGGCGAGTACGTCCTAGCCATTTGCCCATGATATAGGCTCCAATATCCGCCGCCCAAATACAACCAAAGGCGAGCAAGGTCACCATTAATCCTGACGGAAATAGCTCCGGATGAGTCCAGGATTCGGGCCAATAGCCCATCAATGGCAGATTGCTGGTAATGAGTGAGGGAGCATCTAGCCCGTTTGAGAAGCCTACGCGCAGTCGCACCCAGTAACTTGGCAGATATCCTCCATAAAATAGTCCTAGTAAGGAGGTGGAAATGTCGGCGATCGTTGCCATCTTGGGCTGAAAGAGCAAATAAAAACAAATCAATGCCCCCGTCAAGGGAAACATGGCATCGGTTAATTGAGGCGTTAGAGTCGCGCTGAGGAGCAAAAACAAGGAGAGGACAATGGTCGTTTTGGCCGCCGGTGCAATGCCTTTAGCTCGGACGAGTTGAAAATACTCCCGCAATCCCAGGAAAATTACCAAGGCGATCGCCAGACTAAAATACCAGCCCCCCAAAATCAATAAAGATAGAGCAAGGACAATGGCAATAATCGCACTGATAATCCGCTGGATAGGCATATTGGGCTGTTATTGGTAGTAGTTGTAAATCAGTCTGGGCAAAAACCTTAACCCATTCTTATTGTAGGGCATGGGCCCAGATGCTACGAATACATGCCATTGATGCCTAGGTCAATTTCTCACCGCTGAGAATAAAGGTGGGGTCTACTGCAGCAAAGGTTTGGTTCAGTCCGCGGGTTTCCAAACGATTGACCCCAGCTTGTACCACTTCAACATTACGAGCCTGTAATTCAGCCAATCCTTCCGATAAAAAGTAGAGCGTTTCTAAATTATTAGCCGTCGCCACGACCCGGCCATCGGGCTGTAAATAGTTCCATACTTCTGCCAAAATAGCCTTAATTGATCGCCCGCCTTCAATACAAACTCGATCAGGGAGCGGGCTGAGTTGCGGCAGACAATCGGGAGCACTGCCTTCAAAGACTTGGATGTTATTTACCCCGAAGCGTTGACAGTTGCGACGAATTAAATTGGCGACCTCTTCATCTCGTTCCACCGCAATAATCGTACTTTCGGGGCAGATAAGAGCTAATTCGATGGGGATAGTACCAGTTCCGGCGCCAATATCCCAGACGACGGAATCCGATTTAAGCCGCAGGGCCGAGATTAGCAATAATCTAACTTCGCGTTTACTGAGAGGAATGCCCGGCAGACGTTCAAAGAGATGATCCGTAATTCCGGGGGTTTTGTAGGGCCAAAGCATGGGGTGTAATTCCAGAATTGAATAATCAGCCATCATCGTAGTCAAAATACTCGTTTTGATGGCTGATCATTGGGATTAGGAGCGAGATAAGTAGGTAGACGTAATTAAGCTAATCATAAGTTTTACACCCTATCCCCCCAACCCTCCTCACTAAAGCTCCGGTTAGTAAGGGGGGAGTCAGTAGGACGGGGGGATTGATTTCATAAATATTTACGCTTACCTACTTATTCGGCTGGATCTTGGCTCTAGCTTAACTCACCTCTTAAGAGTCGTACTTTTCTTCTAAGCGAATTTTAATCGGGCTAATATTCCAGATTTCCTTGCAATATTCCCGAATGGTTCGGTCGGAGGAAAACTTACCCATACGAGCCGAATTAAGGATAGACATTTGCGTCCATTGCTCTTGATTTTGGTAGGTTTTACTGACCAGGTCTTGACAATCAACGTAGGCTTGATAGTCGGCCAAGAGCACATAGGGATCATGATAGAGCAGAGAGTCGATAATCGGTCGGAACAACTCTTGATCTCCCTGGGAGAAGTCGCCATTGGCAATCCGGTCAATCACCGCTTTAAGTTCAGAATTACTTTCGTAGTAACTGAGGGGTTTGTAGTTTCGGGATTTGAGGGTGTAGACATCATCGGCGGTCATGCCAAATAGGAAAAAGTTCTCGGCCCCGGCTTCTTCTCTAATTTCGATGTTGGCACCGTCGAGGGTACCAATGGTGAGGGCTCCATTCATGGCAAACTTCATATTGCCAGTGCCGGAAGCTTCTTTACCAGCGGTGGAAATTTGTTCGGACAGGTCGGCGGCGGGATAAATCCGTTGACCCAACGACACATTAAAGTTCGGTAAAAAGACCACCTTTAGGCGACCCCTGACATCGGGGTCTTTGTTGACCACTTCGCCCACGGCATTGATTAATTTGATAATTAATTTGGCCATGAAATAGCCCGGAGCAGCCTTGCCACCGAAGATGAAAGTCCGGGGAACAATCTCTGCCTGGGGATTTTCTTTGATACGGTTGTAAAGGGTGATGATTTCCAAGACCGCTAAATGTTGGCGCTTATACTCGTGAATCCGCTTCACTTGCACATCAAATAGGGAATTTACATCCATTTCAATGTTGCGGTATTTCAAGAGGTAGGCGGCTAGACTACGTTTATTTTCTTGCTTAATTTCATGCCAACGCCGACAAAATTCGGGATCGTTGATAAACGGCTCTAGTTTCCGCATTTCATCCAAGTTTTTGAGCCAGCCATCGCCAATTTTTTCGGTCACTAGTTTGGAGAGTTGCGGATTACTCAGCAAAATCCAGCGACGGGGAGTCACACCATTGGTCTTGTTGAAGAATTTTTGGGGCCAGAGTTTGGCGAAGTCCCGCAGGGTGTCTTTTTTAAGTAATTCAGTGTGCAGAGCGGCGACGCCATTGATGGCATGACTTCCGACACAGGCTAGATTGGCCATCCGAATTTGTTTGCCGTGATGTTCTTCAATTAAAGACAGGCTCTCTAGCAGGGCATCGTCATCAGGGAACCAGGTGTGGACATCGGCTAGGAAGCGATGGTTGATTTCATAGATGATTTCCAGGTGACGGGGCAGAAGTTTGGCAAAAAGGTCTACTGACCAGCGTTCTAGCGCTTCCGGCATTAGGGTGTGATTAGTATAGGCCAGGGTTTTTTGGGTGATACTCCAGGCCGTATTCCAGTCGTAATTGTATTGGTCAATCATTAGACGCATCAATTCGGCGATCGCCACGGCGGGGTGGGTATCGTTGAGCTGAATAGCGGCTTTTTCGTGGAAATCATCCAAATTATCGTGGGTCCGCAAATGAATACGAATTAAATCCTGGAGGGACGCCGCCACAAAGAAATATTGTTGGGCAAGGCGTAGCTCCCGACCGGCGGGGGTGTTGTCGTTGGGGTAGAGTACCTTGGAAATGGTTTCTGCGTCCATTTTTTCTTCTACGGCGCGGTCGTAGTGTCCGGCGTTGAAGGCTTCAAAGTTAAATTCTTCGCTGGCCTCCGCTTTCCAGAGGCGCAGGGGATTAACCGTATTGGTTTGGTAGCCTGGAACTGGCGTATCGTAGGGGATCGCTAGAATCGTGCGACTGGGAATCCAGACCACTCTGGGTTGACCTTTTTCGTTATGGGAAATTTCGGTGTGGCCGCCTAATTTTACTTCGACGGATTCATCGGGGCGAGGTAATTCCCAGGGGTTGCCAAAGCGGAGCCAATTGTCGGGCACTTCTACTTGCCAGCCGTCTTGGATGCGCTGATGGAAGATGCCAAATTCGTAGCGAATACCATAGCCGATCGCCGGCACTTCTAAGGAAGCGAGGGAATCTAGAAAACAAGCGGCTAAGCGGCCCAACCCTCCATTGCCCAAACCTGGGTCAGGTTCTTGTTCAATGATTTCGTCTAGATCTAAACCCAGGTCAGCCAGGACGTTCTCCACTTTGTCATAAAGTCCGAGGTTGATCAGGTTATTGCCCAGGTGTCGGCCCATCAAAAATTCCGCCGACAGGTAGCAGACTACTTTAACTTTTTCTTCTTTATAGGTCGCCACCGTCTTGAGAAACCGATGTAATAGGCGATCGCGGATGGTATAGGCAAGGGCGATGTAATAATCGTAGGGGGTTGCCTGGGAACGGTCGATACCCTGCAAATAGAACAAATTATCGAGAAAGGCACGTTTAAGCGTTGCTTCACTCATCCCTGTCCGGTCATCTTCGATGCGGAGACTAACAGAGTCAGCGATGGTAGAGGGTTGCGAGTAGGTTTTGTCCATGAGGGTTAATCCTTAAAACCGAAAAATTCCAGGAGGCGTTTAAATTGGTAGAGCTATTATCGTCTAAGCCTAGCCGATTGTACGCTGTCTGAGGGCAAGCAAACAGCGCAATGTAACATTTTCCAGACATCCAACTAGGCAAAAGGGGGTAGAGGCACTATAAAAGCCTATTTAGCAGGACTAAGTGTCAAGAATTTTTGATATATTTTTCCCCATTAGATCTAGATATCCAGGTCTAGTAAATTCATTTTTGAGCCGTAGGTTTCAATAAATTCCCGTCGAGGAGCGACCCGATCGCCCATTAACACCGTAAAAATGCGGTCTGCTTCGGCGGCATCATTAATCTGGACTTGTTTCAAGGTGCGGGTTTCAGGGTTCATGGTAGTATCCCAAAGTTGGGTCGGCATCATTTCCCCTAAGCCTTTGAATCGTTGGATCGTGTAGCTGGCATTGGCGGGGAACTGGCTAATTTGTTCTTGCAATTCCCGGTCGGAGTAGCAATAAAAATGGTTTTTGCCGCGCTCTAATTTATAAAGGGGAGGGCAGGCGATGTAAATATAGCCTTGGTCTACCAGGGAACGTTGGTAACGATAGAAAAATGTCAGTAATAGCGTCCGAATGTGAGCCCCATCCACATCCGCATCCGTCATTAAGACGATGTGATGGTAACGTAATTGGCTTGAATCAAATTCTTCACCTTTAATTCCTAACCCCAGGGCTGTAATTAGAGCCTGGATCTCAGTATTTTTATAAATTTTGGCATCGTCGGTTTTTTCGATGTTGAGAATTTTACCCCGTAACGGCAAAATAGCTTGAAAACGGCGATCGCGCCCTTGTTTCGCACTTCCCCCGGCTGAATCCCCCTCGACGATATAAATTTCGGACTCTGACGGGTCTTTGGAGCTGCAATCGGCTAATTTTCCGGGTAAAGTCGAAGATTCTAACACCGACTTACGACGCACCAGTTCTCTAGCCCGGCGAGCGGCTTCGGCGGCCTTGAAAGCCGTGACAGCTTTTTCGATCACCGAGTCTGCCACCTGGGGATGAAAGTCTAAAAATTCCCCTAGGGCTTCGCCCACCAAGGAATCCACAATGCCTCGGACTTCGGTGTTGCCTAATTTAGTTTTGGTTTGCCCTTCAAATTCTGGATCGGGCACTTTGACGGAGATAACGCCGGTCAGACCCTCGCGTACATTTTCTCCGCCTAAATTGGCTTCATTTTCTTTGATTTTGTTGCGTTTACGGGCCACATTATTGATGGTGCGCGTCAAGACCGCTTTTAGTCCTTCTAGGTGAGTTCCGCCGTCAATGGTGCGAATATTATTGGCAAAGCCGAGCAAGTTGTCGCTGTAGGCATCGATGCACCACTGGAGCGCGACTTCCACTTGTACGTTATTCTTTTCACCGGACACATAAATAATTTCCCCGTGTAAGGGCTCTTTTTCGGAGGTCATGTAGGCGACATATTCACGAATCCCGCCTTCGTAAAAATAAATGTCTTCTCGTTCTTTTCCTAGACGGCGATCGCCAAAGGTGATTTTAGTGCCGGCATTGAGATAGGCCAATTCCCGCAAACGACCCGCCAAGGTGCTGTAGTCAAATTCGATGCCATCATGGAAAATTTCAGTATCTGGCAAAAACGAAACGGAGGTTCCTGTACTGTGCTCGGTGTTAGGAACCGCAATCAATTCCGACACAGGAATACCCCGTTCAAAGCGCTGGGTAAATTCTTGCTCATCACGCCAAACTTTAACCACGACCCACGCAGAAAGGGCATTGACCACCGAAATCCCGACCCCATGCAAACCGCCAGAGACCTTGTAGCCGCCACCGCCAAATTTTCCGCCGGCGTGGAGCACCGTTAACACTGTCTCTAGCGCCGAACGCCCGGTGGTAGGGTGAACCTCGGTGGGAATTCCCCGGCCATTATCGGTGACGGAGACCGAGCCATCGGCATTAATGTCAATTTCAATATGGGTGCAATAGCCCGCCAAGGCTTCATCAATAGAGTTATCGACCACTTCATACACAAGGTGATGTAGACCCTTGGGGCCTGTGGTGCCGATATACATCCCAGGGCGCTTCCGGACTGGCTCCAACCCCTCTAGGACTTGGATTTGATCGACACTATAATTACTGGTCATAAGCTCTCCACATTTAGGCTTGGCGATGGTTCTCACCTTGGCGATGACAAAACATCCCAAAATTTTAACATAAAAGGGTTACAGGCTAACCAAAAGGTTTCTGAATCTATTCTTGCTGGGGGGATGCATGGGTTGTATTTTGTCCCTAAGCCCACCGGGGAGAATCCGCCGCCGGCACATCCTGCCATCGCCCTTGCCCTACGGCTCGATTTGCATCTTCTAATTGCACGGCTCCGGTGTAGAGAGCTTTGCCAACAATGACTCCGTTGACGCCCAGGGGTTCTAGGGCCAAAAGGCTCAATAGATCGGTGAGGGTGCTGACCCCGCCAGAGGCAATCACGGGGATACTGAGACCCTGGGTTAATTCCCTCAGCGCCTCTAGATTGGGGCCCACGAGGGTGCCATCCCGGTGAATATCGGTGTAGATAATCGCGGCGGCTCCTAGGGTTTGCATTTGTTGGGCTAGGTCAGTGGCTTCGATGGTGGAGGTTTCCAGCCAGCCTCGGGTTGCGACTTTGCCGTTGCGGGCATCAATACCCACGAGAATTCGACCGGGGAACTCTTGACACAATGCTTGCACTAGGCCGGGGTCTTCAACGGCTACCGTTCCCAAAATCACCCGTTCGATGCCTAGGTCCAAGACCTGAATGACACTCTGGCGATCACGCAGTCCTCCCCCCAACTGCACTGGAATATCAAGGCTTTGTACTATTGTTTCAATGGCTTCTAGGTTGACGGGCTTTCCCTGCTTCGCTCCATCAAGATCCACCAAATGCAGTCGAGTTGCCCCTTGTTTTTGCCAAAGTTGAGCCACCTCTACTGGATTTTCATGGAAAATTTGAGACTGTTCATAGTCCCCTTGGTATAGACGAACGCAGCGCCCAGCAAGGAGATCAATGGCAGGAAGAATTTCCATGGAAGTTGAAGAGTGGAAAGAAATTAGTCTCTAAACTATAACAAACTACTGCGCCTCAACGCTGGAATTGTCAAGTTTTTGCCGGGTTGAGCGGGTTATTCTCCCCAAAAGGGCTCAATTTTTTCAATGTTTAGGATAGACGAGCAATGTTGATTAACATCGTAAATCTAGACCTTTAGAGATCTGCTCGTGGAGCCTAGGGAAGGTATCCAATGGTTAGGACTTGCTCTTGACTAAAGGGACTGGACAGTGGGAAGTTCTCGGTGGACTAGCGGGATGAAGAGAAGGAAAACGGACATGCCGTGACCGAAGCGGCCCAAGATGTCCGAAACTGGCTGATATAAATCACTTCAGCCAGGACTATTATGGAGCTCTACCA
>JBGSZT010000050.1:0-8263 GCA_041750255.1 Synechocystis sp.
TGGTAGAGCTCCATAATAGTCCTGGCTGAAGTGATTTATATCAGCCAGTTTCGGACATCTTGGGCCGCTTCGGTCACGGCATGTCCGTTTTCCTTCTCTTCATCCCGCTAGTCCACCGAGAACTTCCCACTGTCCAGTCCCCTAACTGATTCCTTTTTTGAACGAGCCAAGCTAGTTGTTCCTTCTGCTCAAGCCAAAAATCTCGTTGAGATTGATTCGGACTTAATACAGTGGTTTAAATCTAAAGGAGAGGACTATTCAAATCTTATCAATGAAGTTTTACGTCGGCATATTCAAATCGAAGAATCTCCTTAGGCATTACCCAAGCTGATTTAGTTCGAGCCGGCATTGGTTCTAGGGGGTGTGTTTCGGCGATCGTCAATGGCAAACGCCAGATCAGTAAACAGCAGGCAAAAAAACTAGCAGACTTTTTCCAAGTCTCTTCAAAGCTTTTTATTTAAAATCAAGTTTAGTTTCTCAGGATTCAACCAAAACTATTTGTGATGGAGCCTTGCTCAATGCTTGACAGTCCGTTAAATACTCATCGATGACTGTATGAAATGCTTCCTCCAATTCATTAACTGATAAACCATCGAACACAATAATATCTTCTGTATTAATAACGCGACCAAAAAATAATTTATCTTGGTCATCGTATTCAATTTTTGCTTCATAGCCTTTATAGTTCATCATTTGACTCCTGCTTTAATTAAAAATTCACGAATGGCTTTTACTTGATACCGTTTTAACTCTTTTTGAGGATGGGGAGAATGAATATTAAGAGAGACATTATTGAGATCAAATCTTACCCTCGAGCCATTGCCTTGGGTTATGACACCACCTGTTGACTCAATCATACTTACGACATCATCCCATATAATACTACGACGGATGGGCTCGGCAAAGAGAGAATCATAAATTTTCCGCTGTTTCTTATTCATGAACCTATGATATAAAGGCAGTGTCTATGAATTTATCGAGGTACGCCCTGAGAAGGTTATCGTACTCTATTTTGAGCCATTGCCGCCTTAAAAAAATGTCCGAAATGACAACTATTTAAAAACCGCACGGAGAAAATCAAATCATGAAAACCATTGAAGCTATTGCAACTATCAGCGCTGATGGAAATATTCAACTCAGCCAAGTTGAACATCTCCCCATTGGAAAATTTAAAGTTGTCCTTGTAATTGATGAATCTATTGATTCCCAGGACTTGAACAATAGTTCATTATCATCTCTTGAAAATATAGCTCCGAATTATCAGACATCTAACTGGGATAATCTTTCCCAAGAAATTGATCAAAAAAGTAGTTTACCTCAACAACAAAAACTAAAAGATTTATTAAAATCCTGGCTTGAAAAAGGCGATCAAGAGGAACAATCTGAAACGCTTAAGGTAATGTTAGAAGCAAAAGAGGTGTCTATTTAATGGCTACTTTAGTTCTTCTAGATTCGACACCATTAAGCTTAATTACTAATCCCAAGGCCTCTTCTAGTACCCAAGACTATCAAGAATGGTTTCAAAATCTCGCAGAAAGAAACTATCTTCCTGTCCTCCCAGAAATTATTGACTATGAAGTACGACGCGAACTTATCCGAGCGAGGAAGCAAGCAGGTATTAGACGACTGGATCAACTCAAAAAAGAAATCTTATTTTTGCCGATTACGACCGCTGTCATGCTAAAAGCGGCTCAACTTTGGGCACAGGTGAGACAACAGGGAAAACCCACAGCAGATGATAGAGCGTTAGACGGTGACGTGATTTTAGCTGTTCAGGCAATTCTACTATCTGAAATGGATCATCGAGTCTTTGTCGCAACAAGTAATCCGAAACATTTATCGCTTTTTATAACTGCCAAAAATTGGCATGAAATTTAAGTTTCTTTATGAGTTTTCCTATCCAACGCTACTCTTCTCGTACCCATCCCATTGATCGTTCCGTTCTGGTAGAACATCTCAAGGATGCGAAACGCTACCATCGCATCGCCGGTTATTTTACCAGTTCCCTCTTTGAAATTGCGGGGGAATATTTAGACAGCATAGAAGACGTCAAAATTGTCTGTAACTCCGATGTTAGAGCCGAGGATGTCAAAATTGCCAAAATTTGCGAATCAAAACTATTAGGCCGCCTAAACGAACAGCCTGTAGAGGCCGAATCCCTGTTAAACCGTCCCCGTTATCAATCCCTTTATCAGTTTTTAAACCAATATCCCGATGCGATTCGGGTGGCCCCCGATAACGTTTGTGGCTTTGTCCACGGTAAAGCCGGTGTAATCGAAAAAAAAGACGGCTCTCGTCTTGGCTTTATTGGCTCCATGAATGAAACCAAAGCCGGTTGGCAAGAGCATTATGAAATTGTTTGGTTAGATCAAAGTCCCGAAGGTGTGGACTGGATACAGGCGAAATTTGATGCCCTCTGGCAAAATGCGGTTCCCTTACCCCGGGCCATTGTCCAAGAGTTAGGGCGACGGGCCCACCGCAAAGAGATAACCCTGGCTCAAGCTGAGAATCGTGAAACCTTACCCCCAGCCGCGTTGGTGGAATGCCCCATGTATCGGGAAGGGTTATCCCTGCAACCGTGGCAACGGGCCTTTGTGGGGGAGTGTCTCAAACATTTGCGCTGGTATGGCACGGTACGGCTACTGATTGCCGATGAAGTGGGACTCGGTAAAACTTTATCCTTGGGTACAGCGGCCTTGACTTTGACCCTGCTCAATGAACAAAAAATTGTCAAAAGTGGAGGACGAATTCGACGCAAGGCGATCGCCATTTTTGCTCCTGCCACCCTCACAGAACAATGGCAAACGGAGATGCTGGATAAGTTAGGGGTTCCCTGTGCTCGTTGGGAGTCCCGCCGAAAAGTCTGGTTAGATTCCGAAGCCCGGATCATTTCTCCTGCTGGCGCAGAAAATATTAGCCGTTGTCCGCTCCGCATTGGCATCATTTCCACTGGGCTGATTACTCAACCCACCCTCGAACGGGATCTTCTCAGCCAAGTCAATTTTGAAATCCTGATCCAAGATGAATCCCATAAATCCCGTACCAAGCAAGGTCTAGGAAAAAAAGCCGGCGAACCCAATGCCCTCCTTCATTTTATGATTGATGCCGCCCGGCGATCGAAGCACGTCTTGCTCGGTACTGCGACCCCAATGCAAACCAGGATTGAAGACCTC
Source organism: Synechocystis sp. (assembly GCA_041750255.1). Classification (GTDB taxonomy): domain Bacteria; phylum Cyanobacteriota; class Cyanobacteriia; order Cyanobacteriales; family Microcystaceae; genus Synechocystis. The sequence goes on from JBGSZT010000050.1 coordinate 3,174, forward strand.
TGGGATCAACTCAACATCCTTCATCAAGGGGAAGGGAATTTCGTCCTGGGGAGTGACTTTAGCCCCTGGCACTATGCAGATACCGTTATTCCTGTGATTACTGGCAAAGAAAACCCTAACGATTCAGAAACAGCTTGGCGCTTTTTACGATCGCCTCTACCGCCCTTAGAATCCTCGGAGGAAAGTGACTTTCGGCGAGTTATGCACGAAATTCGTGGTGAATTAGGACTTAAACCCCAGGAATTTAATTGTTATGCTTCGGTTGTTGATTTACCAATTGCTGTGCGGGATGACCTCGAAGATTTACTAGAATCCCAGCAGGCGAATAATCGCTTTTTTCAACGCCATAATCCCATCGTTCGCCATGTCATTTTACGAAAACGAACAGTTCTAGAAGAAGCCGGCCTTCTGCAAAAAGTCGCCGTTGATCTCCATCCCGATCCAGCAAAATGTAAAGATTCCAATGGCTTCACTATTCTTTTCCAAAACCAAGCTTTAAGAACCGACGAAAATTTTGAAGAAGCCTATGAAGCCGCTAATGATTTTGGTATTGCCTACGGGAAACGAGTAAAAGCCGCCGGATTTATGAAAAATTTGATGCAACAACGATTGTGCTCTAGTTGTGAGGCTGGCATTAATACTGCCCGCAAAATTTTAGAGGGCCAGGACATGGAGAACGAGTCAGACGAAGCGTTTGAGCAAATTATCAACATTGTTTCCGCAGAACAAGAAGCACTAGAACGATTAATTGCCGCCTTAGAGCGCATCCAAGTAGAAGATCCCAAACTCAAAGCCGTTAAACATTTCTTGATCACAGAAAACTGGATGCAATATGGTTGCATTATTTTTAGCCAGTATTATGACACTGCCGCCTGGATCGCAGAGCAACTAGCCCTCAGCTTACCTGATACCCTCATTGGACTTTATGCTGGTGCAGGGAAAAGTGCTCTCTTTCGTGTCTCTGGCAACGAAGTCTGTCGTAATGAAGAAGACCGAGAAACCCTGAAAAAAATGGTCGAAGATCAAGCTATTTCCATTATGGTTGCCACCGATGCGGCTTGCGAGGGGCTAAATCTCCAGCGGCTGGGCACGCTTATTAATGTTGATCTTCCGTGGAATCCAACTCGTCTTGAACAAAGAATTGGACGCATCAAACGCTTCGGACAAGTTCGACCCCAGGTGGATATGCTCAATTTGGTTTATCAAGGGACCGTGGATGAAAAAATCTATGAAAAATTGTCAGCCCGTATGAAAGACCGTTTCGATCTGTTTGGCTCTTTGCCCGATACCATCCAAGATGATTGGATTGAACAAATTGAACAATTAGATGAGAGATTAGACGAATATATTGATGCCCAAAAGCGAGTCAATGGTTTTGATATTCGTTACAATTCCAATCTGGATGCAGAGGAAGACGAATGGCGCAATTGTGCCCAGGTGCTATCCCGCCGAAGTATTGATACTTTAATGAGGACAGGATGGAATACTTACAGCTTGTCTTTTTTTAATTAGAACCTCGATTAATTTAGTCGTTGCATAGTGAACTACTCACGCTGAATCAAAAATTACACCGTAGACTTCTTACCCGAAGAATTGCTTTCTATTCCAAAAAATAGCGAGTCTTACATTCTGGCGATAGCGCGTTCGACGAGCTCAGCCGAGTCGCGGAAAAACCTCGTTCCGAAGGCCAAAATCATGGACTCCGTCCCAGGGCTTCTTTCCCGCCACGGAAAGGCAAAATGCCGATCTACGCTAAAATTATGGGTGACCGACCACCGGGAGAGGTGGCAGAGTGGTTGAATGCGGCAGTCTCGAAAACTGTTTTGGGGAAACCCAACGGGGGTTCGAATCCCCCCCTCTCCGTTCTATTCAATGACCTTACGACGCAAAAAGATGGCGATCGCCTCTGCGACTTCTTTCGGCCAATGTTCCTGGGGATAATGTTTTGCGTCGGCTAGCTCGACCAACTCTAAACGCGAATTACTTTTAGACAGGGCCACCACGGAGTCCCACTGTAACCAAGGGTCCGCGCTCCCCCAAATAAAGACGGTCGGAATTGAGGTGGTTTTGAGCCCCGCTTCAATCGGTTGCAAGGTTTGAGCGAGTTTGAGATTTTTAGCCGTAGCCATTAAGGCCCGCCCGGAGGCCGATGTTTTCAAGAAAGGCTTGCGGTAAACATCTAATTTTTCATCACTAATAACAAAGCCACTGCCACCTTCGAGGGTACGGTCTACCAAAAGCGGGTCTTGGGTAATCATGTCGCCGGCAAAGGGGATCGTCCACTGTTGCATGGGCCAAGGTAATTTACTATCAATGGTGACGGGAGTATTGAGAATAATCAATCGTTCAATCTGAGCCGGATGCTCGAGGGCGTATTGAATCCCTACCGAGGCGCCGAATCCCTGCACGACCAAGGAAAATTTATTTAGGTCAAGTGCGCTCAAAAAATCCGTTAAGGCCTGGAGATAGGCTACTGGGGTATAGGTAAACTCTTGTTTTTCCGGCTTACTCGAAAATCCAGACCCAATCCAATCGGGGGCGATCGCCGAGAACCCCTGCTTTCCCAAGTTTTCCATCACCTCGCACCAGATAAAGCTCTGGGAGGGCAGACCATGGAGAAACACAACCGTGGCAGACTCAGAACGACGATCGGGGGTGAGCGACCGATAAAACCAACGCAATGTCCCCAGTTCTAGGGTATTTTCGGTAATAGTCACGGAGTTTTGTTATCCTTAAAATTCTTAAATTGCTTTAGAATACCGCATCGTCATACCGCCCAGCCAATTAATATCTTGCTAGCAAAAAACCTCAGGTTTCCCCTTGCAGACTAACACCATGCCATACCCATTTCGCCTAGGTCTGAGTTTAGGATTAATCTTTGTTGCCCCCCTAGTCCTTGGCGCGAGTCGGGGCAATTTTGACCTAAATCCAGCGGATTTAACTGTTCAGCACCAACCGAGAGCCATGCCCCAGGCTCAACGTCAGCATCGCCAGAAACAATTGGATTTGATTCGTCCTGAACTCTACAACCTAAGAACCTATCCCGCGACAGCGGCGAACGAAACTCACTGGCGCAAAACCCTCTGGGCAACGGCATTATTGGAGCCCCAAGCGCCCCACATCACCCAGGCATTAGACCAAATTTTGAGCCTGAGCGAGCAATCTGACCTCTCCGACTCGCAGATCCGCACCGTGCAAATGGCGATGCAAATCGGGACCCAATTCTTTTTGGCAACGGCAAGGGAGCCTCAAGCCCCGAATCTTCTCGATCAACGCCTGCGGAAAATTGTAGAAATCAGCCCCTATCCCGAATGGGTCAGCATGGCATTATCGGCATTAGTGCAGGGAGGTTTGCCCCCCCAGCAGGCTCAAGCCTATATACAACAGATTAAAACTCGTTTTGATCCAGACAAGAATCTCTCTTTATGGGTTGCTCTCAAGGATATAGAAGCGCAACTCACCCCTTCATCGCCCCCTCCCCTGGGCGATCTTCTCAACTGGCAAATTGCGCCCCAGCAAGCTCACCTTTACGTTTTTTGTCGTCGAGACCGGAGCATTCTTTGTCGAGCTGTCCTCAAGGATCATCGCGGCAAATTTGTGCGCGATAGCTCTCAACCCCATCGCCCCCTCTGGTCGGCTCAACTTTTAACCCGCTCTCTCCACGGCCTGCGCTGGAATTTCACTCGGGGCAGTACTCCCCAAGGCATCCATCGTATCGAAGGCACCATGCCCCGTTCAGAATCAGCTTATTTTGGCGCCTATGGTCAATTTCCCTTGGTTAAACTCTTTTTACCCCACGAACCGGGTGCTCGCGCCTTTGCTTCCTCCCAAACTCCAGCGTTCCCCAGCGCCCTTCAGCAGTATCAAACCCTGCTTCCCCCCAGTTGGCAAAATTATTTTCCCGCCCAAGAAAGTTATTGGGCCGGCAAGTTAGGGCGGACGCTCCTACGGATCCATGGCAGTGGTGAATTTCCCGACTTTTTTGCCAATAATAGCCGTTTTCCCCAGAGCTATGGTTGGAATCCGGCGATCGGCTGTCTCTCCGCCAAAGAATCCTATAATGCAGATGGGACATTGCGGGAAGCCGATATGCCCAAAATTTTAGAAGCATTGAGTTTAGCCAATCGAGGCAAGATTGAAGGATATTTAATCCTGGGTGAAATTGAAAACGGCAGTCAAGACGCAATTTCCTTAGCAGAAATTGAAGCCCATTTACCTCCTCAACAATAATCTTTTTAGTCTTCTTTCATCAGTCTAGGCAGAAGAATAACAAAATACGTCCCATGAATTCACCAAATATGTTAAGCGATCTAGTTTAATTAAATAAGATAAGAGATTGGCGTTAAAAATTATGGAGTTAATTCAAGAACTGCCAAAATCGCCATTTTCTGGCAAGGAGAAACCGGAAAAGCTTCGTTTCAATTTATCGGGTTTTTGGTCATGGCGGATTACTCAAGAGCATCGCTTAGTTTATGAGGTCACTGATGACTTTATTCGTGTGGTTAGTTGTCGCTATCATTATCGATACTGACATCCTCCCAGTGCCGAATCAAAGATTACGGCGTGGGGTTCCCAATTCAACCACCAAACTTATCAAACAAGCTTTCACTTACTTGACAGAGGTTCAAATGTCCTTGGGCGTTAATTCGGGAGTGTCCCCCCCTACTCACAAGTTCTAATCCTTTAGCCAAAAGATTCCGTCCAGCGTTCTCGTCCCTATCCAGAACCAATCCACAGGAGCAGATGTGAGTTCTTTCAGACAGGGATTTCTTGACAATGCGATGGCAAGCACTACATTCTTGGCTGGTGTATTGTGGTGGCACAGAAATGACAATTTTGCCAAATACCTGACCATAGTATTCCAACCATTCAAAGAACTGTCGCCATGCCGCATCACTGATACTTTTGGCTAAACGATGGTTTTTAAGGCGTTGCATAATAGAGATATGAACAGAGGAAATCACAATGCAATGCCCTGAGTGTAAATCTACTCATATCCGTAAAAATGGTATCAATAAGCAAGGTAAACAAAATCATATTTGTGTCAACTGTAGTCGTCAATTTATTGATGACTATGAAAAACAGAAAGG
>JBGSZT010000051.1:0-3605 GCA_041750255.1 Synechocystis sp.
GGATAGTCAGAGCCAAAAATGACATCAAAGCGTTGCCCCAGGCGTATTTTCTCAGTTTCATGGGGGTTTTCTCGATAGGCTTTGAGTTCTTGATAGTATTGCCACAATTGGGTTTGTACCGTCTCAATATTGTCACGAAAATCAGCGGTACTTCCCGATAGCTTGCGTAAACCCCGTTCAGCATGAACCCAACACAGGGCATGGGTAAAGAGGCAGAACTGTCTGGCTCCATCAGAAAGCAAACCCAACGATGGCGACACTCCTTGGGCAAAAAGACCCCCAAGCAAAGCGGCTTCACTCACCCGTTTTATCGCTTGTTGACTATTGATGCCCACTTTCTCTAAGTATTGTGACCAATCTTCTGGGCTAGTCGCTAAAATCTCATCACTGAAGCTTAATACCCGCCAATGCTTCTGGGCTAGATTGTCACTTTCCAAATACTTTTTCCCTTCCTCATTGAGCACATAGATTGGGTTTCCTCCCTGCAATGCTTGCAGGAAGTTTTCTCGGCTTTTGCTCCCACTACTGTGAAAATAACTAAACCATTCGTTACCAATTACCGTTGTGTAGCCATTTTTCCCCTGATGCTTGGCTCCGGTATCATCACTATGGACATAGGACGAGCTGAGCAATCCGACCCGCAACACCCCTGCTTGCTCTTGATGGAATTTCTCTTTTCCTTCTGTCAATAATCTGTTAATTTGCCCTACCGATATCTCTACCCCCCAGTCTGTCAACTGTTCTCGCACTAGGGGTTGGGGCACCCGATTTTGATAATGCTCATACAGGATATAGCTCACCAGCGTTGGTCCAAAATGTCCTGTTTGTCTATATTCTAGGGGCAGTTCTCCCCTCACTCTTTCCCCATTTGGCAAGTCGTACTCCCCCAACAAAAACCGGATATTTCGCCGCTCTATGCTGATTTCCTGTACATCGTACTGTCGATATTGGTGCAGTTTTGCTCCCTCTGGCAATCCTTCTGGCTCAATTTTTTTCTCCTCGTCTACCTCGAACTCCTCTTTCTTACTCCGCTTCTCTGACCCTGCTCGTTTTCCAAACCCTTTTTCCTTTTTTTTGGGCTCATTTAGCTTACTTGCTTTGTATTTTGGCTTCTCTGGCAGCTTTTTATTTGCCTCCAGCTCCGCTGTTAAACTCGCTATTTTTTCCCTCAAACTTTGGTTTTCCTGCTCCAGCTTGCCCAACAACACCCTCAACTCCTCGTTCTGACGTAAGAGCTCTTCCCACTTGATCTTTGTCTGTGACAGTTGCTTGTTTAAATCACTCATTCTATCCTTTAACCAGATTTCCTTCTTTCTGGCAACCCCCCCTTCCTACCCACGATTATTGAGAAGTTGCGGTTATTCATTGTCTCCACTGGCTGCTTAGCGAACAGTAGAAAATCTTGGGTCTTGAGTTCGCGTTTTTATTTTAGCTTGCCTTATATCCCCAGAAAAAATTTGTAGGCTTAGGAGGCTGATCCAAACTTTTCAGACATCCACTCAGCAGTCTAACGATTACGTTCAGGGGAAAGCACGCCCACGCGAAACCTCGAATCCCCGAAAAAATAGACGGCGGGCTTTTCTCCTGCAACACCCTGTTAGGCTTGTCGGGCTTGCCATTGGGTTTTCCGATAGCCAGGTGCCGTTAGCCCAATCTGCACAAGTTAGGTGTCTGTCTGCGTTACATGGCCACGGTTATCTTTTAGCTCGCGAATCCACCATTGAGCTATTGCATCATCTTCGATAAATCTCATGTGAGACGCAATTTCTGTCAATTTCGAGCCATTTGGTTGCAGAAGATGTTCGATATATTCGGCGAGGTTCTCTGCTTCATAATGGAACTCAAAACCATCGTGATCAAATTCAAATACATGGCCTGCCTCGGCACCCTCAGTAGGAACAAGGATATAGTTTCCCGAGTGTGGCGTTTCGCCTATGACCACGGCTGTTTCAACCCAGTCTGGCAAAACTTCTTCGCGGTCATCTTCGTCTAACCCTTCAAGCCATCCTGAGAAATATTCGTGAAGTTCATTCCAATTTGAGGTGGGGGCGAGATACTTGCTGGCATCTCCACTTCGGTTGTCATGGTAAAAAAGGATGCTACCAAAAGTAGAGTAAAACTCTCGCAAATCGCCCACATTAGGTACGACATTCAACTCAATTGGTTCGGTTACTATGTGTGAGAATCTAACAACTTTGGTATTTTGCTCATTGTTAATCTCCTCGCATAAAAACTCGCCAGTGTGTTGGCGAACCGCTATCTCAAGTTCTTTGAATGTCATTAACCCTCCTTTCCGAACTTATATTTTGTAGTGTCCAGCCTAACGGCTCAAATCAGCGGCGGCAGATAATCTTGAACTCAGTACCAGCGGCTCTCAACCGTCCGCTGCATTTGAATTGTTAGACCTCTTGTGATGTAGTCTCTTGCACCAATGGTATTTGTAAGGTTAACCAATCTTTCACATTAGCAATATAGCTAGTCCACTCTTGAGTAGAGCTAAGTAGGTCAACTATTTTTGATAATCCAACATCTCTATTCCAATCAAGTCTGCTTATTATATCGTCTACATACCTATGACTATTATCAACAGCTACAATATGTTTTGCCACTCCAATGATTTCATTACACTCGTTGTCATGATTGTTTTCTAAACTAATAATAATGCTGTGAATGTACTTCTCAGGTTTTGTGTTTTCTGGAAGATTTAAACATTTTATTTTCTCCAGACTAGACTCTCGAAGTGATTTTGCATGTTCGTCATTTCCAGTTAAGACAGCCTTTAATCGTTCTTCTTGTTCTTCTTTGGTTCTATAGACATCTCCATCCAATACAAAAATACTATTATCACAGCTTTCCCCACGTAGACGTAACCCAGCTAGCACTGTAAAACAATTCATAGCTGCACCGAATCTTTGTACAGAAACATGCCTGGAAATACCTAATTGACCTGCCACCTTCTTGATGATTGCTACAGCAAGATCATCTTCAACAAAAACTTCAATTAACCTCGGTTTAGATCCGGTTAAGCGATTTATTGCATCTGGTTTTGTTTCATTGAAGCAAAGAGTTTTTTCTGATGTACCAAAAACATGTCTTACGTTAATTAAATTTGACAACTCAAGAATTGATTCTCTATGTGTCGTAAATACCACTTGAAGATTGTGGCTCTGCGCTCTTTCAGACACCACTTTAATCAAATTCTTCATTGCTGAATCATGTAACAGAAGATCCAACTCATCTATTAGGATAAGACTATACTTCGTAGCTCTAAATATTTTTTCTAGTAGTAAAAATATTTTTTGTTCACCAGCACTCATACTCAGTGCAGAATATCTTATTCCGTTGGCTTCAACACCAATAAACTTTCTCCCTCTACCAGGGTCATGAATGTTATAGGCTGTATATTGCCTATTAAGACAATATGATGCCTTCTCTAGTATTGTAGTTATAATATCTTCACTTACATTACTGGACAGTGGGAAGTTCTCGGTGGACTAGCGGGATGAAGAGAAGGAAAACGGACATGCCGTGACCGAAGCGGCCCAAGATGTCCGAAACTGGCTGATATAAATCACTTCAGCCAGGACTATTATGGAGCTCTACCA
>JBGSZT010000052.1:0-24488 GCA_041750255.1 Synechocystis sp.
TGCCCGACTACATCGCAAAACGTTATGTTATTCAAAGTCGGTGGATATGTTAGGATACTCCATCCGTTTATTAATTCATTATCTAAAGTTTCAAGAAGTACCTATCCCTTACTGATTCATATCTTGATTCAGCAACGCCAACTTTTTAAACACATTTTTAGGAGCGATCTGAGGGAAATTTAGCTCCTCGTTCTAATAAACTGGCCTTGAGGCTCTCCGTCATGCCGGGATTATCCTCAAATTGGGCATCCACCACGATCGCCTCGGTAAAATTGGCACTATGAACGGCGGTACCTCGGACGTTTGCTTGACTTAGGTCGGCTCCAATGAGATTGGCCAAGGCCAGGCTACTTTTATGACAATCACTGGCGTGGAGGTTGGCTCCTTCCAGGTAGGCTCCACTGAGGTCTGCCCCGCTCAAGGTGGCGTAGCTCAAGTCTGTATCGCTGAGATCGGCATCGGTCAGGAGCGCCCCCCGAAAATTACTATGGGGCAGGTAGCTCTGGCTCAACTCGATGCCACTTAGGTTGGTGCCGACAAATTTGCCCCCGGCTAAGTCGAGCTTGGGGTTGAGTCCGACGAGGGTTGCCAATTGAATCAAATCATCAGTTTCCGCCGTAGCGATCGCCTCAAGGGTGGCTTTGAGGTCCGTTTCGGCGGGGGTTTCTGGAGCCGTGGGGTCAAGCCGGGGACGACGATAGTTGGGGTAGAGGTCTTGCCAACCTTCGACATTGCCGATGCCGACTTGAACCCAACTAAGGGCGGGAGGAAGGACTTCTTTAACCAAAAAATAGGACAGTACTCGTTCACTAATGCTTAATTTGTTGGGGCTGAGGTCGGGTCGCCATAGCCCTTCCACTTCTGTAATCACTACGGCGATCGGATCTACGGTGATGGTTGCGACGATCTGACAGGACTGGTCTTTGGGAAGATCAAGACTTCCGAGTTCAAAGGATTGAGATAGGGGTTTGAGCAGAGTTTGCCCTGGCGGCGACAGCAATTGCCAACTCAATTCCTGGGGCGTGTGGAGTTTGGCTAGACATCCGGGTAAATGGGGCGCCGGAGTAACATGACCCTGGGAGCAGGAGAGATGGAGTCGGCCGGTTTTGAGGGCAAATTTGACTCGTTTAGAGGTGAGGGTTAACCATTGCTCTTGAAAATTCAAGGTCGTAGTCAGGGTAATTCTCCTATCCGTCGGGGATGGTGTGTTGGATACCTTAGCTATCAAGTCTAGTAGCACAGCATCGGGATAGGGATTTTGAATTTCGAGCAGATGAATGTCTGGCATGGTGGAAAAATAATAGGCGATCGCCGAATAAATTAGCTCCGAATCTAGCTTAACTTTTGATTGGTCTCCTTTTCTGCTTCGCCCCATAACTGGTGATTGCTTCCAGGGACTGTGTATAATTACGATACAGAATCGGGGAAATTCATGCTATGCCCCTCTGCTTGACGCCGAATGGATCAAACCTTAACCCAAGAAAAACCCCTAGCCGCCGTTTTCCGGCGATTGGGCAATGAAGCATTTCCCCCGGTTGTAGAGACTTTTGATCGGGGTAAAACTATTTTTTTCCCTGGTGACCCGGCAGAGCGGGTGTATTTTTTACTTAAAGGAGCGGTTAAACTCTCCCGTGTCTATGAAGCGGGGGAAGAAATTACGGTGGCCCTCCTGCGGGAAAATAGTGTCTTTGGGGTATTGTCATTGATTACGGGGCAACGGTCTGACCGTTTTTACCATGCCGTGGCCTTTACTCCTGTAGAGTTGTTGTCAGCTCCGATTGAGCAGGTAGAAAAGGAACTGAAGGAACATCCTGACCTGTCGATGTTAATGTTACAGGGATTGTCCTCTCGTATTTTGCAAACCGAGATGATGATTGAAACCCTGGCTCACCGAGACATGGGCTCACGGCTAGTTAGCTTTTTGTTGATTCTATGTCGAGATTTCGGTGCACCGAGTTCCGAGGGGATTCGCATTGACCTCAAGCTCTCCCATCAGGCGATCGCCGAAGCCATTGGTTCAACGCGGGTCACTGTGACTCGATTATTGGGAGATTTGCGCGAAGGGAATCTAATTTCCATCTATAAAAAGAAAATTACGGTGCATAATCCCGTTGCCCTCAGCCAACAATTCACCTAACCCGATACTATGACCAGTGCTTATATCTTAGTGGTGGCCGTGCTTGTTTTGGGCGGCATCATTGCGGCGCTGGGGGATCATCTGGGTAGTAAAGTCGGCAAAGCCAAGCTCCGACTCTTTAACCTGCGCCCCCGACAAACTGCGGTGTTTTTGACCGTATTAACCGGGACGCTTATTGCCGGGTCAACCCTGGGGATTTTGTTTACCTTTAGTAAATCGTTACGAGAAGGTCTATTTAAATTAGACGAAATTTTACAGCAACTCCGCACCGCCGAAGCGGAATTAGAAACCGCCGGTTCTGAAAAAAAGGCGATCGAGCAGGAGTTAAAACAGGCCCGAGTCAAACAAATCGAAGTCCAAAAGCGGAGTCAAGACATCGACAAAAATTATAATCAAGCCCTCGCCAAACTCCGTCGTGCCTCCCAGGATGCCCAACGCTTGCAAACCGATGTCAAGGTTCTACAAACCGAGCGCGAACAACTGCGTCGTCAAAAACTGCAACTGGTGGAAGAAATGAGTAAGTTGCAAGCTCAAGTGGCCCTGCGCGATACGGAATTGAGTAAACGTCAAGCTAAAATTGCTGGGCAGGATCAAATTTTGGCCGAGCGTCAAAATCGTCTTCAAGCTCTAGAAAAACGCTTTGCTTCCCTCGAACAACAACGTCAAACCTTACAAACTGAAATTAATCAACGGGATCAACGCATTGATCAACTTGATCAGGCGATCGCCAGCAAAGACCGAAACCTCCGCCAACGGGAATCCCAACTACAGGACCTAGAAAAACAATTGGGCTTTCTGAATCGAGAAGTACAAATATTAGAACAGTACTACCAGAACTACCAAGACCTACGGGAGCGGAAAATCGCCCTGGTACGGGGGCAGTTATTGGCCTTCGGGACAGTGCGAGTGGTAGACCCCAAGTTAGCCATTCAAGCCGTCGATGAACTCCTGCGCCAGGCTAATTGGTCAGCCTGGCAAGCCACTCGGACATCTACCCAGCCGGAAAACGCCCCCGGCACCGAACCCATTGTCAAAATCACAACAGCGCAAGTACAAGAACTCTCTGAACAACTTAAAACTGGAGAGGAGTATGTTGTCAGGATTTTATCAGCGGGGAACTACGTCCAAGGAGAAGGGGAAATTCGAGTTTTTGCCGATGTTGCCGCCAATCGAATGGTTTTCCAAGCTGAAGAAAGCATTGCTAGCATTTCTATGGATTCCTCAAATTTTAGCGAAGAAGATATTCAAAAACGCCTCGATTATTTATTATCCGCCGCTCAATTTAGAGCCCGACGCGAAGGAGTGCTCGGCAATATTCAACTCGAAGATGGACGCATCAAGACTTTAATTGAATTTGTGGAAACGATTCGTCAGACCGGTGAACGTCCCGATAAAATCCAGGTCTTGGCGGCCCAAGATACCTATGTTATGGGGCCACTTAGATTACGATTATTAGCCCTGCGTCGAGGGAATGTCATTTTTGAAGCGAAGTAAGCGGGTGAGCGTAAATATTTATAAAATCCCCCCGTCCTACGGACTCCCCCCTTATCAAGGGGGACTGGAGGGGATAGAGTACATAACTTATGATTAGTTTAATTATATCTACCTACTTAACTTTTCAATACTTTTCGCTAATAAACGCCGGAATATAGACACAAAAAAGGCTCCAAGTGATACTCAAATCTCCTGAAGCCCTGATTTTTTAGATATTAATTTAGGACGTTTTTTCTTTCTTCTTGGTCTTTTTTTCAAAGGGTAAGGTCGAGCGAGATTGATTGGCTTTCTCTTGGTCTTCCAGTAACTTTTGTAAATTCTCTGGCAGGGGTTCCCGCATAAGAATCACGGTTTGGAGAGTTTGGAAGACATTAGCCAAGACAATGTACATTAAAACACCGGCGGGAAGCGGAAAGAAAAGAAACATCCCAGAAAATAAGATGGGTGTTATCTTATTAATGGTTTGTTGTTGATCCGGCTGTGAGCCCTTAGGTTTACCCGCACTGCTACCGGATAATTCTTGGTTGAGATAAATACTAAACCCAAAAAAGACAATCATCCCTAGGACATCCCAGTTGATTTCACCGTTTTCCCCCGTTACCCCCACTTGGCCGAGGGCCTTAATAAACAAAAATCCTGTCCGGGCGGCGATACCGGGGATCGTTACTTGCACTGTGGCATCTCCCGGCACCAAGGCTTCGATGCTTCCATCGGGCTTGAGTGTTACTCGGTCTTCGCCCTTCGTGATGGCATAGCGCGGTGTCAAATCGTTTTTGTCGCCAAGGGTCGCTGCCAATTGGCTTAGGGACTTGCCTTCTGCCGTTTGTAGTTCGATCTGAGTGCTATCTCCCACTCCTAAAACGTTGCCGCCGGGCAAAAAAGCAGTGATAGGGTAGTGGATAGCTTCATCGACATAGATATTTTGAGCCTTGGTACCGTAGCTCTGGGGCACAATCTGCTCAACTTGTTCGTGGGGCAAGATTTGCACATCGACCGTATAGTTAATATCCGAAAAGGGCGAACCCCGGAGAGTCGCAAAGAGAGCAAACAGAATGGGCATTTGCAAAACCAACGGCAGACATCCCGCCAGGGGATTGCCGAATTCTTGCATTAACTTTGCCATTTCCTCTTGCTGTTTGGCGGCATCGTCTTTAAAACGGCGTTTAATCTCTTCTTGCCGCTCCTTCATCAGAGGTTGAGTAATCCGCATTTTTCGCATATTGCGAATTTGCCCTGCACTTAGGGGGTAAAGCCCCAGCCGGATTACTAAGGTTAGGGCAACAATTGCAAATCCATAGCTATGCACAATCCCGAAGAAAAAATCCAGGATGGGTAGCATGATATTTGTCGAAATAAATCCAATACCAAAATCCATTCGTTTAACTCTCAGCCCTTATTGCGGAAACATTAGTTGATTTACCGGTTGACCATGGGCAAAAAGATGTCTTAGTGCCCCATCTTCGCTAGTTACTGGTAATGGCTTCTAGGGAGCGTCCTGTTTTGGCCGCTACTCGCTCGGACATGTAGTCACAGATCTCGCGAAATTTGGGCATTGCCCGCAGTTCCAAGCGGCTTTTGTCGTTGAGAACCACTACAACATCTCCCCAGACTCCAATGCCTCTGGGAATTTTGACGATTTTACTGATTTCACCATACACAATATCGGTGCGGTCTTTACCCATCCAGCCCCCGGTTACAGAAATTCGACGGTCTGTAATCTTGTAGCGGAGCCAGATGGCTCTGACAACGGCGGCAACGGTCAAGGGGAGGAAAATAACGGTAAATCCTAAAAGGATATTAATAATTAAATCCCCGATGTGGGGACCCCCTTCATAATAGGTCGTTTCTTTAATGCCCATGGCGGATAATTCCAGCTTGATTAAATAGCTGTTCCAATTCTCGCAAAAAATGTTCATATTTGCACACTAGGGCGCTGGGCAAGACGACAATTATTACGTCGAAGCCACTGTCTAGGGAGGGCAATTGAGATAGGATGATAGACCGAATTTGACGTTTAATTCGGTTGCGGGCTACTGCTTTTTTACTCACTTTTTGACTGACAGTAATACCAAAACGACTCCTAGGCAAGCTTTTGTTTTGCATAACCCTTAGGAGCAAGTGAGAGCTGCGGTAGCGTTTTCCCCCTTGATAGATCGTCTGGAAATCTTTCCAGTGTTTAAGTCGTATTGATTTTGGTAATCCCACAGCGACGGCTAGACCGCGAGTTGATGACGTCCTTTTTTTCGTCTGGCTTGAATGACTTTGCGCCCATTATGGGTCCGCATCCGGGCCCGAAAACCTGATGTTCTCTTTTGTTTGCGGCTGGTTCCGCCTAAGGTACGTTGCGTCACAATAGTTTCTCCTTCAAAAAGACACAGTCTAAAATTATACCATTGAAGGCTGAACTAGTTAGCGGTTAATCGAAAGAATCCAGGTGCCGATGTAGAGCCTGACCGGAATATCCCCAGACGCCATCACGTCCGCAACCAGATAAAATGTACCATAATCAGGATTTTTGACATTAGATAGAACAATTTCAACCTTGGTATTGGGGTTGATCGGTTCAGCAAGGCTGATTTCCAGAAAACGGCTTTCTTTGTCCCAAACAACATCTTCGATGGGGATGGATCCAGCTTTGGTGCGGATATCGATGGATTTGGTGTCAAAAATACCATCAAAATTTTCGGGGTAGGAAATGTAGAATCGACGAGCCCCTTGGCTGAGTTTTTTGGCAGGGATATAAAGTTTATAGCGGTCCCATTCATTGGGACGACCCCCAAACTGTAAATAGTAGTCGAGGATATCTTTGCGGTCTACGCCACTAAAAATAGTTAGTCCTGAGTTACCCTGGGCGATGGTAATGGCGGGTAAGGCGAGGAGGACTGCACCGCTCAGGGCCAAAAGAGCCAGGTTTTTTTGAATAAATTGCTTGACCAGCATAAGTGATTTATAACCTCATTTAAATTGGCATTAACGTGGGAATGTCATTGCTGGTTTAGCCTAGCATAGTCCCCTTGGGCAATCAGCCTAGCAATATCCAGCTTTTGAACTGGTTGTACCAAAAATAGCTCGTCACTAGGCAATTCATTAAACATTTTAAAGAATTTGTTGCGAAAACTGGGGATTATCCTAAGATGCAATGATGATTTAGATGTGGTGAAACAATTTATGACCCTTGCTGTTCCTAACTCCGCTCCCACTCTGACGGAGACTTCCGAGACTTCTGTCAATGTGTCACGACCAAAGGTGATTGGCATTCCTCGGGAGTCCTATGCCAACGAATGTCGCGTGGCGGCGACCCCGGATAATGTCAAAAAATTACAGGCGCTGGGCTTTGATGTTTTGCTGGAGTCAGGGGCGGGAGAACGAGCTAATTTTACTGATCGCCTCTACGAAGCGCTTAATTGTCGTATTGTTGGCGATCGCCAGAGTTTATTTGAGCAAGCGGATATTATCCTCAAAGTCCGTCAACCCTCAGACGAAGAAATCGAACAATTGCCCCTAGGCAAAACCCTGATCAGTTTCATTTGGCCTGCCCAAAATTCAGAATTACTGGAAAAATTAGCCCAAAAACAAGCCACGGTGCTGGCCATGGATTCCATACCTCGCATTAGCCGCGCTCAGAAGCTGGATGCCTTGAGTTCCATGGCGAATATTGCCGGCTATCGCGCCGTGATTGAAGCCGCCAATAATTTTGGTCGTTTTTTTACCGGGCAAATCACAGCGGCGGGGAAAGTACCTCCGGCTAAGGTGATGGTGATTGGGGCTGGGGTGGCTGGTCTAGCGGCGATCGGAACAGCGAAGGGATTAGGGGCGATCGTGCGAGCCTTTGATACCCGTCCGGTGGTCAAAGAGCAAGTGGAAAGCCTGGGGGCAGAATTTCTGGAACTACAATTTGAAGAAGATGGCAGTGGTGAGGGCGGCTACGCCAAGGTCATGAGCAAAGAATTTATTGACGCGGAAATGGCCCTCTTTGCCGCCCAAGCCAAGGAAGTGGATATTATCATCACAACGGCTTTAATTCCTGGCCGCCCAGCGCCAAAGCTGATTACGGAAGCGATGGTTTCATCCATGCGCCAAGGCTCGGTGGTGGTGGACCTCGCCGCTGAACAGGGGGGGAATTGTGAAGTCACCAAACCTGGTGAAGTCTATCAATACCAAGGGGTGACGATCATTGGCTATACCGACCTGCCGAGCCGCATGGCGAATCAAGCGAGCCAACTCTACGGCAATAACCTCTGGCACCTACTTAAGGATATGGGCGGTGCCGAAAACTATCAAGTGAATCTGGAAGATGAGGTGGTGCGCGGGGCCTTAGTGCTCCACGAAGGTAATATTACGTGGCCCGCCCCCAAACCGGCTACCCCGGCTCCAATCGCCGCTCCTAAAACAGTAGATCCTGCCGTGGTGGCGACCAAGGAAACCAGCAGTAAGGACAAATCCGGGCTAGTTTGGCTAATTTTGGCGGCTCTAGCTTTAGTGGGCATTGGTCTGGGCGCTCCGGCATCGTTCCTGTCCCACTTAACCGTGTTTGTCCTGGCTTGTCTCGTAGGTTGGCAGGTGATCTGGAATGTCGCTCCTGCCTTGCATACACCCCTGATGAGTGTGACCAACGCCATTAGCGGCATTATCATCATCGGCGGCATGTTGCAGATTTCTGGCCCCCTCAATAGCCCAACGACCATCCTGGGGGCGATCGCCATTTTAGTGGGAACCATCAATATTTCCGGCGGCTTTTTGGTCACCCAACGCATGTTGAAAATGTTCCGCAAATAAACGCCTAACTCCTTCTTGCTAAGGATTATCTGATTTAGCTCACGTTATCTATTCTTTTCCATGTCTAACAGCCTACAAACGGTGGCCTACATTGCCGCCAGTGTTCTTTTCATTTTTAGTCTTGCCGGTCTTGCCAACCAAGAAACCGCCCGTCGGGGCAATTGGCTCGGTATCGCCGGTATGGTCATGGCCTTTGCGGCCACGGCGCTCAGTACGGATTTTAGTGGCTACGGTACTCTGCTCGCGGCGATCATTCCTGCCGTATTGATCGGCTCCATTTTGGCATCGCGGGTGGCGATGACTTCCATGCCAGAATTAGTCGCCATTCTCCATAGTTTTGTGGGATTAGCCGCCGTTCTGGTGGGGGTCGCCAACTATCTCGCCCCCGATGGCAGCCTCACCGGCACAGAAGAGACCATCCATCAAATCGAAATTTATTTAGGGGTATTTATTGGAGCCGTTACCTTTACCGGTTCCATCGTTGCCTTTGGTAAATTACGCGCCATTATTAGTAGTAAACCTTTGCTATTGCCTGCTCGTCATGTTCTCAATATCAGTATTTTGGTGACCAGTGTGATTTTTGGGGTTCAGTTTATGGCCCTTGGCCATCCCGCCGGATTAACCCCTTTGTTGATCATGTCAGGGCTAGCTGGACTTTTGGGACTTCATCTCGTGGCGGCGATCGGTGGGGCCGATATGCCTGTGGTTATTTCGATGCTCAATAGTTATTCGGGTTGGGCGGCGGCGGCCGCGGGCTTTATGCTCTCCAATGATTTGCTGATCATTACCGGAGCCTTGGTGGGGAGTAGCGGTGCTATTTTGAGCTTCATTATGTGCCGAGCCATGAACCGTTCCTTCTTGAGTGTGATTTTAGGCGGCTTTGGTGAAGGCAGTGGCAATAAAACCGCTAGCACTGAAGCGGCGACCCCGGTGGGTACGGTCACCTCGACAACAGTGGAGGATGTAGCAGAGCTTTTGACCCAGGCCCAGAGTGTGATTATCACGCCCGGCTATGGCATGGCCGTTGCCCAAGCCCAACACGCGGTTTCAGATATCACCAAATTACTGCGTGAGCGCAAAATCCCCGTTCGTTTTGGCATTCACCCCGTTGCCGGTCGTTTACCCGGCCATATGAATGTCCTGCTCGCTGAAGCTAATGTTCCCTACGACATTGTCTTAGAGATGGACGAATTAAATGATGATTTTCCCAGCACCGATGTGGTTTTGGTGATTGGCGCCAACGATACAGTCAACCCCAGCGCCCTCGATGACCCCAATAGCCCGATCGCCGGGATGCCGGTTCTAGAAGTCTGGAAAGCCAACCACGTCATCGTCATGAAACGGGGCATGGCCGCTGGCTATGCGGGGGTCGAAAATCCGCTTTTCTACAAAGAGAATACTGAAATGCTCTTTGGCGATGCCAAGAAAAACGTGGATGCCATTCTGGTTAAACTACGCGAAGCGGAGGAGTCTTCTGCCCCTGAGCGTAGGATTCCTGTCGGTGTTTAGTCCTTAAAGAATGTTGCCCTGGGTTTTTAATCTGGCCCGGGGCGCTCGCCGTCGCCTGAAATTTTAGGCAAAAAAAACCTCCCTGAGGGTGGAGGTTCAAGTACACTTACACAAACTAGACTACGACCATTTTATTTCTATGCGGATGGCGAGACTCGAACTCGCAAGGCAAAGCCACACGCCCCTCAAACGTGCGCGTATACCAATTCCGCCACATCCGCGTTAGATAGATGACAAGCATAACATACAAGTTTGGATCATTACAAGCCTCAACAGCAGAAAAAATCCGCTAGGGGTGGGTAGGCTTTGGTAATACTGGAGTGGTGGTATACTCTCTGCTATCGACTCTGAATCTTTCTTTGAGTAAGTATGATAAAAACGACCTCTAATCCAGCCAATACTCGGCGCTATCGTCGCTTATTTTGGTCGATTATCATCCTTTTTTTATCGATTACCTTTTTTGACCTAAAAAAACTTAATGAGCTGGTGTTGGTGCCGCTACTAACCATCACGACATTTTTGGCGATCCGCACCTTTCCTGTGCCTGTGCGTCTGCGGCAGGGATGTCAGGTTTTGGCTTTGCTTGCCTGTAGCCTGGGAATCTTTGAAACTCTTATACCAGAATCTACTCTTCAGGATGTTTTTTCTCTCCTGAGCTCCCTTTTATTTATCGTGTTTTTGGCGATCGCCATCGTTGTTATGAGCTATCATCTGATGCACGTTGATAGTGTAGATGCGGATACGGTCATTGGTGGCATATCCGTTTACCTACTGCTGGGAGTGTGGTGGTCATTACTCTACATGGTTACGTTTAGCCTAAACCCCAGTGCATTCAAGGTCTTACCCCTCCATGACCTCAATCCCGAATTTTCTCTGCTCTATTTCAGTTTCACCACCCTCACCACCCTGGGCTATGGCGATATTAGCCCGTCGGGCCCGGTATCCATGGGTCTTGCCAACCTAGAAGCAGTTTTGGGTCAGCTTTACCCAGCGGTTTTAATTGCTCGCCTCGTTTCGTTGTATGCCGTCAAAGATAATCAGGCTAATTTCCCCGATTGAGGTCTTGGTCATTAAGGATACGGAGGCGCACGGAACGATCGCCACTATCATCGAGTTGCACTTCGATAATCTCTTGGGTCAGTCCTTCCAACGCTGTTAATAATGACCGTAAATTAGGGCTACTGGCGCCGGTATCCACATAAAGGCGATCAGCTAGGTTACCCAGGCGTTTCCAGGTCGTAAAAAGTTTGACGGCTGTTTGTTCTAGCTGAGTGGCTTGCTTGACCAAATCGGCGGCGGTGCCCAAACAATCTAAGCGTAAAGCTTCTTCGAGGGCTAATTCTAGGTCGAGGGGAAAGGCCTTGAGGGTTTGTACCTGAGCGGCGGCATCCAGATACTTGGACAAACTGCGGGCGGAGGTGGTGAGGTGCTTAACGGTATCTACATCAGGGTTTTCCTGGGCTTCTTGTTGTAGGGGAATGAGGTGAGCTTGGGTTAATTTTTCCAGTTCTTTAACCAGGGGAGCCAAATGACGGGGCGCAATGCTACCATCCGTCGCTTTTTCTTTGATCACGTCGGGTAATAACTCTGAACTCATTGCCGTCCATTCATCGGAGAGTTGCTTTACCTCGCGGCGGGTAATCCGATCGCCGTTGTGGGCCGCTTCACTTATCAGTTTTTGTACTTCCGGGGCAGATTTTGCTGTTTCCACAAAGGCCCGCTTACTAAAATTATTAATGGATTGGGGGTCAAGGGGGCCATCTTCCATCAGCGTATCTGCACTATTGGCAAGCTGAATCAGTTGATAGGCCTGACTTTTGGTGATTTCTCGCTGTTTGAGCCAGTTTAAAAAGCCCGTACCCCGCCCATCCCCGCCGACTTTTTCGCGGTCTCGGATCGCCCGTAAAATGCGCCCGCGCCAAATTTCAGTTTGCAGGTCAAAGCGTTCGCACACGGCCCAAAAATTTTCGAGTTGGGACTGGAACTCATGGTCTTGAATGCCTTCATCTTCCGGGTCAGGGAGGTCAAAGTTGAGGTCTGAGGGAATTTCGAGGGCAGCAATAATCTCGTCGGTGGAGGGAGCAGACTGAACCATTGTAAATTAGTAGGATTAGGCAAATCTGATTGAACAGCCTTCTCAAAATATCACACGCTCACCCTCTGGATTAAACTCGAATGCCTACTCTTAGCCTCTCTATGATCGTCAAAGATGAAGCCGCCCACCTCGGGCAATGCCTGGCGAGTGTTCAAGACCTGGTGCAGGAAATGGTGGTAGCCGATACGGGCTCCCAGGATGAAACTATGGCGATCGCCAAAACGTTCGGAGCAAAGGTGATTGAGTTGGCATGGCAGGATGATTTTGCCAAGGCTAGAAATCAAGCGTTAGCCCATCTCAGCGGAGACTGGGTCTTAATGCTAGATGGAGACGAAGAGCTTAACCCGCGCATGATCAGCGCCATCCAAACGGCGATCGCTGATGAAAGCACCCTCGTAGTTAACCTGATGCGGCAGGAAGTAGGAGCCCTCCAATCGCCCTATTCCCTAGTATCGCGGCTATTTCGCCGTCATCCCGCCCTCCACTTTAATCGTCCTTACCACGAAACCATTGACGATAGTGTACTGGAATTATTAAAAAAAGAACCCCACTGGCGCATTGTCGATCTTCCTGGGGTTGCCATTTTGCACAGTGGCTATCGTCCCGATGCCCTACAAGACCGCAACAAAACCCAACGGGCTCAATCCCTCCTTGAAAAAGCCCTAAGGGAAGATCCCCAGGATGCCTACCTCTGCAATAAATTGGGGGCGCTCTATTGCCAAATCGGCAAAGACCAGGACGGACTCAAACTCCTGAAACAAGGACTCAAATCCAATCAAGCCTCGATCCCCGTGCGCTTTGAATTGCATTATCATTTGGCGAATTTCTACACCCGTCAAAGGAAATGGGAATTAGCCCGCAAACATTACCAAAAAGCCCTCAATGAAGAAATTTTACTACCGCTTAAACTCGGCGCATTGAATAACTATGGGGCGTTTCTGCAAACCCTGGGAGAGCTGGGCGAGGCCTATCAGGTCTTTGCGACTGTCGTCAAAATTGATCCAACCCTGGCCACGGGGCATTTTAACTTAGGGCTGGTGCTCAAGGCCCAGGGCAATCTAATTGAGGCCATTAAGGCCTATCAAAAAGCGATTGAACTCAATCCTGACTACGCCGAAGCCTATCAAAATTTGGGTGTGACGACCTTCAAAGCGGGGCTATTACCAGAAAGTTTAGAGGCCTTCAAAATGGCGATCGCCTTGTATGATCAGCAATCTCATCCCCAAGCCGACCAGTTGCGCCAATCATTGCGGGACATGGGCATGATCGACTAACCCAGAGCAACCCCGATCAAGTTAAACTATAATGATAATCATTATCGCTTGAGTGTTGTTATGGCTAGGATTGCTTGGGGCAAAGGGGCTGAGATGGCGATCGCCGCATTTTTAATCGGGTTGACCAGTTTCAGTTGTCAGTCTCCTGGAGTGGTGGAGACAAAAGACTCCTTGGATATTACCGTCAGCATTCTGCCCCAACGGTATTTTGTTGAAAAAATAGGCGGCGATCGGGTCAAGGTCAATGTGATGGTGGATAGTGGAACTGATCCTCATATTTATGAACCGAAGCCCCAACAATTACAGGCATTGAGCAACGCAGAAGCCTACATCAAAGTAGGAGTAGGGCTAGAAGATGCCTGGCTCAAAAAATTCAAAAGTGCCAATCCCAACCTAGTCATGATTGATTCCTCCCAAAGTATTACACCTCTAACCATGGAAGAGCACAACCATGGCCATGATGATGATCATGGCGTCGCCGCCGAAAGCAATGACCCCCATATCTGGCTTTCGCCAACCTTGGCCAAGGTACAAGCCCAGAATATTTATGAGGGGTTAGTCGCAATCGATTCTGAAAACAAAGACCAATATAAAGCAAATTTAGAGAAATTTTTGACGGAAATAGAGCAATTAGACCAAGAAATCCGCCAAAATCTAGCAGGCTTAAACCATCGAACCTTCATTGTCTTTCACCCTGCCTGGGGCTATTTTGCCAAGGATTATCAATTGACCCAAATTCCCATTGAAGTAGAAGGACAAGAACCCAGTGCCAAGGAATTAGCAGACGTGATCAAAACAGCTAAGGCTCAAAAAATTCGAGTGATTTTTGCTCAACCTCAATTTAGCCCCAAGAGTGCAGAAACCATCGCCCAGGAAATTCAGGGAGAGGTTATTTTAATTGATGATTTAGCCGCAGATTGGTCAGACAATCTGCGGGAAGTTTCCCAAGAATTAGCTCAAAATTTAGCAAATTAATATAAAAAAACCAAGGCATTCGGCGTTTCTAAAAAACCGTTTGCATTGGGTTCTAAATATTTTAAGGTACTTAACGCATTAGAGTTTCACTTCAATGTCCACACCGGCAGGCAAATCTAACTTCATCAGGGCATCAATAGTTTTAGACGAAGGTTGATGAATATCAATGATGCGGCGATGGGTTCTGGTTTCAAAATGCTCGCGGGAATCTTTATCTACGTGGGGAGAGCGCAGAACACAATAAATTTTTCGTTTTGTGGGTAGAGGAATGGGCCCAACCGCTGTAGCGTTAGTCCGATTGGCGGTATCTACAATTTTTTCACAGGATGTGTCCAATAGGCGACGGTCAAATGCTTTCAAACGGATGCGGATTTTTTGTTGTTGGATAGTTGCCATGGTTTTAAGTTGTCAAGGTACAGCAAATGTGTTAATGAGGTTGTCAGAGAGGAACTCCCTAAGGGCTAATTCCCCCTGACACATTTAGAAATTGTTGGTGGATTGTCCTACTTCAGGATTTTAGATACAACACCAGCTCCGATGGTTCGGCCACCTTCACGAATGGCGAAGCGCATTCCTTGTTCAATGGCGATGGGACAGATGAGTTCAACGGTCATTTTGATCCGGTCACCGGGCATCACCATTTCCACCGCAGTGCCATCATCAGCGGTGTAACTCTTGATCGTTCCAGTTACATCGGTTGTACGCACATAGAATTGAGGACGGTAGTTGGCAAAGAAAGGAGTATGACGTCCTCCTTCTTCTTTTTTAAGAACATAAACTTCTCCCTCAAATTCGGTGTGGGGAGTGATGGATTTGGGTTTAGCCAAGACCATACCGCGTTCAATTTCTTCTTTTTGGACACCCCGGAGCAGAAGTCCGACGTTATCTCCCGCCATGCCTTCATCAAGGGTTTTTTGGAACATTTCCACACCGGTAACGGTGGTGTTCTTGGTATCTTTGATGCCGACGATCTCAACCGTCTCACCGACTTTAACCACGCCGCGCTCAATCCGTCCGGTGGCAACCGTGCCCCGACCGGTGATGGAGAAGACGTCTTCTACTGCCATCAAGAAGGGTTTGTCAACTTCCCGCTCAGGAGTGTCAATGTAAGCATCAACCGCTTCCATGAGGTCATAGATTTTATCTACCCACTCATTTTCACCCCGGATGGTTTTGGGGTTGGCAACCATGGCTTCTAGGGCTTCTTTTGCTGAACCCGCAACGATAGGAATATCATCACCGGGAAAATCGTAGTCGCTAAGTAACTCGCGGACTTCTAATTCCACCAATTCTAGTAACTCATCGTCATCCACCATATCTTTTTTATTGAGGAAGACGACCAGTTTAGGAACCCCTACTTGCTTTGCCAACAAAATATGTTCGCGGGTCTGAGGCATGGGGCCATCCGCCGCCGATACCACCAGAATGCCGCCATCCATTTGAGCGGCTCCGGTGATCATGTTTTTAACATAGTCAGCGTGACCAGGACAGTCCACGTGGGCGTAGTGACGATTTTCAGTTTCGTATTCTACGTGAGCCGTGTTGATGGTAATCCCCCGCGCTTTTTCTTCGGGAGCGGCATCAATGTCGTCGTATTTACGAGCTTTGGCTTGACCCAAGGCCGACAGGGTCATGGTGATGGCGGCCGTTAGGGTTGTTTTGCCGTGGTCAACGTGGCCAATGGTGCCGATGTTAACGTGGTCTTTCGTCCGTTCAAATTTTGCGCGTGCCATGGATAAATGTTTCCTTTGTTTTATTCTTTATACAGTTCAGTCTACTGCTTGAGCTGAACTAGTAGGTGTTCCCTTTGCTTTTAGCGATGATCGCTTCAGCGACATTATGGGGTACTTCTGCGTAGTGACTAAACTCCATCGAAAAAATACCCCGCCCCTGGGTTTTCGACCGAATATCGGTCGCGTAACCAAACATCTCTGCCAATGGAACTTTAGCAGATACTTTGGCCACACCCTGCTCCGTTTCTTGGCCCTCGATCTGCCCACGACGGGAGTTGAGGTCCCCAATGACGTTGCCGATAAAGTCTTCAGGGACTTCGATCTCAACCTTCATCATGGGCTCTAGGAGCACCGGAGAGGCCTTCAGAACGGCTTCCTTGATCGCCATGGAACCGGCAATCTTAAAGGCCATTTCTGACGAGTCTACGTCGTGGAAAGACCCATCCACCAGAGTAGCCCGCAGGTCTATCACAGGATAGCCCGCAAGGATTCCCGAGGCACAGGCTTCCTTCATCCCTTGTTCTGCGGGGGCAACGTACTCTTTTGGTATAGTCCCCCCCGCGATTTTAGAAATGAATTCAAAGCCGGAGCCTGACTCCGTCGGTTCGAGGTCAATAACGACGTGGCCGTACTGACCCTTCCCGCCACTCTGACGGATGAATTTTCCTTCGGCTCTGGCGGTTTGACGGATGGTTTCTCGGTAGGCGACCTGGGGAGTCCCCACCGAGGCTTCGACTTTAAACTCTCGCATCATCCGGTCTACGAGGATCTCCAAATGGAGCTCCCCCATCCCTGCAATGACAGTTTGATTAGTTTCAGGATTAACAGCAACGCGGAAGGTTGGGTCTTCTTCTGAGAGGGATTGCAGGGCTTTGGATAATTTTTCCATATCCTGCTTTGTTTTTGGTTCCACGGCGACGGAAATCACCGGTTCAGGCACATAGAGGGACTCTAGAATAATCGGGTCGGAGTCATCACAGAGAGTATCTCCGGTTAGCGTATCTTTGAGACCCAATACGGCTCCGAGATCTCCTGCTCTTAATTCATCAACTTCGATGCGGTCATCGGCTTTAAGAATAATTAGGCGGGAAATACGTTCTTTTTTGTTTTTAGTGGAATTTAGAACATAACTACCTTTTTGCAGTACGCCAGAATAGACTCGAACAAAAGTCAATCGCCCGTAGGGATCCGCCATCACTTTAAAGGCCAGTGCTGACATCGGGATTTCATCATCGGCGGGCCGTGCTTGGGTCTCGTCATTGGGCAAAAGTCCCTCGATCGCCGGTACTTCGACGGGAGAGGGAAGATAGTCAATGACCGCATCTAGCAATAATTGAATGCCTTTATTTTTAAAAGCAGAGCCACAAAGAACTGGAATGAGGGCACCCGAGATGGTTCCTTGGCGTAGTCCTTGGTGGAGTTCTTCAGGGGTCAAATCTTCCCCCTCTAAATATTTTTCGGTCAAATTGTCATTAATTTCTGCGACCGCTTCCACTAGTTTCAATCGATACTCTTGAGCCGTTGCTTCAAATTCGGGAGGAATATGGACCTCTTCAGTATCAGTCCCCAAGTCATTATGATACAAATATGCCTTCATTTTAATGAGATCAATAATTCCCTTGAAGTCTCCTTCACTGCCTAGGGGAATTTGAACTGGCACAGCATTGGCCCGAAGCCGGCTACGGATTTGTTCGTAGACCTTAAAAAAGTTGGCCCCAGTGCGGTCCATTTTGTTGACAAAGGCAATACGCGGGACATGGTAGCGCTCTGCTTGGCGCCAGACCGTTTCCGATTGGGGTTGAACGCCCCCCACGGAACAAAATACAGCGATCACGCCATCTAAGACACGCATGGAGCGCTCGACTTCAATGGTGAAGTCAACGTGGCCTGGTGTATCGATGATATTAATACGATGATCAAGCCAGCTCGTGCTAATGGCGGCGGCGGTGATGGTAATCCCCCGTTCTCGTTCCTGCTCCATCCAATCGGTGACGGCGGTGCCTTCGTGGACTTCTCCAATCTTATGGACAACCCCCGAATAGAAAAGGATACGTTCTGTCGTTGTAGTTTTGCCCGCGTCGATGTGGGCGGCGATGCCAATATTTCGCACTCGCTCTATTGGGATAGTCCGTGACACTGCTACCTCCTTAGCATTTACTCAGCTAATATCTCGATAAGTCTTGGTGGTATGGATTCGTAACGAATAGATAGACAGTATTTTCAATTTTATACGGTCTGTTGGCTTATCTTGGTGAAAAATAAAGCTGAGAGACAGGCGGATAACCGCCCAGTTTCCTTAGTAGCGGTAATGGGCAAAGGCCTTGTTGGCATCTGCCATACGATGGGTTTCTTCCCGCTTTTTGATAGCGGCACCGGTTTCGTTGGCGGCATCCATGATTTCATTGGCTAATTTACTGGCCATGGTTCGTCCACCCCGGGAGCGGGAATACTGTACGAGCCAGCGCAGGGCCAGAGCGGTTCCCCGAGAGGAACGGACTTCCATGGGCACCTGGTAGGTGGCACCCCCCACCCGACGAGCTTTCACTTCTACTAGAGGGGTCAGATTTCTAATGGCCTTCTCAAAAACTTCCAGGGGTTCATTGCCGGTTTTTTCACCGACACTGGTTAGAGCATCGTAGACAATGCTGGACGCAACGGATTTTTTGCCACTCCGCATTACCCGTCGGATAGTCATATTGACTAGACAGCTATTGTAGACAGGGTCTGGGGGGACAGGACGCTTTTTGACATTTCCTCGACGAGACATAATTTCCTATTTTTCAGTTAGATTGCAATTAGATAGACAACGTTAAGATCTCCCCATGCTTGGGAAAACGGCGATCGCCGATGTAGAAATAAGCCAGACAAAAATTGATAAGAGTACTGTTCAAAAGCCAGCAAGTAGTTATAATTTACTTCTTGGCTTTTTCTCGCTTGGTACCATACTTAGAACGAGATTGCTTGCGGTCTTTGACCCCAGTAGCGTCCAAGGTTCCTCGAACAATATGGTACCTGACCCCAGGAAGATCCTTTACCCGCCCGCCTCTAATCAGGACAACGGAGTGTTCTTGAAGGTTATGACCAATACCAGGAATATAGGCGGTGACTTCAAAGCCAGAGGTTAATCTAACCCGCGCCACTTTACGCAGGGCTGAGTTGGGTTTTTTGGGCGTAGTGGTATAAACACGAGTACAGACCCCGCGGCGTTGGGGGCACTGCTTGAGCGCAGGAGACTTGGTCTTTTTCTGAATTTTCGAGCGTTCGCTACGAATTAACTGCTGAATTGTGGGCATGGGTTAGATTAGGAAGAATTTTAACAAACTCCCGAGGTTCAAGAGAATCGTTGACAAATTCCCATTATACCGAGCAAATTAATACTCTGTCAACCGTCAATTTCAACTAATTCCTGGGGAAGGGGAAATGGACTAAGTCTTCGGGACGGTCAAGATCGGCTAAAGGCGGCAGAAGAGCACAGCTAGAGCCTGCTTGATCAATCAGAGCTCGGGTTTGGGCATACACCTGGCTACTGCCCCAGGCAATTCCCGCAAATAGCGATGGCATAAAAGAACGCATCCCCAAAAGGTAGTAGCCTCCATCTAGGGCTGGGCCAAGCACAACATCGTGGGTTTGCAGCGCATCAAAGCCTTGTTCAAGAATTTTTGTATTTAATCCTGGACAATCGCTGCCAATAATAATTACCCGCTGGGCAGATTGATTAAAGGCTTCCGCAACGGCCAAGAGCATTCGCTGTCCTAGGTCTCCCTGCCTTTGGGGAACATAGTTAAGTTGGTCGCCTAGCCATTGACGCATATCCTCTTCTGTCCCCCCCTGAAAGTACATCGTAATTACCAGAGAAACAGCTAGGTCTAGGGATAAGGCTTGCTGTAGGGTGTAGTCTGTTAATTCACGTTGTAAGGCCGCCGCCCCCTCTGCCCCTAGGGCTGGAATGAGCCGGGTTTTGGTGGTACCGGGCATAGGATAGCGGGTAAAAATGAGTAGGTGTTGAGACGGAGAAATCATAGGACATAGGGCCACAACCCAGATAATATCGGAATTTTCAGATAAAATAAGCTTGCAAACTTCCCTTCCCCATTTTCCCATGACCTCTCCGTTTACTCCTGCTGAAATTGCCTCTGAAGGCCTTAAACCTGAAGAGTATGCCAATATTGTGCAACGTCTTGGCAGGCACCCGAATAAAGCAGAGTTGGGAATGTTTGGCGTTATGTGGTCTGAGCATTGTTGTTATAAAAATTCTCGCCCGTTGCTCAAAAATTTCCCGACGACTGGCGATCGGGTCTTGGTGGGACCTGGGGAGAATGCCGGCGTGGTGGATTTAGGAAATGGACTACAACTAGCGTTTAAGATTGAATCTCACAATCACCCGTCTGCCGTGGAGCCGTTTCAGGGTGCGGCTACGGGAGTTGGAGGCATTTTGCGGGATATTTTTACCATGGGAGCCCGACCGATCGCCATTTTGAATTCCCTGCGGTTTGGTAATTTAGATGATGCCAGGAATCGTCGTATTTTTAGGGGGGTTGTTGATGGCATTTCCCACTACGGCAATTGCGTCGGAGTGCCCACCGTCGGGGGAGAAGTTTATTTTGACCCTGTCTACTCTGATAATCCCTTAGTCAATGCCATGGCCCTAGGGTTGATGGAAACAGACGACATCGTTAAATCAGGAGCAGCGGGGATCGGTAATCCGGTTTTGTACGTTGGCTCTACCACGGGACGAGACGGCATGGGCGGCGCCAGTTTTGCCAGTGCCGAATTGACGGATCAATCTATGGATGACCGCCCCGCGGTACAGGTGGGAGACCCATTTTTAGAAAAATCTTTGATTGAAGCCTGTTTAGAAGCCTTTAAGACCGGTGCGGTGGTGGCGGCTCAGGACATGGGCGCGGCGGGGATCACTTGTTCGACTTCGGAAATGGCGGCAAAGGGAGGCGTGGGCATTGAGCTTGATCTAGACAAAATTCCAGTGCGAGAAACGGGTATGGTTCCCTACGAATATTTACTCTCGGAATCCCAAGAGCGTATGTTGTTTGTGGCCCAGCGGGGACGGGAACAAGAATTGATTGATATTTTCCATCGCTGGGGGCTTCAGGCGGTGGTTGCTGGCACAGTGATTGCGGAGCCGATTGTACGAATTTTGTTTCAAGGAGAGATTGCGGCCAATATTCCTGCCACGGCCTTGGCGGATAACACGCCAATTTATCACCGCGAACTTTTACCTGAAGCTCCGGCCTATGCCCAAGCCGCTTGGCAGTGGTCTGTAAATGAGCTTAGCTCCGCCCAACACGATGGCATTTCGGTGCAGGGACAGATCAAAACCTGGAACGAAATTACGCAGCAACTTTTAAATGTCCCCAGTATTGCCTCGAAACAATGGGTCTATCGTCAGTACGACCACCAGGTTCAGAATAATACTTTTTTATTACCTGGAGGGGGCGATGCGGCCGTGATTCGGGTGCGTCCTCTGGAGGCAGACCCTAAAATCTGTACCATTGGTGTGGCGGCGACAACGGATTGCAATGCCCGCTATGTCTATCTCCATCCCCTTGTGGGGGCCAAGTTAGCGGTGGCGGAAGCCGCACGAAATCTGAGTTGTGTCGGAGCAGACCCTTTGGCCGTGACCGATAATCTCAATTTTGGTAGCCCGGAAAACCCGATAGGCTATTGGCAGTTGGCCTCCGCTTGTCTGGGCATTGCCGACGCTTGCCGAGAGCTTAATACTCCTGTCACTGGCGGTAATGTCTCTCTTTACAATGAAACCCTGGATGCAGAGGGTCAGCCCAAGGCCATTTATCCGACGCCGGTGATTGGCATGGTAGGACTAGTCCCGGATTTAACTAAAATTGTGGGTCAAGGCTGGCAACAGACGGGGGATTTAATTTATTTGCTGGGGAAAGCGGATGCCAATACCCTGGGCGGGTCAGAATACTTAGCGACGGTTCATCAAATGGTGGCAGGTCAACCACCAGACCTGGATTATGAGTTGGAAAAGCAAGTGCAAAAAGCCTGTCGAGAGGGGATTCGCCATGGCTGGGTGAATGCGGCCCACGATTGCGCCGAGGGCGGATTGACGATCGCCGTTGCAGAATCCTGTATTAGTGGTAAAAAAGGCGCAACGGTCACCCTTCCGGTATCAACCCAACGCTGGGACGAGCAATTATTTGGCGAAAGTGCCAGCCGTATCTTAGTCTCGATCAATCCCCAAGACCAAGAAGCTTGGGAAAATTACCTGCGGGAAAATTTAGAGTCTAATTGGCAACAAGTCGGCATGGTCGGCACCGGCACCTTAACCTTGCTCAGCCAGGATCACCGGGCGTTGGTTACCCTGGAGTTGGAAGAAATCACAACCCTTTGGCAAACGGCGATCGCCACTCGACTAGAGATGTAAGTTTATGAACGCAAAAAGTGACATTCTCATTATTGGTGGTGGCGTCATCGGTCTGGCGATCGCCGTTGAACTGAGACAACAGGGATGTTCTGTTACGGTGCTTAGCCGAGATTTTGGTCAAGCCGCGAGCCATGCGGCGGCGGGAATGCTAGCTCCTTACGCTGAGCAAATCCCTCCAGGGCCGATGCTAGAGCTGTGTTTGCGTTCCCGCTCGCTGTATCCCGACTGGGTAACCAAGTTAGAGAGTTTAACCGGGCAAGAGGTGGATTACTATCCCTGCGGTATTTTGTCGCCGGTCTACGACCTCCCGGTTCAAACCCAACCCTTGGCAGACTCATCTCGATGGCTAGACCATGACGAGATCCATCGCTATCAACCCGGCCTAGGAAGTGAGATTGTAGGCGGCTGGTGGCATCCCGACGATGGCCAGGTGGATAACCGCAAACTGGTCAGCGCCCTGCGTCAAGCGGCGCAATTATTGGGAGTCAATATTTTAGAAGGAGTCGAGGTTACAGCCTTGCTCCAACGGGGAGGACAGATTACCCACGCCCAAACCGAACGGGGAGACTTCCAAGCCGATACTTACGTTTTAGCTAGCGGTTCTTGGGCCAAAGAATTATTGCCGCTACCTATTTTTCCGGTGAAAGGACAAATGTTGGCGCTACGCATGCCTCAAGAACAGGGTCAGCCACTACCGTTGCAACGGGTTTTGTTTGGCCCGAATACCTATCTCGTTCCCCGAAAAGACGGTCGTTTGATCGTAGGGGCCACATCAGAAAGGGTAAACTGGCAACCCGAAAATACGCCCCAGGGCATTCAAACTCTGCTAACGCGAGCGATACGCCTTTATCCTCCCCTCGCCCAATGGGCGATCACCGATTTTTGGTGGGGATTCCGCCCCGGAACCGCAGACGAACAACCCATCCTTAGCCCTAGTCCCTGTGATAATCTGATTTTTGCCCTCGGTCATTACCGCAATGGCATTCTTTTAGCACCTATCACCGCTAACCTCATCGGTAACCTCATTGTCAACAATGTGTCCGACCCACTGCTAGGGTCATTTCACGGTGATCGTTACCTTACGCAATCAGCCCTCAAGTCCTTACCTTTTCCTACCATGACGATGCTTGCTTCTGCTCCCAACTCATCTAATCCCCTTCCCACGACCTCAGACGATACCCTCGTCATTGCCGGTCGTCATTTTCAGTCTCGACTCCTGACCGGAACGGGTAAATATCCGAGTATGGAAGCGATGCGGAAAAGTGTGGATATCAGCGGCTGTGAAATCGTCACTGTCGCCGTGCGTCGGGTACAAACTAATGCGCCAGGCCATGAAGGATTAGCCGAAGCCCTAGATTGGTCAAAAATTTGGATGTTGCCCAATACCGCCGGCTGTCAAACCGCAGAAGAGGCGGTACGAGTTGCCCGGCTCGGTCGAGAAATGGCCAAACTCCTCGGTCAAGAAGACAATAACTTCATCAAACTAGAAGTCATTCCCGACAGCAAATATCTGTTACCCGATCCCATCGGCACCCTAGAAGCGGCAGAGCAGTTGGTCAAAGAAGGATTTGCCGTCTTGCCCTACATCAATGCCGACCCCCTTTTGGCCAAGCGGTTAGAAGAGATGGGTTGTGTTACGGTCATGCCCCTTGGATCGCCCATTGGCTCTGGGCAAGGCATTCGTAATGCGGCTAATATTTGTATCATCATCGAGGAAGCCAGTGTGCCGGTGGTGGTGGATGCGGGCATTGGCACCCCCAGCGAAGCCGCCCAAGCCATGGAAATGGGAGCCGATGCGGTTTTGATCAATAGCGCGATCGCCTTAGCTCACAATCCAGTCGCCATGGCCCAAGCCATGGGAATGGCGACTATTGCCGGACGATTAGCGTACCTATCAGGACGAATGCCCATCAAAGCCTACGCCAGTGCTAGTTCTCCCTTAACCGGCATTATTACTGGACAGTGGGAAGTTCTCGGTGGACTAGCGGGATGAAGAGAAGGAAAACGGACATGCCGTGACCGAAGCGGCCCAAGATGTCCGAAACTGGCTGATATAAATCACTTCAGCCAGGACTATTATGGAGCTCTACCA
>JBGSZT010000053.1:0-71625 GCA_041750255.1 Synechocystis sp.
TGAAATCAGAACTAGAACAGGTAGCCTAAAGCCCTGGTTCCCTTACCATCTCGTACTTCCGTTCAGCTTTTTCCAGGGGTTGAGCAATTTTCCCATGCTGTTTTCTCGCTCCTCTATTCAAAATTAGTCCAAACTCCAGTACTAAAGCAATAGCACTTTTTATCTTGGGTGATTTAGAATGACAAACTCAGCAGATACCAATCTTCAGGAGAATATTGAAGCTTTCCAAATACAGCCTGAAGAGAGTGAATCTGCCAAATGGTTTGACAGCGATCCTCAGATTGACGAAGCGTACTCAATTAATGAGTACGAAATAACGACATCGCCCAATGATTTTAATATCAAGACGATGTATGACTTTATAAAATCTGGTGCTATCAACATTCCTGGGTTCCAACGTAATTATGTATGGGATATCAAAAGAGCCTCAAAGTTAATTGAGTCAATTATAATTGGACTGCCGATTCCGCAGATATTTCTTTATCAGGAATCAAGAAACAAATTTTTAGTGATAGATGGTCAACAACGCTTAATGTCTCTCTACTATTTCATTGAGCAACGCTTTCCAAAAGATGAAAAAAGAACTATTCTAAGACGCATTTTTGAGGAGAACGGGAAAATTCCAGATGAAATTTTGGGCAATGATGCTTATTTTACAAAGTTTAATCTGCAATTGACCTCAACTCTACCAAATCAGCCTAATAAGCTAAATAGAATTAGTTACTCAACTTTAGATGAGTATAAAGTTGCATTTGATTTGCGAACCATAAGGAATATCATAATAAAACAGAATTTTCCCGAGGAAGATGATTCTTGTATATACGAAATTTTTAACCGTCTAAATTCTGGGGGAATTAATCTGAAACCTCAAGAGATTAGGACAAGCTTATATTATTCGAATTTTTACAAGATGCTCTATCGGCTCAATACTGTTCCAGGTTGGCGACAAATAATTGGGGTTGATGAACCTGATTTGAACATGAAAGATATTGAAATTCTCCTGAGAGGATTTGCAATGCTAATTGAGCGCGATGAATATCAGTCATCTATGGTGAAGTTTCTTAATAGCTTTTCCAAAAGTTGCAAGCAATTAAAGAATGAACAGATAGATTATCTTGAAAATTTGTTTCTTTCTTTCTTGGAATCTTGTTCCAATTTACCGGAGAAAGCATTTTATAGGAAAACAACAAATAAATTTAATATATCTATTTTTGAAGCAGTATTCGTTGCCCAGTGTGGAAGCTCTTTTGAAGAAAGAAAGCTTGTTGAAGGAAAATTAGATATTGAAAAGCTTGAAGAACTTAAGAGAGATTCAGAGTTTGTAGAGGCTATACAATCTCAAACTACTAGCAAGGAAAATGTAAATATAAGGTTACGAAAAGCAGCAAGCATTCTGTGTAATCAGTCGTGACTATTATGGTGAGGCAGAGCATTGTTGATCGAATTTATCAAGATAATTTAGACCTCTTAAAGTTTTTGGAGGAAAATAATGAACCATCTTTCATGGTTCAATTCAATACGGTTTTTACTAAAACAATGTTACTTTCAGCCGCAAGCTATTTTGAGCATGAAATTTGTAGAATGATTCAGACGTTTATTGAGCGAAAAACTCAAAATAATGAATGTGTTATTTCAATAGTAAAACAGAAGGCGATTGAAAGACAGTATCATACTTATTTCTCTTGGAAAGATTGGGAAAAAGGCAATGTAAATTCTTTTTTCTCCTTGTTTGGAGAAGTATTCAAGGAGACGAGATCGCAAGAGATTAAAACTGATAGCGTCTTAAAATCTGCTGTGAAAGCTTTTTTAGAAATAGGTAATGAGCGAAATAAATTAGTACATCAAAATTTCGCTGACTGTACCATTGAAAAGACAGCAGAAGAAGTCTACAAACTTTATCAGCAAGCATCACTATTTATAGATTTTTTAGATCATCAATTTAGTAACTTATAGTTTGGGATTACTTAGATGGTGCATTCATTTAAGGAGATCACGGTTGCCAGCAGGCTAACACTGCGCTGCAACGGACGGGATCGAGATCTCTCTCGATTGTATTTCAAAAGATATTTGCTGCCGTTGAGCTTCACCGTTATACCGAACCGATACGCCCATTGATGTTGTTGGTTTTTAGCCAAGATTAAGCACTCAAAAATGATTAGCTTCGTTGTTTAGTTCCGAGAGGTTATTGGCGATCGCAAAGACAAGTAATTGAAAGGCAAACTTTTGGGATGTGCCAATGAAATGTAACGCATCTTTTTTTTGCATAAATTAGGAGGCAGTTGAGAAAATTTTCTTACTGCTTGTTTTTCCGTATCCTATAGGATACATTTGAAGCATGATTGAAATTCGGGAGACTGAAATCTATTCTCGGTGGTTTAAATCACTGCGCGATCGGGAAGCTAGAGCGCGTATCGACATTCGTATTCGGCGGTTGTCTATGAGCAATCCTGGTGACGTAAAACCGATAGGAAAAGGTGTGTCAGAGCTCCGTATTGATTATGGTGCAGGATATCGAGTGTATTTCATACAAAGAGGGAATACATTAATCGTTTTGCTTGCAGGAGGGGATAAACGTACCCAAGATCGTGACATCAAGACAGCCCTAGACTTATCACAAAACCTATAGGAAATAATATCATGAACAAAGTTACAACCTCTCTTTGGGATGCAGCAGAACATCTAGAAACAAAAGAAGATATGGCAGCCTATCTTGAAGCGGCTCTTGAAGATGGCGATCCTAATTTAGTGGTAGCAGCATTAGGAGATATTGCTCGATCCAAGGGAATGACCAATGTTGCACGTGAAACAGGCTTAGGACGTGAAAGCCTCTATAAAGCTTTGTCACTCGAAGGTAATCCAGAATTTGCCACTGTTCTTAAAGTTATACAATCACTTGGTTTACGGTTGCGAGCTACTTCCATCTAAGCATCCAGCCTAACACTGCCTTGGAGCCGACTTCATCAAAAGCGATCCTTCCGAGCCAAAGTTTGACGGCGGCGGCGGCTCAACTAGACCGTTATACCTAACCGCTCAGTCCGCTGAGTTTGTCTGTTTTTAGCCGAAATTAGGCAAGTGAAAATGATTAGCTTCGTTGTTGAGTTTCGAGAGGTTATTGGCGATTTTATGATGAAGACATGATTTGCTCTCTGTTGGTTATGGTTAGAGCACTGCGAAGGTCTTTGGTAGGAGCCGATGCTCAAACCTCTGCTCTCTTTTTTGTTCAAGACTCCCTGTCCTCTTTGTCAATCGTTATTATCCTAGGGTCAGCCTCGCTCGTGTGATTCTTAAGCAGTAGACAAGGGAGAACTTTCAGAATTCACTCTAATTTAAATGAACGCCAGTCACCCGAGGGTATAAAGGCCGCCCAGTAGTAGGGATTGGGATACGCTCCCCCTTGCAACATGGCTAACTGCACTTGCCGTAGGGCCTCACTCCGTCCCATGCCTTTTTTTAAGTTGGCGTAATAATGAACCATTAAAACTTGAGTGCCAATGTCCGACACATTCCAGAGACTGATCACCTGACTTTCAGCGCCGGCCAAAACAAAGGCCCGTCGTAGTCCATAGACCCCTTCTCCGGTTCTCACGTCTCCTACTCCGGTTTGGCAAGCGGAAAGAACGACTAATTTGGTTCCCCAGAGATCTAAGGTCGTGGCTTCCAATGCCGTT
Source organism: Synechocystis sp. (assembly GCA_041750255.1). Classification (GTDB taxonomy): domain Bacteria; phylum Cyanobacteriota; class Cyanobacteriia; order Cyanobacteriales; family Microcystaceae; genus Synechocystis. Next base: position 3,669 of record JBGSZT010000053.1, read on the forward strand.
AAAGCGCCGCCATACTTATTGTCCTTAGGGTTAAAGCCCGTGAAGGCTAAGCCAGATCGCAGTAGGGGGTTATCGCTCAGGTCGGGTTTGAGGGTTTCCTGGAGACTCCCCGTTAATGCCTTGGCCGCCGGCTCAGGAGGGGGATTGTCGGGCAAAAAGAAGCCGTGGGTGGCCAAGTGCAAAATGGAGGGCGCTTTAATTGGCTCAAGTTTATCGATGCCCGCGTCCTTACCGGTATAAATGTTGGCGTTGGGAAAGAGGGGACGAATGCCGTCCACTTCAGCTTGGGTGCCAGGAAGGGCGTTACAGCAGAAAGCGTTGAGTTTGCCAATATCGGCGGAGCGGTTTTCGTCTCCAAGTTTGACGGGGGCTTCAGCGCCGTAGTCGGGATTACCCATTACTAAGCTAGGCGATCGGGGCGGGACGGGGTTTTGCAGTTTGAGTAGATCCCGCCCGCTAGTTAAAAAGGTGAGTTGATAATCTTCAATCAGGTATTTTCCTTCGGCGCCATTGGGGAGGGCAGCAAAGGGAATCAGGTTCAGTTGGCTGTCGGGGGCGATGAGCAGATGTTGGGCATTTTTGATGTAGAGACGCAGAGGGGCAATGATTTTAGCTTCTAGTAATGCACCGGCGGCTTTTTGAGCTTTTTCTTCCCGGCGCTGGAAGGCGAGGGTTTTACTGGGAACTTTGTTCAGGGTCTGGAGCCAGTCAGCAATAAGTTGGTCAATTTCTGCCGCATCGCCGAGGTCGATGCCCCGGGGTTGGCGGTTGGGCTGGAGGATATAGGCGGCGTAGCGGGGTTTGCCCCATTTATTCGTTTTGGGGTCATAGGATTGGTAAACGATATATTCCAGCAGAGCGCTGTCTTGGGGAAGCAATTTTTGGACGGCAGCGACGGTGATGGGTTGGTTTTCTGTTCGGAATTCGGCGCTTTGGCGGGAGAGTTGGGTTTCGAGGGTTTGGATCTGTTGATTGAGGGTATCGAGTTGTAGTTTAAACGCATAAAGAGGCTGAGCGCTGGGGCCCCGGAAGCTGAGGCTAGCCAGTTGACTCCGTTTGGCGCTGAGGTCATCGAAGGTGATTTGAATAGAGGGATTAAGTCGTTGTCGGAGCAGGGCGACGGTGTTGCTGAGGGCGTCTAGCACCCGTCCTTTACGGCGTAGGATGGTAGTTAAAGCTAAGTCCGCCGCGTCGGGATCGGTGGGGGCGCTGTTGAGGTGCAAGGAAATAGTTGCGTCGGTAGTTCCAGTTAAAGTTTTGATATAAGCTTGTTTACGGTTTTCATCACCGATTTGGTTAAGGAAGATGGTCAGGTTAATTTCTTCGATGCCCGTCCCCTGTTTCAGCAGTGCTAGGGTTTGAGGAATATCACCCGTCGCCCAACGGAGCGAGGCTAAATTATTGAGAGTAAGAGAAGTATCGGGATGTCTTTCTCCCAGCGCTTCTTTGGTGATTGCTAGCGCCTTTTCATAAAAGGAAGTGGCAATACTGTAATTGCCTTGGGATTTGTACAAAGCGGCTAAATTATTGAGGGAAGTGGCAGTCGTGGGATGGTTTGTCCCCAGCGCCTCTTTGACTATTCCCAGAACTTGGTGATAAATAGGTTCTGCATCACTGTATTTTTTTTGGAAATAATATAAAGCAGCTAAATTATTGAGGGAATTGGCGGTGTGGGGATGCCGTTCTCCCAAGGTCTCTTTACGAATTTCCAATGCCTTTTGAAGGAAATATTTTGCGGTTGCATAGTTTTCTTGAAAGCGGTATAGGTCTGCTAAATGATTGAGGGAATTGGCCGTGTCGGGATGCTTTTCCCCCAGCGTCTCTTTCCGAATGACCAATGCTTCTTCGTACAGGGAACCTGCGGCGCTATAATTTCCTTGAGATTTGTATAAAGTTGCTAAGTTGCTAAGAGAAGTCGCCGTGTCGGGGTGCTTTTTTCCAAATGCTTTTTCGTAAATAGCTAAGGCTTGTTTTAAGAGGGGTTCAGCATCATTATATTTTCCCTGGGATTGATATAAACTTGCTAAGTTACTGAGAGAAGTTGCCGTATCGGGGTGCTGTTTTCCTAACGCTTTCTCGTAAATAGCCAAGGCTTGTTTTAAGAGGGGTTCGGCCTCACTATATTTCCCCTGAGATTCGTATAAACTTGCTAAATTATTGAGGAAAGTTGCGGTATCAGGATGCTTTTCTCCCAGTGTTTCTTTGGCGATCGCCAGTGCCTGTTGGTAGAGAGGTTCTGCTGCGGCATAATTTCCTTGGGCGCTGTATAAAAGCCCTAAATTGTTGAGGGATTGGGCTGTATCAGGATGATTTTCCCCTAATACCTCTTTGCGAATTGCCAGGGCCTGTTGGTAGAGGAACTCGGCATCACCATATTTGCCTTGAGATTTGTACAAGGCTCCTAAATTATTAAGAGACGTTGCGGTAGCAGAATGTTTTTTCCCCGCAACTTTTTGGGTGATTGCTAGTGATTGTTGGTAGAGAGGTTCCGCCGCGGCGTAATTTCCTTGAGAGACGTATAGAAAGGCTAAATTATTAAGGGAAGTCGCCGTAGAGATATGATTTTCCCCTAATACCTCTTTTTTGATTGTTAGTGCCTGTTGATAGAGGGATTGGGCATCATTATATTTTCCTTGAGATTCGTATAGCCCGGCTAAATTATTAAGGGAGATAGCGGTGTCAGGATGTTTTTCTCCCAACATCTCTTTTCTGATTGCCAGCGCCTGTTGGTAGAGAGGTTCCGCTGCGGCGTAATTTCTTTGAGAATCGTATAACAGCGCTAAATTATTGAGGGATTGGGCGATGACGGGGTGCTTTTTGCCCAGTACTTCCGTCTTAATTGCCAGGGCTTGCTGGGAAAGGGAAATGGCTTCGTCGTATTTACCTTGTTGGTAAAGTTTAACGACTCGATCATTCAGTTTTTCCGCTTCGGCTAATTTTTGTTTCTGCTCTGACGTTAATTGGGTTTGGGCGAAGATGGGGATAGGTGGAAGAGGTTGGGCTTTGACCGGATGTGAAAAGATGGCTAAGCTGGCAACAAATAAAGATAGACACGGGAAAATCATAGCTCTAAAAGTAATTTGATGTTGCTAATTTTGAATATAAATCGTCTTTCTTGAGACCTAGACCCCAACCAGCTTTTGAATGTGTGCAAAATCGACGCTTACCTCTCTATTATGTAATACTCCAATTAATTCTCAAGTTCACAATACTGCGAATAGAATTAATAAGACTTGACATTGTCGGTTATGGTTAGAGCACTGCGTAGGTCTTTGGTAGGAGCCGATGCTCAAACCTCTGCTCTCTTTTTTGTTCAAGACTCCCTGTTCCCTTTGTCAACCGGCGACGGCGGACTTTTTATATCACTTAACATTCCCACAATAATATATTTGAAAGCTTCATAGGTCCTCACTTCTGGAAATATATCTTTATACAGTTCACTATAGGTGTCTACACATTGTACTGGCTTTTGCGCCTCTCTTGCCTTCGTCATGCTCCCTCCGGGCTTTTTAGCCTTATTATTCCATTTTAATTCACCAAGTCTGATGGAAGAGGGTTAGAACTCAACGGGGAACTCGCAAGGGCTTTTTTCAGGATCTCCTGAGTCTGACTAAATATCTCTTGTTTGAAAGCTGGATATCTCTTGTTTGAAAGCTGGCCGCACTTGTTGGATTTTATTCTTGACGATGCTGTTCCTTCTTGCGCTCCTAATACCTCATGAGCTCGACTTGATACACTAAATTTGTATCATCTGTTACCATTTGAATTTGGAATTGCTGACATGGTTATGGCTCCGGCGCAAGCAGTCCGCACGTTATCAGAATTATCATGATTTCATTGGTCGAATCTGGAACGCCCGGTAGGATGTCGTAAGCCGTTTCGCCAAGATAATTTGTGGGCGTTGCTTAATTCAGGTATGAATGCGAACCTTGCACATATCCAGAAGGTAGTTTGAATCAAGGTTTAAAAAGTGGTATTTTTAGAGATTCATATTGCAAATCAGCAACGCCAATTTGTGTAGTGTGGATCAGCTCCAGCATTGATCAGTGCGCGGACGATTACCGCATCATTCACAGCAATAGCGCAGTGTAGCGGATTGTCATAGGTTTCCGAGTAGGCATTTGGATTCGCACCAAGTTCGATAAGCACGAGCGCGGCATCAGTAGCATGAGCGCGAATAGCATCATGTAGCGGAGTTGCTCCAAATTCGTCCTTTTCATTGATCAGCCAACCACGAGCCACTAGATAACGGACGCCGACTGGGAAGTTCTCGACCGCCAGAAACCGAAGGATTGAATTGCCAACCCATCGTGCTGGTTTCAGTTCAGGGTAACGGTACAGTAAGTCATCAGCCAATGAATGATTTTCGACGACGGCGTCAACGAACTGTCCGATGATGTCCTGCGGCACTGGCATAAAGACCTTAATGCACAACTATGGATTATACGGAAACTTCTCATATGTCAGTGTTACAAAGCACGATCGCCAGAAAAGTTCCGTATAATAAATTAGAAATTCAGGCATAGGATTAAAATCATGATTGATTTAACTGACATTATCATTCATCAAACCAATGGTATTAATTGTGATATTACCACCGAAGATGTTATTGAAAAATTAAGGCGATGGGATGAATTATACGGCATTGAAATTAGTGAAGTCGAGAACGATAGAGTCATTGTGACATTTTCCCAGCTCCCCGAAGATTTAGAGGTCCTAGCAACAGAAATTTATGAATTTTGTCCTGACGTGATCGATCAAGGTTATGGCTGTATGGATGACATGTTAGGAATGAAAGTCCAAGCGGGACTTGAATTAAACGAAGAAACCCAGCAATTAATCCAAGATGTTGATTTTAATGATGAAAATTTTGGCTTAAAAATCCTTCAAAACGCCTTAAAGGTTGATCGATCAGTTTTCCTTTGGTGGGATTAAAATGCAGGAGCTAAGCATCTAATTTAAGCCAAAACTAAGCTATTTGGTAACTTGGCTAGAGAAACATTTTACATGAACCGGCTTTATCTCTTTTTTTAAGAAAAATTAGCGTTTAAACTCTCACCTTGAAAGTTAGTAAAGCTTAGCCGTTGTATCAGATAAAAGCAATGGGCTTATCATGAATCCTTGTGCACTAAACGCTACTTTTGGTTTTTGTGTGCTTGCAAGCTTCTCCAAGGCAAGCTAGAGATTGCTCAAATGCGAAAAAAAAACTTACAAATTTTATGATCAACGCCATAGAATAAGGAAAGCTTTTTCGAGAAAGCCTATCCACATTAATTCTCCCTACATTCTCCTTGAAGGCGATCGCCATTTTACCGTTAACAATTGGCTGGGGGCTTATCCTGCCCAGCCTAGTCATGGCTCAACCTGAGTCCCCGTTCTTCCTGGCCTATCCACCGGATAATCATCAAACCCAAGCGAATCAAATTTTTTTCATTGGCTCTGCCCCTCCTGGCCGTGAGGTTGAGATCAATGGCGAACCCGTTGCCCGGAGCGCGGCGGGTCACTTTGCTCCTTCCTTGCCCCTCGTGGTTGGACCTAATACTTTTATTCTACGCTACCAGGGACAGGAAATTCGGCGTACTATTACTCGTTTGAATAATCAGCCGACTCTTCCCTCAGGGCTAGGTTTTATCCCGGATTCACTCCAGCCCGCTTTTGACCTGGCCCGATTACCCCAGGATTTAATCTGTTTTTCGGCGATCGCCAAACCCAACTCCACGGTTACAGTCAGCCTCGGCAAACAGAATCTAGGGTTATCCTCCCAAGGGCCGGTTACTCAACTGCCCGCCAATGCCGCTCTTCTCATCGGCACAAATCAACCTCAAACTAGTGCCCTAGAAAAATACCAAGCCTGTCAACGCTTCTCTGCCCTCGGTAATCTCGGCCGCCCGCTTTTTAAAATTCAAAGCTCGGGTCAAGTTTCGACCCAAGAGGCGAAGGGGTCGATCACCATTGTGTCTCCGGATCAGCAATCGACGATCGCCGTCAAAACCGAAGTTGGCGTAACGCGCACCGGGCCAAGCACGAATCATGCCCGCCTCACGCCCCTGCCCCAGGGAACCCAAGCAATGGTGACCGGACGCGAGGGGGATTGGTGGCGATTAGACCATGGCGCTTGGATTAATCGGGCGGAAACCCAGGTTTTGCCCCAAAAAAACGCCATCCTTTCGCCGTTACGCAGTGTGGGCTATCGTCGCCTCCAGGATGCCACCGAGATTCGTTTTCCCCTAGAAGTGCCCGTGGCGATCGCCGTTGAACCAACCCTCGATCACTTTAAATTAACCCTGCACAATACCATTGCTCAAACCGATACCATCCGCCTCGATGGCGATGACCCGGTTATTAAACTACTCACTTGGCAACAGGTCACGCCGACCCAGGTAGACTACACCCTGCAATTCAAATCCCCTCAGCAATGGGGTTATGACCTCCGCTACGAAGACACTACCCTAATTCTTTCTTTGCGTCATCCTCCCCAACGGAGTAAAAACGCTCAATCCCTCCAGGGGGTGAAAATATTGCTCGATCCAGGCCATGGGGGCGCAGAATCCGGCTCGGTGGGCCCCAATGGTTACCCCGAAAAGGCGATTAATTTGCTAATTAGTCAGCAATTAGCCCAAAAATTACGACAACGGGGTGCAATAGTCTATCTGACGCGGGATAGCGATGTTGACGTTTCTCTAGCAGAACGAGTCCGCCAGATCAATACCCTTAAACCGGCGATCGCCGTCTCAATCCATTACAATGCCCTACCCGATGGTGGTGATGCCCTCAAAACCCAAGGCATTAGCACCTTTTGGTACCATCCCCAAGCCCAACCCCTCGCCGCCTTTCTGCAAGCAGACCTAGTCAAACGCCTGAATCGTCCTTCCTACGGCTTGTATTGGAATAACTTGGCCCTGACTCGTCCCCACAGTGTCCCGACGGTTCTATTGGAATTAGGGTTTATGATTAACCCCCAGGAATTTGAATGGATTACCGACCCCTCCTCTCAGCGGCAATTAGTTGACGCCCTGGCGGATAGCCTGACGGAGTGGCTGAGACAAGACAGTTAAATTGATGTGAGTCTTGGAAAAATCAGGATTTCAAGGGCTATATCCCTTGCCTAATTCCCGCGCCCTCGTTAAACTCGTCAGAATATTCCCACTTTCGTTGGATAATAGAAAGAACTTAACTCTGTCAGTAGTGCGTTTATTGTGACGAACTAACTGTCAAGAGAGTTCTACCCATAACCAAAACCATTCATTAAAAAAGCGTCTCTATAGACACTAAATTGTCCGTTATTAGAAGGAGCGTCAATGGGACTACCTTGGTATCGAGTTCATACTGTTGTTCTGAATGATCCAGGACGACTAATTTCTGTTCACTTAATGCACACCGCGCTTGTCGCTGGTTGGGCAGGTTCAATGGCTCTCTATGAGCTGGCTGTTTTTGACCCTAGTGACGCCGTGTTAAATCCCATGTGGCGTCAGGGGATGTTTGTCTTGCCTTTTATGGCGCGTCTTGGCGTTACCTCCTCTTGGGGGGGCTGGAGCGTCACCGGAGAAACCGGCGTTGACCCTGGTTTCTGGTCCTTCGAAGGTGTTGCCGCCGCCCACATTGTACTGTCGGGCTTGCTCTTTTTGGCTGCCGTTTGGCACTGGGTATTCTGGGATCTAGAATTATTTGTCGATCCCCGTACTGGCGAATCCGCCCTCGATTTACCGAAAATGTTCGGTATTCACCTGTTCTTATCTGGACTTCTTTGCTTTGGCTTTGGTGCCTTCCACCTCACCGGAGTCTGGGGCCCTGGCATGTGGGTTTCTGACCCCTTTGGCTTAACTGGCCACGTACAACCCGTCGCACCAGAGTGGGGCCCGTCGGGATTTAACCCCTTTAACCCAGGGGGAGTCGTGGCTCACCACATTGCCGCTGGCATTGTTGGTATTATCGCCGGTCTATTCCACCTGACGGTGCGTCCGCCGGAACGTCTCTATAAAGCCCTGAGAATGGGAAATATTGAGACGGTGCTTTCGAGCAGTATTGCCGCTGTCTTCTTTGCCGCCTTTGTGGTTGCGGGAACCATGTGGTACGGTAATGCCACGACCCCGATCGAGCTCTTTGGCCCGACACGTTATCAATGGGACAAAGGCTATTTCCAAGAAGAAATTCAACGTCGAGTTGAGTCTCAATTGGCGGACGGAGCTTCCGCCTCTGAAGCTTGGGCAACTATCCCTGAAAAACTTGCTTTCTATGACTACGTCGGCAATAGTCCGGCTAAGGGCGGTTTATTCCGTACTGGTGCCATGGTCAGTGGCGATGGCATTGCCCAAACCTGGTTAGGTCACCCGGTCTTTACCGATAAAGAAGGTCGTGTCTTAACTGTGCGTCGGATGCCCAACTTCTTTGAGACCTTTCCGGTCATCATGACGGATGAAGATGGCGTTGTTCGCGCCGATATTCCCTTCCGCCGTTCAGAGTCTAAGTTTAGTGTTGAGCAAACCGGCGTTACCGTTAGTTTCTACGGCGGTGAACTAGATGGTAAAGTCTTTACCGATGCAGGTTCTGTTAAACAATTTGCTCGTAAAGCCCAATTGGGTGAACCCTTTACCTTTGATACTGAAACCCTGAATTCTGATGGGGTATTCCGTACTAGCCCTCGGGGTTGGTTCACCTTTGGTCACGCTGTATTTGCGTTACTCTTCTTCTTCGGTCACATTTGGCACGGCTCTCGGACTCTCTTCCGCGATGTCTTTGCTGGGGTTGACCCCTCTCTGTCCGAAGATCAAGTGGAATGGGGTCGCTATGCCAAAGTGGGTGACTTAACGACCCGCAAAGAAGCCTAGAACTTCTCTTAATGGAGCCTTTGCGCTTGTATTAAGCTAATCTAATTAAAACTAAGCAAAGGATAGTGGTTTTGGCTACTATCCTTTTGTTTTACCTTGCCTTGATTTTTGTTTAAATTCAAATAGACAATACCTTAAAACGCCATGGTGTTCTACAAACGAGGTAAACCCCAATAGTCTGCCCGCTCTGCCAACCATCCCGATTCCCACAGCTCGGCGATCGCCGCCTTGACCTGTTGACGTAGGTTTTCGTACTGCAAACCTTTGGGCATCGCCACCGCCAAGGGTTCCCCGGACAGCCGCAGGGGGAGATGATGAAACTCGGGGTCTTCTTGTGCCCAGCCCGCCAGTAGACTATTATCCGCCGCGAAGGCATCAACTTGGCCGGTGTTTAATAATTCGTAGGCGGCTTGGTAGGAAGCAACATCCACTAATCTGGCGGTGGGCCACTGAGCACGAACCACGGCGATGGTATCGGAATGTTCCAACACGGCGATCTTTGCCTGGGAAAGGTTTTTTGGCTCCTGACTTAGACTAGCCTTGATGATGATACCCGTGCCATCTAGGTAATAGTGGGGACTAAAGTCCACCACCCGCAAACGATTGGGGGTCGCCGTCATGCGAGCAATGACAATATCGACTTTATTTTGCCAGAGAGCCGGTAAACGGTCTTGGTTCTGCAGGGGAATCAACTCAAACTGCGTTGGTTTCCTTTGCAATGCCTGGGCGATTTTTTGAGCTAGGTCAATTTCTAATCCCTGGAGCTGGCCCGTTTTGTCCCGAAAAGCCAAGGGCCGTAGATTTTCCTTGACTCCAATCCGCAATATTTCCTCTCCGGCGATCGCCAATGGACTGACAGTAAGCAAAAGAGTAATCCCACTGAGTCCAAGGGCAAAGGAATGCCAAATTTTCATAACCCACCGATAGTAAGGGTGCTTCTAAGATAGCAAAGGCGACTCAATGGCCAAACGGTAGCCTTGATGACGGAATTTACTGTAACATTAGATTAAGTTTTGTTGACGTAAAATCGTCAATGTGTATAAAAGGATTAAGCCCATGACCTCCTTCTCTCCATCGACCCTGGCCCTTGAAGACTACGTAACCGAATTTTTTCACCGTAGTGCAGGACAATGGCACTCACAGCGACGATACTATACTCTAGACCCTAGCACCCCTCCCCAGGAAGTCGAGAGTGAAATTTGGGTTAAATTTTTAGCCCCCGATGCGCCGGAGTTAGAGCATTTAGCTCGTTTGCATCACTTGAGTGAAAAGGAGGCGTTTGTCTGTGGCACCCATGTGCGTTGGCGCAGTAGCTATCTCGGTCAAACCCGCAAACCCGGCAAGGGAGAAACAATTTTTGGCGCACGGGGCTCGATTCTTTACCGTGACCGGGGATTTGCCACGCCGAAGCCGGTAACAGCCCTTTATGATTTTTCTAATCCCCAGACCATGAGCCTGAAAACTGAATATGGTGGGTCTGTTTTTGAAGAAGAATTGAAGCTGATCGGACAGAAGTACAGAACCCGTCAGACGATTATTTCGCGAGCCGGAGAAGAACAGATGATTGGACAATACCTAGAAAAACGCATTACGCATTAAAGGTTAAGGTCAGGTGTTAGTTAGGGCTCGCCAAAGAGCCTGCAATTTTAATTCAATTTCAGCGAGTTCTTTCTTGGGGTCTGACCCTGCTACAATGCCCGCTCCGGCAAAGAGTCGCGCTTGGTACTGACTCAACAGAGCCGAGCGAATGCCGACAATAAATTCACTATTGCCATCGGCATCAATCCAACCGAGGGGAGCGCCGTAGAGGGAACGGTCAAAGGTTTCATAGCGACGAATGGTGTCACAGGCCTGGGCGGTGGGAACCCCTGCCACCGCAGGAGTGGGGTGGAGCTTAGCAATGAGGTCTAAGGGATGGAGCCCCGCCGGCATGGGGGACTGGATTGGGGTCCAAAGGTGTTGAATATTGGAAAGTTTTAAGAGTCGAAGCGGCGATCGCCGGGGAGAAAGCCCTAATTGCGTCAAGGTATGCAGAATAAATTCGATCACCGCTTGGTGTTCCCGTTGTTCCTTCGGATTATTCAAAAGCTGAGCCGCTAATTGCTGGTCTTGGTGCAGAGACTGTCCCCTAGGGGCAGAGCCGGCTAGGGCATCGGTGATCAAATGCTGATTGCGAATACTCAAAAGCCGTTCGGGACTAGCTCCCACAAAACACTGACCCCGCCCATTTCCCAGGGAATAGAGATGACAATGACCATAACTGCGTTGTAGATTCTGTAGACAACGATGGACGTAGAAAGGCTCAATGGTTTCCAGATCTAGGGCTTGGGCTAAGACAACTTTACTTAGCTGCCGGGCTTCGATGGCGGACAAGGTCGAACAGATCGATGCGTGTAGCACGGAAGGGCTGATCAGGAGTCGAGAGCAGAGACGGGCATCGGTGGGTGTGGGCAAATTTAGCCGAGCACCGGAGCGACTAAGAGAACTAATGATTTTTAGTTGTTCAATAATATCCTTGACTAAATCTATCAGGTTTGTCGAATTTTCTAAACTAATATTACAAGTCAAAAAACAACCCTGCTGATTTTTTTGAATTTGAAATTGAGGCAATACTAAAAATGCAGGGGGAAAGGGAGCTTGGGCTTGAAATTCAGGAAAAAAATTAAATCCAGAAAAAATAGTTGGAGCTAGGGAAAACCCCTCTTTGCCAGGAACTCTGATAATGGTTTGAAAACAGCTTTCAATAAAGTGATGGGCCTGGGAAAAACGGTCGTTGGTTAAAATTTCCTGCGATTGGGCGATGCCGTAGGAGAGACTAACCTCGGATTGGGAGGGATTTTCTGCGTAAAAATGAACCGTTTCTTGGGCGCCAAGGTGAGCCAAAGCCTGTAGCGGATCAATCGGCTCTATCCGTTGAGAAAAGCTAAAAAGTTTAGTCTGATTAACGGCTAATTGCTCTTGATGGGCTAACAAAAACTGGTATAGAGCCTGCGGGTCATCAAGGAGGCTAAGATGATGGGGGATGGCTGGGACGACAACCGACATCGTGAAGTTATCTAAAGTTTTTCTATACGTTTTTTAACAAAGAGGGGACAGGGGGATCAGGATCTAGGATACTGTCCAAACAGGTGATTTTTATCTAGCCCTTAGGGGCGATGACCTTTAATCAAACTTCCAAGCCCCAGTCCGCACTCTACCCATCCTAATCGAAGAGCGGCTTTCTCGTCTAAGGCTTGTTTATCATCGCTAGCGAGAAGACCCTGGATACACTCTACTATCGTTTTACCATGGCCTTGACTATTGCTCCTTCCTTTAATCCGACTCAACGCAAATTATGGCTCGCGGCCATTAAGCCCCCCATGTACACAGTAGCCGTGATTCCAATTGTGGTGGGGACGGCCGTTGCCTATGCCCAATCTCGTCAGTTCGACGGCGGAATTTTTGCACTTTTTTTGACCTCGGCGATCGCCATTATTGCTTGGCTCAATTTAAGTAATGATGTATTTGATGCTGATACCGGCATTGATGTTAATAAGGCTCACTCAGTGGTGAATTTGACCGGCAAAAAATCCTTTATTTTTTGGCTGAGTAATGCGTTCCTTGTCTTCGGGTTGGGCGGAATTTTGCTAATTAGCTGGCTCCAACACGACCTCACCGTCTTGGGTTTGATGGCTCTAGCCTGTTGTTTGGGCTACAGCTATCAAGGGCCGCCCTTCCGCTTGGGCTACCAAGGATTAGGGGAAGTTATTTGTTTTGTTACCTTCGGCCCCCTGGCGATCACCGCTGTTGACTATTCGCAAACCCAGACCTACTCCCTAGAGTCCATCGGGGTTCCGGCCGCCTTGATTGGTGTTAGCACCGCCATCATTCTCTTTTGTTCCCATTTTCACCAAGTAGAAGACGACCTGGCCGCCGGGAAACGATCACCGGTTGTTCGCCTCGGAACCCGGACAGGAGCCACTGTTTTGGCGATCGCTGTGGGCAGTTTTTATCTCCTGCCGCTGGGCTTAGTCAGCCTAGGACTCATGCCCCTAGGCACCCTGCTCATAGTGTTGAGTATTCCCTTTGCTTGGCAGTTGGTGCGTCACGTCAATGCGTATCATGATCAACCGGAGCAAGTTTCTACCAGTAAATTTATAGCCGTTAACCTACACTTTTTTAGTGGCTTACTGTTAGCCCTGGGGTATATCTTAAGTGCTCAAAATTTATAACGAAGCAGGGGGAAAAAAGTCCTGTAAAATTAGAGGCTGTTTCTTGAACAACATCATGACCTTTCCCACGGATATTCCTCTGCTTCAGGCCTTTTGGCAGGATGCCTATAATCTGAAACAACACCTACAGGATTTTCTCCAGGTAGATCCGCAAACCCTAGAGCAGCGCCTGAGTGAAAGCAAACAGGAATTGGCAGAAATGGGGCATCGGGACTTTGACTGGAATGCCGCCGACCAATTTTATAGTCATCAGGTGGGGGATATTTATCTATTTGAATTGGGAGCATGGCACCTGGCCAGCCAAGACCACATCGGCGATACCCTGCGCTTGATTGCCGACCATGTGCAAGGTCGGGTCTTAGATTTTGGGGGAGGGATTGGTACCCACGCCATTGCCGCCGCCCTGTGTCCTAATGTTCAAGAAGTCGTGTACTGCGACATCAATCCAGTTCATCACAGATTTGTTCAATATCGGGTTGAAAAATTAGGATTAGCCGATAAAATTCACTGTTGTTTAGCAAACCCTAGCGGGGAGTTTGATGCTATTCTCTGCTTCGATGTGCTCGAACACTTACCGGACCCGACCCAACAACTCCTGCAATTTCACAAGCAGTTATCCGTCCAGGGTCAAATTATTTTAAATTGGTATTTCTTTAAGGGCTTTGCCAATGAGTTTCCCTTTCACTTGGACGATCCCGTGGTGATCGAGTCCTTTTTTTTGACCTTACAGCGTCATTTCTTAGAGCTATTTCATCCCTACTTCACCACCGCCCGTTGCTATCGTAAATGGGTCGGCAGCACTCAAAAAAATCTCGGAGCTTGAATTTGAGAGGGGAGCAACATCAAAACCCTTAGGTTTCCCCCTCCCAAGCCATTAAATATGCAAATAGTTGGCTTCGGCTTCGAGTTGATTGACTAGGGACTCATTTCCCATGGATTTGGCAATTTCTAGACGATGCTGTAGGTTTTTGCGAAGTGTTTCCTTGTGGGCGATCGCCGATTGTGTTAAGAACTGTTGATGATTTTTATTCATGGCGGGCTTCCCTTATAGGGACAGTGCGATTACTAAATATATTCTTAGCCTAACATAGCCTTTGGAATCGCCCCACAAACCGTAGTATTTGTTACTGAATTTAACAATGTTTTGTGTTTCTAGATACGTCGGGCTCCGGTGCTCAGCCAGGCCTAACAGGCGAAATCACGACTCGTAAAGTTCGGTTCTACCCCCCTTGGCTCTCCATTAAAATTTGTTACAGTGGGCTCAATTGGAATCAGTGTTTAGTTCCTGGGGCTACTATCTCCGGTGTGATGTTTCCTTGGTTCTCTGAAATTCAACTATCTAGTGTGCAAAAACAACAAAGATAAGGAGGTATATCGTGACCCCTGAATCCCAACGTCCCCAAAATCAAAATTTATTTGCCGGTAGCGCTTCAGAAGAGGCGGAAAGTCTCTGGCATTATGTACAGACTCTGAGCCCGGAGACCATTGCCCAACTTTCTCGCCCCGAATCCCAAGAAGTGATGCAGGTCATGGAGCGCAATATTATTGGATTGCTGGGAAATCTGCCCTCCGAACATTTCGGTATTACCGTCAGTACTAGTCGTGAAAGCCTAGGACGGCTATTAGCGTCGGCCATGATGAGTGGATACTTTCTACGGAATGCAGAACAACGTCTCAGCTTCGAGCAATCTCTCCTCGCCCTTTCCAGTGGTTGTGACAGCGACTAACCCCAAGCTTGCTTGGCCCGAACTTCGCTCGTCATTATTGGCTTGGTATCGTGACAAGGGACGGCAACTGCCATGGCGAACTAGCTCTGACCCTTATTCTATCTGGATTTCGGAGATTATGCTCCAACAGACCCAAGTCAAAACAGTCATTCCTTACTATCAAAGTTGGCTTCGGCGTTTTCCGAATTTCATCGATGTCGCCCAGGCTGACCTACAGGAAATACTTAAGCAATGGCAAGGCTTGGGTTATTATGCGAGGGCTCGCAACCTCCATAAAGCGGCTCAAAAAATCGTAACGGATTACGAGGGTAAATTTCCCAAAACCTTAGAAGACGCCTTGTCTCTTCCTGGCATTGGGCGGACTACTGCCGGAGGGATTTTAAGCGCGGCCTTTGACCAACCGATTTCGATTCTTGATGGCAATGTCAAGCGAGTTTTAGCCCGTTTAATCGCTCTTGATGTGCCGCCAGATAGGGCTCTAGCTCAACTCTGGCGCTTATCAGACCAATTGCTAGACCCTGAGCATAGCCGAGATTTCAATCAAGCTCTGATGGATCTAGGCGCAACGGTTTGTACGCGACAACGCCTCACCTGTGGGGATTGTCCCTGGCAAGGTCACTGTTTGGCCTACAATAGCGGCAAACAAACGGAACTCCCCAAACGAAAAATGTCTGCCCCTTTGCCCCATAAACTCATTGGCGTGGCGGTGATTATCGATGACCACGCTAATATTTTGATTGACCGACGACCCGAGCAGGGCTTGTTGGGCGGACTCTGGGAATTTCCCGGAGGTAAAATTGAAGCCGGAGAAACGGTGGAAGCTTGCATTGAACGGGAAATCCGCGAAGAAATTGGTCTAGATATTGCCGTAGGTGCTCCATTAATCACTATTGACCATGCCTACAGTCATTTTCGGGTGACTCTCCATGTTCATCTCTGTCGCTATTTGGGCGGTATTCCCCAGGTGATCGCCTGTGATGAAATCCGCTGGGTCAGATTAGAGGAACTGGATCAATACCCCTTTCCTAAGGCAAATACAGAAATTATTACGGCCCTAAAGCGCTATTTTTCTGACGGTCGTATTTCCCTCTCGGAGTGATCCAAGTACAATCAAAGACGGTATTTTTTTCACCGTCGGGTCACCTAGGCATAATTTTATGGAAAATCCAACAGTTTGGTGGAGTGCGATTACGGCCTATCTCCATTACCTCGGTCTCATGCTTAGTTTTGCAGCCTTGGGAGTAGAAGTTTTTCATCTCAAACCAGAGATGACCCTGACGGAAGCTAAACGGGTCGCCTTTGCAGATATTGTCTATGGCATTGCGGCTGTGATGATTTTAGTTACGGGGGTGTTGCGGGTCATGTACTTTGGCAAAGGCTCAGATTATTATTTGAATAACCCGTTTTTCTACGTCAAAATCGGTATTTTTGTGGTGGTGGGATTGTTGTCTCTTTACCCCACGGTTACCTTTATTTTTTGGTTCCGCGATTTCCAAACCAATCAGGTACCGAAAGTAGAAACGGTCAAGGTGAATTTATTATCCAATATGATCAAAGCTGAATTAGTCGGCTTTAGCCTAATTCCTTTGTTTGCTTCAATTATGGCTCGAATGACCATGTGAACTACTCACGCTCTATCGATAGATGAGCGTAGGGCTTCTCGCTCACTTGAGCTAAAGGAAAATCCCGACTGAGTAGGTAGATGTAAATGAAGCACCCCGCCGCAAGCAGCGGGGTATCAGAATTAAAATAGACTCAGCTGGAAGTCTTGGTGCAATTGTAGATATTCCTTTCCTTGCTTTTGTACATATTTAGCTACAGTTCTTTCATCTCCGTGCTTGCCTACTGTGCTAGCAAAATAACCATCACTCCAAAATTCTCCTCCCCATAGTTGCCTCTTAACTTCTGGTATCTTTTTAAAAATTTCTCTTGCTGTTATGCTCTTAATCATCGTCACTAGCTTTGTTACACTGTAAGTCGGTACGGACTGTACTAAGAAATGTACGTGGTCTTTGTCTGCCCCAATCTCCAAAAACTTTAACTCATACCTTTTCTCTATTTCTAGACAGACCTCTCTGAGTACAATATCTACTCTTTCATCAAATACTGCTCTTCTGTACTTTGCTGGAAAAACTAGATGGTATAGCAAAACTGTTACGTTATGGCTTTTATGAACATACTCACTCATTTGTTTATTTTAGCGCCGCAAGCGGCGGGGAATTCGACCCCAAGAGATTAAACTAACCATGACTTGTACGCTTTATGCCCCCCAGCCCTCCTCACTAAAGCTCCGGTTAGTAAGGGGGGAGTCCGTAGGACGGGGGGATTTCATAAATATTTACGCTCACCTACTTAGAACAAGGGCGATCTCGCAGAGATTCTGTTACGCGGTGCGCCGACCCTCGACAAACCTTAAAATTGAAATACCCCTCCGTTGCGTCAGGTCAATCATCATGGTGCAAACTCTTGATAGCCCTAAATTACTCAGTCTCAATCTTCCAGACGAACTATTTCTTCAAGTAACGCCGGAGCAGTTCACTGAGTTAGCGAAAGTGAATCGAGAATTAAGATTGGAACGTACTGCAACAGGAGCCTTGATTGTGAACCCCCCCACTGGTGGCGAGACGGGTAAGCGTAATCTCAGTATTGCGGGTCAACTCAGTTGTTGGTACGAAGCCAATGAAAATTTGGGCGAAGCCTTTGATTCTTCCACCGGTTTTGAACTGCCCAATGGTGCTAATCGATCGCCGGATGCGTCATGGGTTGCGAGGGAACGCTGGGATGCCCTAACCCCTGCCCAAAGGAAAAGTTTTGCCCCCCTCTGTCCCGATTTTGTGGTGGAGTTACGTTCAGCCACGGATACTCTCAAGGCGCTTCGGGAAAAGATGCAGGAATATAGGGATAACGGCGCACGGCTGGGGTGGTTAATCGATCCCCACAATAAACGGGTGGAAATTTATCGTCCGGGTCAAGGGGTTGAAATTTTGGAGAATCCTAGTAATTTATCAGGAGAATCGATTTTGCCGGGGTTTATCCTGTCTCTCAAACGAATTTTCTCGGTATGAGGGCGATCTCGAGACGGGGCGGCAGATTCCGGAAAATACCTTCGATATTAAGGCAACGGCGCGGCTGAACTTACCCCGAAAAAGTGGACAGGAAAGTTAAGCGGGAATAGGTGGTTGTAGAGAGAGGTAAAAATTGTCTTCAGATTGGGGATACAACACGCCATCTAAACGTAGTTCCCGCTCCTTTAACACTGAGGCACTGTAATTAAATTCCCAGTTCGAGGCAATGCCCGGTATCAATTCGGCGAGCATCCCTGGTTGGGTTAAAAAGAGTTGGTAAAACCACTTATCAGTTTTTATCTAAGCTAACGTTAACTCAATCGAGACGACGCCCCAACCAAGCCAGCAAATTAGCGACAGAAGTAACCCTTTAGATCTTAACCAAATCGACCGCTAACGTAGTCGCGGGTGGATTCCTGGGCAGGATTTTGGAAAATAACTTCCGTGTGATTGTATTCAACCAGGTAGCCGACCTTGGCGCCCTTGGCGGTAGCTTCCGCATTAAAAAAGGCGGTCATGTCTGATACTCGTGAGGCCTGTTGCATGTTGTGGGTGACGATGACAATTGTGTACTGTTCCTTAAGCTCGTGAATTAATTCTTCTACTTTGAGAGTAGAAATCGGGTCGAGGGCAGAACAGGGTTCATCCATCAAAATCACTTCGGGCTGGATGGCGATCGTGCGCGCAATACAAAGACGTTGTTGTTGACCCCCAGAGAGGGCTAGGCCACTTTGCTTCAGCTTATCTTTGACCTCATCCCAGAGGGCAGCTTTTTTCAGGCATGTTTCCACCAATTCGTCCATATCCCCTTGATAATTATTGAGCCGAGCACCAAAGGCGATATTTTCGTAGATGGATTTTGGGAAAGGATTGGCTTTTTGAAAAACCATGCCAATGGAACTCCGCAGGCCAACCGGGTCAACGGATTCTGCATAAATATCCCGACCCCGAAAGGTGATGTTGCCTTCAATGCGAGCACTGGCGACTAGATCGTTCATACGATTGAAGCAGCGGAGAATGGTGCTTTTTCCACAGCCGGAGGGGCCAATAAAAGCAATGACCTGCCGTTCAGGGATATCTAAGGAACATTCTTTTACCGCCAGGTGAGACCCATAATAGACATTGACACTTTTGGCCCGCAGGACGGCCTCGGTTACGACCTCATTTGTTGACACCATGATTATTGCTCTCTATATAAATAAACTAGACATTAAAGTACCGGGGGGCCATCGCGCCCCGCTTAACCAAAACGACCACTGACGTAGTCCTTGGTTTCTTGTTGTTGGGGGTTGCCGAAAATTGCTTCAGTCTGGTTAAATTCGGCTAAATAGCCTACTTTACTGCCTTTTTCAGTAGCCTCCGCATTAAAAAAAGCTGTGAAATCAGCTACGCGGGTGGCCTGTTGCATGTTGTGGGTAACAATAATAATTGTGTACCTTTCCTTCAATTCATGCATCAATTCTTCTACTTTGAGGGTAGAAATGGGGTCTAGGGCAGAACAGGGTTCATCCATTAATAGAACTTCGGGTTGCATGGCGATTGCCCTGGCAATGCAGAGGCGTTGTTGTTGACCCCCGGAGAGGGAAAAACCACTGGCTTGGAGTTTGTCTTTGACTTCATCCCACAGGGCCGCCCTTCGCAGGGACGATTCGACGAGTTCAGATAAATTTCCAGTAAAGTTATTGACCCGAGCGCCGTAGGCAACGTTATCAAAGATGGTTTTGGGGAAGGGGTTGGGTTTTTGAAACACCATTCCAATACTTCTACGGACTGCTACCGGGTCAACATCCTCGGCATAAAGATTTTGGCCATGGTAGTCGATCACGCCATCGACCCGAAACCCATGGATGAGGTCATTAAGGCGATTGAAACAGCGTAATAAAGTACTTTTGCCGCAACCAGAGGGGCCAATAAGGGCAGTGATTTTATTATTGGGAATGCCCAAAGATACATCCCTGACCGCACGATAGCTACCATAGTAAATATCGGCATTCTTTACAGTTAAGACGGTGCTCGTCTCTTGGTGGGTTTCGAGGTGGTTATCCATGGTGAAGTCCTAAGCGGTGGCAAAGGCGAGAAGGGGACTTAATAGGTTTTACGACGGGTGGCAAGGCGGGCGGTCACGCTGGTAATCAGAACCATAAATACTAACAAGAGTGCCGCCGCCCAGGCTAATTCCTGTTGGGGTCTGAAGGGAACAATGGCAAAGTTATAAACCAGTACGGCTAGGGTGGCAATGGGTTCTTTAATGCCATTAGGCCAAAAATTAGAATAAAGCGCTGTAAAAATGAGCGGAGCCGTTTCTCCAGCAGCCCTGGCGATCGCCAATGTCACCCCCGTTAAAATGGAGGGAATGGCGGCGGGCAGCACAATAAACAAAACCGTCTGAAAGTTGTAAGCTCCCACCCCGAGGGCGGCCCAGCGGATATCCTGGGGCACAATTTGCAGGGCTTCGTCGGTGGTGCGAATAATGGTCGGCAACATCAACACCGCTAAGGCAATCCCCCCGGCGATCGCCGAAAAGCCCAAAATACCTGAGGCCACCAATAGACCGTAGGCAAAAATCCCGGCAATAATCGACGGTACACCACTGAGAATATTAGTAGCAAAACGCACGCTCCGAGCCACTTGATTATCGTTGCTAAACTCCGATAAATAAACCGCGGCTAAAATGCCAATGGGAACGGCGATCGCCGTGGAGATCCCAACTACAATCAGGGTACCAAGGATGGCATTGGCTACGCCTCCCCCGGATAAACCGGGGGGCGGTGGTAACTTCGTAAATAAATCTAAATTGATATTATTGGCGCCCTGAATCGTGACATAAATCAGTACAGCAAACAGAGGAATTAGGGTGATGACAATGCAAGCTCCAGCAATCACCGTCATGATCAGACCCAGGAGGGTGCGGGGGCTAGAGGGTTGTTTTTTAAGGTTGGCGATGGTCATAACAGCTCAAGAAAATGGTGCAAAAAAATTAGGTGTACTTGGCTTTAACCTTACTGACAATGAACTCTGCCAAAATATTGACGACTAGGGTCAGTAGCATCAAGACAAAACCGGCATACATCAAGGCGGCAACCTGCATCCCCGAAGCTTCGGCAAATTGGTTGGCGAGCAAGGAGGCGATCGTATTCGCTGGCGCTAGCAAAGAGGCGCTAACGCGATTAGAGTTACCGATAATCATGGTCACTGCCATGGTTTCCCCCATTGCCCGCCCCAGGGCCAGCATAATACCACCGACAATACCCGAAAACGCCGCCGGTACCAACACCCGAAAAATGGTTTCCCAGCGGGTTGCACCTAATCCGAGAGACGCTTGACGTAATTCCGGGGGCAGGGCGGCTAGGGAATCTCTGGCGATCGCCGTAATAATCGGCAAAATCATAATCGCCAACACTAGGGCCGCCGGTAGCATCCCCGGGCCAGCAGGAGGAGTGCTGAACAAGGGGAACCAGCCAAAATTTGTATTCAACCACGAGCTAAAGGGTTTAATCAGCGGAATAACCACAAAAATACCCCAGAGACCGTAAACAACACTGGGAATTGCCGCTAGGAGTTCCACCAAAAAAACAAGAATACTGCGAATATTGAGGGGGATAAAATCTTCACTTAAAAAAACCGCTGTTCCCAATCCCAGGGGTACCGCAATTAAAAGTGAAACAAATGCACTGACTAGAGTCCCATAGATAACGGGCCAAGCTCCAAACTTGTTGGCCACCGGGTCCCAGGCATTATCGGTTAAGAATCCCAATCCATACTCTTGAATCGCAGGCCAAGCTCTGATGACCACCACCAAGGCAATCAATCCTAAAACCAGGCCAATGCCTAGGGCAAAGGCGAGGGTGAGCAAACGAAAAATAGACTCCAAACTCTTTTCTAGCGCTGATCGAGGAGACAGCGGCGCGGTACGGGAATAATCACTAACAGTCATAATTCTCTACAAATAATTAGTATCTAAAACAGAGATCAAGCATTGAGAGGAAGTTATCACAACTCCCTCTGGCTGAGTGAGGGGGTTATTTCACCGTCATTGTATGATCTGGGCTAATCGCATCGGCGGCGGCGGCGACTTTTTCCACCACATTAGCCGGCAAAGGAATGTAGCCGAGGGCCGCACTTTCCTTTTGTCCAGTAGTTAGTCCATACTGAATCATCGCTTCAACTCCCTTGGCTTTTTCCGGGTCATCGTACTTGCCGTAGACCATCATCCAGGTATAAGTCACGATGGGATAGGATTTTTCGCCCTCTGGATTGGTAATGAATAGGCGTAGGTTTTCCGGCAACTCGACGGAGGCGAGAGTGTCCGCCGCAGAGACCTCATCGGGAGCAACAAATTGTCCTGCTTTATTTTGCAAGGTTGCCATGGTCAAGCCATTGTTTTTGGCATAGCCATACTCGACATAACCAATGGCCCCTTCATTTTGCTGAACAGACGCGGTTACACCTTCGTTGCCTTTACCGCCAATGAATTTACCTTTACTGGTTGGCCACTGGACACTTTTGCCATCTCCGATGGTATCCTTCCATTCTGGGCTAATGGCACTCAAATATTTGGTGAAAACCGCTGTAGTCCCACTACCATCAGAGCGGTGAGCCACAGTAATCGGAGCATCGGGCAACGTAACATCTGGATTATCTTTGACCAATTTAGGGTCATTCCATTTGGTGATATTACCCAAGAAAATATCGCCGAGGTTTGCTTGGGAAAGCTTCAATCCCTCTACTCCAGGTACGTTATACGCTAGAACAATACTACCTGCCGTCATCGGTAATAATAAAGTTCCCCGACTAACCTTAGCCATTTCTTCGTCTTTCATGGCGACATCGCTCGCCCCAAAATCCACCGTTCCAGAAATGAATTGCTCAACCCCGGCACCACTGCCAACGGATTGGTAGTTAACTTGTAGCTTGGGAACTTCTTGATTGAGCTTAACAAACCAATTCTGATACAAAGGAGCCGGGAATGTGGCTCCCGCTCCCGTAAGGGCAACATTATTAGCTAGATCAACCTTCATGGGGGTTCCACCATCAGGAGCCGTTCCAGCATTATCGGTTCCACCCCCTCCACAGGCGGCAAGACTGAGGGTCAATACCAATAAAGATAGACTGGGAACTAACCGACTGAATTTTTGCTTGGAATGACGAGAATTAGACATAATGCTTATTTAGACGATATTTCTAGAATTTGCTAAACAGTGAGTAATAATACAATCATAGATAACAAATTTTAGTAAAGAAAAGGTTAAGAGATATAGATAAGATCCAGAAGATGGGGCAAATGGCAAGGTAATATTAACGGATAAATGGGTGTCTAAGCCAGTGTTTCCAGTATCTCAGGGCAAAAAACCTGAATCAAGGGGCGATTAAATTGAGAATTAAAAATATTTGACCTACTTCTAAAGCAGTTTTTAGTAATGGGGTCATTTTTTATCCCTATGCGAAGATGTTGCGTCGCCTTGATAGACTGACCTTGACGACCCTATTTTTTACCACGTCAATTTTTCTATGGCTGACCTTGACACCTATCTCCGCCTGGCAGAGGATGAACTGACGCAATATAGCACTGATGCCCGTAAAATCGAGAAAATTCGGCGTAAAATCGCCTTAGCTCTCAATTACCGTCAGCAACAACAGCTTAGGGAAGAGTTGCTCGCTATTATGCCCCAGGGATTTTTGCCCAAATTAGTCGAGGAGAATAGACAAACGGTGGCGCTCCCCTTCTGGGGCATTGCGGGCTTGGGCTTGTTATTTGGCATTTCTCTCCAGCAACCCTTGGATTTTTTGGCGGTGGCGATCGCCTTACCATTGGCGATCCAAGTCCAACGCTGGGGCTGGAAACTAGAGGCTAAACGTTTGTTACTCAAGACCTTGGATGAGTTGGAAGAGCGGATTAGAAATCCTAGCAATTAAGTCTAAGCTTCGATGTAGTCGTGGGTGACGAGGGCTTGCCAAATTTTAGCGACACTATCCTCTAGCTCCTCTAGGTCGGTGCGACATTCTACTTCAGGATTGAGGGGAGCTTCGTAGGGGTCATCGATGCCGGTAAAACCTTTGATTTCGCCCTTGCGCGCCCGTTGATAGAGTCCTTTTACATCTCGCTCTTCGCAGACACTGAGGGGAGCATTGACAAAAACTTCCAAAAAATGCCCAATTTTGCCCCGGACTTCCTCGCGGATTTCCCGGTAGGGGGAGATAGCGGAAACGAGGACAATGACCCCATGGCGCGTGAGGAGATGGGCGACAAAGCCAATGCGACGGATATTTTCATCCCGGTCTTCTTTGCTGAAGCCTAGCCCTTTGGTCAAATTAGTTCGCACGACGTCACCATCGAGGACTTCGATCCCATAGCCACTGGCTAACAATTTTTCTGCTAGGGCTTGGGTGATGGTGGTTTTGCCTGCGCCACTGAGTCCGGTTAGCCAAATGGTTACGCCTTGCTGTTTCATAATCTCTGGGATATTTATTTTCTTACTGAACGAGAGTACCGCGCTGGGGTATCGCCTGACAAGCGCCGCAGCGATCAATCGCCAGGAGTTTTGATCAGGTCAACCGACTCAATGGCAAAGCGGAAAATCGATTTATGATTAATCAAACAACAAAAAATTTCTATTCATCTGACTCCATGACCCAGGCAAAAATAGGCATCATTGGCGGTAGCGGGCTCTACCGCATGGACGCACTGAAAATTCTTCAGGAAATAAGCCTGACCACGCCATTCGGTGCGCCCTCCGATGACATCATCCTAGGAGAATTAGACGGAGTTGCCGTCGCGTTTTTGGCTCGCCATGGCCGGGGGCATCATCTCACCCCGACGGAAATTCCCTTTCGAGCTAATATCCATGCCATGAAGCAATTGGGTGTTGAGTATTTGATTTCGGCCTCGGCGGTGGGGTCCTTGACTGCCAGCGTTAAGCCTCTGGATATGGTCATTCCCGATCAATTTATCGACCGGACTCGGCACCGAGTTTCGACGTTTTTTGGTGACGGCATTGTGGCCCACATCGGCTTTGGTAATCCGGTTTGTAGCGCCCTAGCTCGAGTCCTGGCGGAAGCGGTCAATGGTTTACAGCTCCCGGAGGTTGTCCTGCATCCCCAGGGAACCTATGTCTGCATGGAGGGGCCGGCTTTTTCGACCATCGCCGAATCGGAGCTCTACCGCAGTTGGGGCGGCACGATCATCGGCATGACCAATTTACCCGAAGCAAAATTGGCCCGAGAAGCGGAAATCGCCTACGCGACCCTGGCCCTGGTCACGGATTATGACTGCTGGCACCCGGATCATGACCACGTTACGGTGGAGATGGTAATTGAAAACCTGCAACGCAATAGCACCAATGCCCAAAAGGTGATTCGAGCAACGGTGCAACAATTAGCGGTCCAGCCGCCGGTTTCCCTTGCCCACACAGCCCTTCAGTCTGCTATTTTTACGCGCCTTGACCAGGCGCCGATCGCCACGCTCGAAAAATTAGCGATTTTCCTTGATAAATACAAGTAGTCGTATGACCGAAATCCAGGTCTCAGCCATTGAATACGTCGATGTGGTCGTGGTCGGCGGCGGCATTGCCGGGGTGGCGATCGCCGAATATCTGGCACGACACAGTAGCCTCTCGGTTAGGGTCCTAGAGCAGGAGCCACAGTTGGGCATGGGCTCATCGGGCAAGCTCGAAGGCTGGTTTCATTCGGGGGCTCTCTATTCTGGCCAAGATGATGGGCAGACCTTCATGAATTGTGTCAATGGACTAGAAGACCTGATCAATCACTATGCCAGCTACTTTAGCCCCCACTGTAATCTGGGCTTAGCTGAAACCGAGTTGGGCTATTTTCAACCTAGAATTTTTCCCCAGTCCTGCGGTTGGTTTAATGCCAATCCCGTTTATTTAATTCATCCCCAGCACCATTATCCTGAACTCGCGCGTTCGGGGCTCAAGGGCGACCGGGTGCAAATGGCACTGCAACTGCGGCGAGTCCTGGGTCGTCTAGAAGTGGCCTACGGTCGGGGTCACAATTGGCGAGAGGGTCAACAATGCCTAGCTCCTAGCTATGAAAGGGTGGAAAGCCATGGGGGTCTCTCTTCTTCCCTGCTGGCAACCCCAACGGCGCACCGCGTAGCGGATCTCTGCGAGATCGCCGCTCTTTGTCACCATTTTGACCAGTCCCATGGGGTGGCGGATTCAGACTATGCGGTGATTCGCACCCTCGACTGCGCCATGGATACCTACGCCATTCTGCGCGACTGCGTGGCCAGTGCCCTGAGTCGGGGGGTGGTGTTTGAAACCGGCATTCAATTGGATAAACTCAACGGCGATCGCTACGGCCCAGTTCGTCTCAAAAGCCTGGTCTATCGCACCGCTTCCCAGCAGACGAAGCATTTAAAAGCTCAAGCCTTTATCTTTGCCACTGGAGCCGGATTTACGCCGATTTTGTCGGAATTGCAGGTGCGAGCGAGGCTAAAACGCAGTCGCAGTGCCATGATTGTGGCCTATCCTGCCCTGAATAGTCATAATTTTGTGCGGATGTCTACTAAAAATCCGTTTCATTTCAATCATTTTCTCCAATCCCACGGGCCATCAAACGAACTTCTGACCTATTCAATCTTGGCGGATTCTGGTTATACTAATGGCGATCGCCCGGAAGACGTGGATATTGAACCCCTCTTAGAATCCGCCGAACGATATTTTGGCAAGGACAAACTCTACGGTCGGCAATTATTTAGTTACGACTGTATCAAAACAGAATTGGTCAGTGATGATGAGCAAAAACGTCGCTATAGCTATTGGATAGAATCTGACCCGACGAGTAATTACCTCTGCGTTTTGCCGGGCAAGTTTTCCTTCTTTCCCACGGTTGCGCTCCAAGCCTTTCAACGCCTAAAAACGCTGATCCCGGTCACGGAAATCCCAGGGCCGCCTACCTTTGCCTATGATCACCAGAGCCTGGCCAAAGCAGAACAATTAGTGGCCATTCCCTATCCCCAACGGATTTTGAATGCCCAGGGACTACCCCAGGTGATCACCTGAGGAAAAGGCAATTTTCTTGCGTTGGCCAAAAGAGAATGCCAAAATAAGGGTTAATTGCTCCCAGTAGACCTATTTCCATGGCGTTAAGCCGATCTTCGAGCCACGTTTCTTCCCCGGATCCCCGCTCTCTCCTCATGGGGAGAATCTTGGCGAATTCTGACAATAGCAACAAAAATAGCACTCTAACTCTGATTAATGCCGATCTAGCGGGTATATCGTTGCCCTACGCCACCTTAGCGGGGGCCAACCTTATTGGCGCTGATTTACGCGGAGCCGATCTCCGGGGTGCGGATCTGCGGGAAGCTAATTTGATCGCCGCCTGTCTGCGTCAGTCCATCCTACGTCAAAGCAATTTGAGCCGGGCTAATTTAGAACGCTCTAACTTGAGTGAGGCCGATTTGACGGAGGCTCATTTTAACCATGCCAACCTGAGCCGGGCCACCTTTACCGAAGCCGAAGCCCAGGGCATTTATCTTTATGGTGCCAATCTTGAAGGAGCCAAGGTAGTCCAGGCTCATTTTCAACAGGCCTACGCCAGCGAAGCCAATTTTAGCCATCTCGTTGGCGATCGCCTGGATTTGCGTTGGGCGACCCTGACCCAAACAAGTTTTTGTGGTGCCCAATTACCAGGGGCCGATTTTCGCGGTGCCAATCTTGCCCAGGCGGACTTTTCGGGGGCCGATTTGACCGGGGCTAACTTCCGGGGGGCCAATCTGACCGGCGTGATTTTTCAACAAACTTGCCTAGAGCGGGTGAATTTTGGCGATTAAGCACAGACAAAAAAATACTCCTACCCTCCCCCAGAGGAATAGGAGTGGCGTTAACTGCCAAAGAATCTACTCATTTGATCCCGATAGTAGAAGGGGTTTGTGAATTTTTTGTGATTCCGCAAAGATTGGCAAATTATAAAATCTAGTGCCCGCCAAATCGAGCTTTGAGGTCTTCGTCATTGTCATCGGCGATCGCCGCCACCAGGGTAATGGCCCGAGAAATTTCGCCGGGGGACAAATCAGCAACCGTGCGTTGTTGCATCACGACCAGTTGATCGTTCATCAGGGCAAAGCGAGTTTCCAGGGTCTGGGAACTATTCATCGTCAAAATTGTTTTAAATAACCCCAACTCATCCTCAACGGGAAGCGTCAAGACTGTTGCCCAGGCCGTGAATAGATCCTCATCGGTTTCGCCGGTCAATTGAACAAACACTTCCACAGAACCATACTGAAACTTCCAGAGTTGACCCTGGGCGTCTTCTAGCACCATGGCACTATTTGCTTGAGCCATGCTCCCAATCACTGTTTCAATAACCTCATGGTGACTAGAGGAGACAAAGGACTCATCCTGAGTATCGGGAGTTGGGGTGGATAATAGTTCGGACTGAGTCATGGATTTGTAGGGGATTAAACAATAAAACAAACTAATTTTAAGCGTATTTTGCCCGCTTGGTGGTTTTCCTTGCCTAGATTTTTTGCCATTTTTTGATAAAGAATGTAAAGATTCTCCCGTAACATTCCAGGAAAACTGGCTCTTACAGCGACAATGGCGATACAGGGTATCGAGAAAAATTTAACCATGACAGCGCCCCATCACTATCAATCCGCTCACCTCAGCCCCGCCAACGCCGAGGAATCCACTCGTACCCGAATTTTGAGAGGGGCACTGAAACTCTTCGCCACCAAAGGATATGACGGAACCACCACCAAGGATCTAGCCCAGGCGGCCCATGTGGCAGAGGGAACATTGTTTCGCTATTTCAGCAATAAAAAAGCGATTCTAGTGGAAGTGGCTACCGCCGGGTGGATCGATATTTTGACTGATTTACTGACAGAACTGAGTGAAATGGGCAGTTATAAAGCCATTTCCCAGGTCATGCGCCGCCGGATGTTTCACCTGCGGGAGAATAAAAATTTATTTCAGGTCTGTTTTGTCGAAGCGCAATTTCATCCTGAACTGCGGGAACATATTCAATCGGAAATTATCGAGAAAATGACCGGCGTGGCCGAGGCGTTTTTTCAAACTGCCATGGACAAAGGTATTTATCGCCCCATCAACCCCAAAATTGTCGCCCAGGTATTTTTAGGCATGTTTGCGGTGGCCGGATTTTCGGAGCAGACCCTCGACCCGACGGCTTCTCCCAAGGCATTGCAAGAAATGGCCGAGGGATTAGCGGATATTTTTCTCAATGGTGTGCTCATGCCCGGAGTAGACCCCTAGGGAGTTTTTTGAGTCGTATGATAGGCTGAAATACTCAACATTTCAGCGAAAAATACCTCCCCCATGGCACTAGCAACCTTTAACGCTTTTTTCCAAGACCAGATTCGTGCAAATGTACAAGGACTCACCTCGTCTGAGCCAGCGAATACCTACGTAATCGTTCACGGTTATCAAAATACAGGGGGAAATGCCGGTAACGGATTTAAAGCAGAACAGTGGATGACTAATATTGCCACAGCTCTTTGGAGAAGGGAGAACAATGCCAATATTATTCTAGTGGATTGGGCAAAGGCCGCCGGCACCCTCAATTATGACAATGCGGCAAGGGATAGTCTTCGTGTAGGTGAAGAAATTGCACAATTTTTGCAAGGGGAACTCATCGGTTATATTAGCGACCCAAGCCGGGTAACCCTGATTGGTCATAGTTTAGGCGCCCAGGCGGCGGGAGCGGCGGGCAAGGTCTATCAAAGGGATACCGGTAAGAAGCTCGGACAAATTATCGGCCTCGATCCAGCCGGCCCTGCGTTTGAAGTGCAGGGGAATTTACCACCACTGGCCCCTGGGGATGCCCAGCGAGTCGTTGCGCTTCATACGAGCCAAGTCTTAGGTTACAACAATCGCCTAGCCGATTTCGATATTTACACCGATATTTTTATCAAAAGTAGTCGCTTTTTCCCCAGTACTGAAGACCATAGTGCCGCCCACACCGTATTGACTCAGTTATTAAGAGGCACAGCTTATAAGCAATCCGGTCAATATATCAGTGAGTTGAGCCTAAATACCCTGGTCAATAGTGAATACACCGGCGAATTTTTTGGTGCCCAAGTAACAAGGTCAAGTGACGGTAGTTCATTATTTATTGACAAACGCAATAGTAATATTGCCGAGGTCATTGCCGGCTCAGCCAGCGATGACAGCCTCCGCGGTGGAGTGGCTTCAGATCGAATTTCCGGTGATGGTGGTAATGATTCTCTATATGGCGAAGCAGGAAATGATATTTTACATGGGGGAGTAGGAAATGATATTTTACGTGGGGGAGCAGGCAATGATTTTCTCTCTGGAGATCAAGGCAATGATGTTTTGACAGGATCAGATACCGGCAATACTTCTGGAGAAATTGATTTTTTGAGAGGGGGAGGAGGTCGAGATATTTTCGTATTGGGCACTGCGGATACTGGTTTTTACCGCGATAGCAACAATGGCAACGACCCATTTAATAGCAATCCATTTATTGGTGACTCTAGACCTACGGAAGGGGCCAGTTTCGCTATTATTCAAGATTATGAGCCTGGCATAGATTTCATTCAGGTCAACGGCCCGTTATCAAACTACAGTCTGGCACCAGTTTCCATTAATCTTCCTTTTGAAATACCACCCGGAAGAGGTCTTCCCTTCCAAACAATTTCTGGAACAGGTATTTATTTAAATAAATCTAATTCATTAATTCCTGATCCATTTTTGGGTTTTGACAATCCTGCCGGTGTCCCCCTTGGGCAACCTAGTGGAGGGGATTTAATTGGCATTGTTCGCAATGTTTTGACGTCTAATTCAACGGGAGTTATTAATGGTAACCGGTTTATTTCCCTGACCAATCAGAGTTTTATTAGTGCCAGCAACAACACCCCGGCTATTACGTTTGCAGGCGACGATTCATCAATTGATGATTCTGATATTTTTTTTACCCTGGAATTAGCGTCCGAAGGCCAAGAGCTTGGCAGTTTGGTCTATAATCTGGATGATTTTTTCCCCACTGAAACGTTAACTGTCCAGGTTGAAGATGACGTTTTACAACAAACGGATAGCTTCTTTCATAACCTAATCGGGATTATATGTCGTTGAAAACGAGGCTGGTGCTATTCGTGATCTATTCGATAGCAATGGCAATAATGAAAAGGGTGATTTTCTCAATCCTGGGGATATCGGTTATGCCTTTACGGCCATTAGCAGTCGAGTTAATAACTTTTATCTACAAGTCGGAGATAGCGGTAATCCTGATTCCAATAGCTCGGCGAGTGAGCTGGATGATGTGATTCTCAATGGCGGAAAACGCTATGCACCTTTTGTGATTGCCAATGGAGGCAGTTTAATTCCGGTGGAAGGGACAATTGATCAGGGAATTGCCGCCTTTTTAGAGCAAAATCCCAACAACCAAGGGGCAACAATAGATGATTTTCTTAGCCATCAAGTGGCTTACTTTGGTTTTGGGAGTGCAAATCCAGATAGTACTGAACATCTACAAAATCGTGGCAATAATGTCTTCGGCTTTGAAGATCTACCCGGCAACCTCGGAGTGAGTGATTTTGATTTCAACGATGCGGTTTTTGAGTTTATTTTTATCTAAAAAATAGCTTAAGAATTTTTCCTGGGCTGGCAAATACTAATTTCATCTAGATTCCAGAAGGCGCCCCCCAGAGCCGAGTAGTTGATGCCACAGAAGCGGTTCCGCACCGCCGCCAGGGAGTAGGGATTGACCAGATAAATGAAGGGTAAATACTCTTCCACCAGGGCCTGTTGTTGGGCGTAGATGGCTTTGCGTTCCGGCAGGTCTAGTACCTGGGATCCTTTTAGGGCCAAGTCGGCGATCGCCTGCTCCCAGGGGGCGATCACTCTGCCTTGGATGGGGGCCGAGCCAGAGGCGGGCTTTTGGTTGAACATATGTAAATTGCCGTCGGTGAACCAGACATTGGGGGCATGGGGGTCATTACCGCCGGTCAGCCCTAGGAGTACCGCATCCCACTCCAAGCTGTTGCTGAGTTTGTCTACCAAAACATTAAAGCTCATGGGGCTAAAATCCACCCGGATACCAAGTTGGCCCAAATCCTGTTGAATCTGGGTTCCCATGGCTTCTCGAATTTTATTACCGGCATTGGTATTGAGGGTGAAGCGCACAGGATTACCCGCCGCGTCCAGTAATTGCCCCTGGTCATTGGTGCGAAAGCCCACAGATTGCAGTAGGGCTTTAGCTTTGCTCGGATTAAAGTCATAACCCCTCAAAGAAGAATCATAGAAGGGAGATTGTACCGAAATTGGCGAATTTTGGGCTTGGCCTAGCCCCCGAAAAATATTATTGACCATGCGGTCTCGGTCAATGCCATAGGCGATCGCCTGTCGAAACTTGAGGTCATTAAACCAACGCGATTTGATCGGGTCTACCAGGGGTTTGCCGTTGCGCTGTCCTTGATTGAGGTTAAAAAAAACAAAACTACTGCCGTAGGCGGGCCCGCCATTATAAATGGTAAAATTGCCGCGTTCTTCTTCGGTTTTGAGCAGGGAAAAATAGTCCGGGGTCACTCCGATGGAATCTAGCCCCTTGGAGCGAAATTGCAACAGGGCGGTGTCAGTGGATTCGACGATCGCCCAAATAATGCGGGAAATATGGGGTAATCCTTTTTTCCAATAATAGGGATTGCGCTCAAAAATCAGGCGTTGACTGGTCACATAACGACTCAATTTATAGGGCCCATTGCCCACAATTTCCGCTGGTGGCGTATCTGTGCCCCAGGTGGTCAAAAACAAGGGATTACCTTGATTGTCGAGGGTATCTACGGACTTTTTGAGGCGATGGGCCGGCAAAATCGGCACTTCCGCACTATCGAGGAAGGGGGCAAAGGGTTCACTAATTTGAAATTCAATCTCCCGCTCTCCAAGAGCCCGAATGCGAGGAAAATCGCCCTTGATGCCCACCCGCAAACTATCTCGATAGTTGTTGGGAATTTTGGGATTGAGATATAAATCTTGGTAGCTAAAAATAACATCCTTGGCCGTGAGCGGTTCGCCGTCGGACCATTTTAGACCCGGCCGTAGGCGAAAGGTAATGGTTTTATTGTCCTCAGAAATTTTCCAAGATTCCGCCAGGGCAGGTTCCTTTTGCCCCGTGAGGGGATTTTCAGTGATTAAGCCTTCGTAGGTTAAGCCAAAAATATTGGGGGATTCTTGGGAGAGCACGGCATTAAAGGTTTTTGGGTCACTCAAGACCGAAAACACCGCTTGGTCTTGGCGGGGAGGGGCGCCACAGCCTCCCAGGGAAATCACGAGTAATAGTCCAGCGCCAAGGATTCCCCAAGCCCTATTCCATTCGACTCGATAAATCTGCGAACCCTTCTTTTTTGCCATGACTTAATATTCGATAAAAAACACTATGGGACTATGAACTTGTTTATAAAGTCTTAGTTTGCCCCCTAAATTCCCCAATACTGGGGGACTTTTACTTAGTTTTTCCCCAAGCTGGGGGGTCAGGGGGGCGTTTCAAACAGACTCTAAGCCTCAGAATCCTGGCGTCCGAGGGCATAAATCCCCCCGATGATAGTCGCCAAAATGCCGGTGCTGATGGGCCAACCACTGCCTAGTCCCCAGGCGATCGCCCAGGTACAGAGAGCGCCTGCCACTAAAAAGGGCAGAATACTTACCACCGAGGCATAGAACAGATTTTGGGCTTCTCGGGTGTCTCGGGTCTGTTCAAACGCTTCTTGGGAGGTGTAGAGAGAGCGGTCGGCAAAATTCAACCAGCGTTGGAACTGCTCGATTAGCCAAAATTTGAGGGAAACAAAGGCAAGATACAATCCCAAGGACCAGAGACAACTACTGGCAATCAACACTGTATTAATGGGGATTTCGAAGGGAATCCAGTCAATGGCCATGGATCGTGACAAAGTAAAGTATTAAGGATTTTAGCAAACTCTCTCCCCCAGCACCGGCAGGCTTGGCTGGAATCACTGGACAATGACTTGAACCTTGAGGTCTTGATAAAAGGTTTCCTGGGATAATTCCACTTTAGATTGGGAACTAAGCAGTAATAGAGCCCAAAAAACCCCAACTTTATCTTGTTTTGAGGTTTGCTCTTGCAGACTTTGGTGCTGATGCCACCATTGCACGAGGGTTTCTAGGTCGATCCAGGGATACTCGACAACCGTTTCGGGCAAACGAGTGTGCAAAAATTCCTCGAGTTGTTGGGCCAATGCCGTTAGATTTTCGTGGTGGGCTAATTCACTAATAATTTGTAGGGCTTCGCGGCGGGATTGGGGTCGCACTCGTTTGAGACGCTTAGGGGCTTTATTTTCATCAATTTCCGTGGCAATTTGTTGGATTTGGCTAATCAGCTCTTCTAGGGTCACCCGTCGTTTTCGCAGGGGCGGCACCGAGGTCCGACGACGCAGGTGTTGTTCTAAATGCAATGGGAGAGAATGCAAGGGTGAGTCTTCGGGGGTCTCTAGCTCCAGATCCGGAGACTCTTCCTCCGCTTGCCCCAGAAATTCGAGGGTATCGGCTTTGTAGCGCACTAGCATCGATGCCCACAAAAAAGCTTGCCCAGATTTAGACAGATGACGTTGTTGGTAGGCTAAATCTAGGCTACTCAGTACGCCCACTTCTTGCAAAAAACGGTCAATGACATCAATCACGGCGACATCCCAGGGATTGATTTCTCCCTGCTCTGCCATTTCAATCAAGCGGGCGATCGCCTCACTAGCGGCACTTGTGGTCATAATGAAAGAACGTTAACGTTGAGCCCAATTTCGGCTAAGGACAAATAAGTCATGATGAGGGATTCATTAGCAAATTTACGCCTAAACTACACCCAATCGGGGCTTTTGGAAAAAGATATGGCGAGTCACCCCTTTGAGCAGTTTCGCCACTGGCTCACCCAGGCGATCGCCGCCGATATCCTTGAACCCAATGCCATGACCTTAGCGACCCTATCCCCCGAAGGAACCCCCATCGCCCGCATTGTCCTGCTTAAGTTCCTAGATGAGCAAGGCTTTGTCTTTTTTACTAACTATAACAGTGCCAAGGGGCAACAACTTCAGGCCCATGGTGCCTGTTCCGCGGTGTTTTGGTGGGGGGCGCTCGAGCGTCAAGTCCGCATTGAGGGGCAAGCCGAAAAAATTGACCCTCAGGAATCCGATGCTTATTTTCAAAGCCGTCCCAGGGATTCGCAATTAGGAGCCTGGGCCTCTCCCCAAAGTCAGGTCATTGGCGATCGCCAGTTATTGGAAACTCGCTTGGAAGAGGTCACCGCTCAGTTTGCCGAGCAATCCATTCCCCGCCCGTCCCACTGGGGAGGATTTCGCATCATTCCCAAGACCATCGAATTTTGGCAGGGTCGTCCGAGTCGTCTCCACGACCGCATTCAGTACTATCAAGGGGGCAATGAGTGGAAAAAACAGCGTTTGGCTCCATAATCAAAAGCATCTAGCCGTCTCCTTCCTGTGCCGCCATGGAAATTCTTTGTACCCGTCCCAGTTGTTCCCGTCTTAACCAGTTCCCGGATCTAGACAACCGCAACACCCTACAAACCACCCAACAAAAATTTTGTACCAGTTGTGGCATGCCACTGATTCTGGCGGGGCGTTATTTGCCGGTGAAACTGCTGGGGAAAGGAGGCTTTGGGGCGGCATACCTAGCCCTCGACCGCTTTACACCGACCATGCGCTTTTGTGTGGTCAAGCAATTCCAACCAACGGGGAATTTAACGCAGGATCAATTGGATCTCGCCCTCTCTCTATTTGAGCGGGAAGCGACGGTGCTAGAAAAATTGGGCACTCGCCATGATCAAATTCCCGACCTCTACGCGTTTTTCCCCTTAATGCTCGAAAATCCCCGCACCGGCAAACCCGAACAATTTTTTTATCTGGTGCAGGAATTTATCAGTGGCAAAAACCTAGAAGAACTGGTGATACAACGGGGCCCTTTTTCGGAAGCGGATACTCGTCGGGTGCTCAAAGAAATGCTAAAGGTATTGGAGTTTGTCCACAATAACGGCACGATACATCGAGACATTAAACCCTCCAATATCATGCGGGATAAGGAGGGGCAATTATTTCTTTTGGATTTTGGCGCGGTCAAGCAAGTCACGGCGGCATCGCCAGCAGGGGGGACTTCCACGGGCATCTATTCCATGGGCTTTGCGCCGCCCGAACAGATGGCTGGCAATCAAGTTTACCCCGCCACCGACCTCTACGCTCTCGCCGTAACCTGTCTCTATCTTTTGACTGGCAAAACCGCCCAGGAGTTATTTGATGCCTACCACAACCAATGGCAATGGCGATCGCAGGTCAAGGTGAGTGACGAATTAGCCGACATTCTCGACCGTCTCTTGTTGCCTACTCCCAAGGATCGTTACCAATCGGCCCAGGACGTTCTGACTGCCTTGGACGGCACTGCCGCACCCCTAGCAACGCCGGTAGCTCCCCCCGCGAGTACGACGTTGCAAGCGCCCAAGCCTCCCAGTCCTGCGCCTAGCCCTAAACCGGCTATCCCTAAAGTATCTTTATTAAGTAGGATTTCTACCCCTAAAGTATTGCTCAGTGCCGCTTTCACGGGCTTTGAAGGAGCATTGATTTGGATCGCCGTCACGAGTTTATTGCCAAGTGCCGGGTTAAGTATGGGAGCTTGGGGGATGCTCCTTGGAGGCTTACTCTTTGCCCAAGCTCGACAGTTGATTGAACGCTTAGAAATACTGATTATTAGCGGCTTGACGGTGGCTTTGTTTTGGTTTGTGCCTAGCCTGCATGGGTTAGCGATGGTCACCGTTATTCAAGCTCCCTTGGCGACGACTCTGCCTCTATTTCAAAATACATTTTTTGTGATTATGGCCATGGCGGGCTTTGCCGGTCTGGGCCTAGTAGCGGTAACAACCTTATTTTTATTGATTTTTAAGCTCCTTTCCCGGTTGCTTTAGGAGCAATGCCACTCACGCTTAATAATTCGGGCACGGTGACGCAATAGCTCTCTAAGTTCAGAGTAGCCGGAGAAACAGGGTAGGGATAGGTAAAATGCCGATAATCTAAGCAAAATCGGTCCCAGGATGCCATTTGAATGCGGAATAGTTTAATGAAAATCTGGGCGAGGGCAATGGAGAGAGGGATTTGAAAATAAATGCGTTGATGGAGATAGCGACAAATGACTTGAATGGCTTCGTTAGCAGTGATGGGAGCATTGCCCAAGACAAAGTCTTGCCGCTGGCCTAGGGGATGACTGAGCAAATGGGACACCACGCGGGCAATATCTCGCCCATGGATAAAGTGAAAACTGCCATTGGCTTTGAACCAGCGAATCAGTGGGAGCCATCGCAAAATGTCCGCCAAGCCCCCCGACAAATGGGAATAGGGTTTACCGAGTTCACCCCCAAAGACGAGGGTGGGATAGACCACGGTGATTTTAGTGGCGATCGCCGCAGAAACCTGACAATGTTCGCTCCCCAATTCCAAGGCCTGATGGCAAAGATATTTGGTGCGGATATAATCGGTGCCGATCTCTCCCGCCATGGCCAGGGGATTTCCCTGGCGGTCCAAAATACTCGCCGTGGAAAAATAAATGACCTGTTCACAGCGGGCCGGGTCGAGCAAATTAATCAAGGCTAAGGTTTTGACCACATTAGTCTCGTAGGTCTGCTGGCGATCGCCCCAACTCGTTGCAATCAGCACCGCCCCATCCATGGTTGGCAACAGATCCGCATACTGCTCTATTTGGCTCATCTCCCCGGTTAAGAGGTGAATATCCGGACGAGCCTGGGGGTCAAACTGAAGTTTTTGAGGATTTCTGACTAGGAAAAAAAGTTCAAGGTTAGGGTTGGCGATCAACTCATCGGCCAGGTAGTGACCAATACAACCACTAATGCCCGTGATAAAAATGCGTTTTTTCATAGTCTCGATCAACGATCACGCCCTAGACGTGGTGCAAAATAAACTGTCGTAGGCGTAATAGACTGGCGGTTTGCCCTAGGTTGAGGGGAAGCAAGGAAATTCCCTCTAGGCGAGATTGCAGCCAACCGTCTCCCCAGTACCATTCATGGAAACCATCAATGCCTTGACTGAGTAAGAGACGCAGGTAATTGTCCCCGACACAATCCACCTTATGGGCGATCGCCAGGGGGCCAAGGTGACTGGTAAAGTGCAGACCAGGAACAAGCTTATCGGGTAACCCCGAGGACAAACATTGTGGTGCTAACCATTGGCGCAGATGGGAAATTTGCACCAGGCTATCCCGAATTGTTGACGCCTTAGCCCCAATTTCAAGGCGAAGTTGACTTTGTTGAAAGGTTCCCAGCATAGTGATCCAAGAGAATTTTCCAAATCTTAACTAAGTTCGGTCAATCGCTGCCAGAATTTCGCCTGCGCCTTGGCTTCGGAGTTGTTCTGCCAAGCGTTGTCCCAACTGTTCCGCCTCGATGCAAAGCCCGCTAATGCTATCTTTCAAAAGCCTTTGCCCGTCGAGGCTGGCTACCATACCAATTAGAGTTAAAGTCTCGCCGCTAACCTCAGTATTCACCCCAATCGGCACCTGACAACCGCCTTCCAACTGACGCAAAAATGCCCGTTCCGCCAAACAACGATCACGGGTGGCCGGGTCCTCTAGCACTTTTAATAAGCTCAAAATATCGGTATCCCCCGCGCGGCATTCAATACCGAGGGCTCCTTGCCCCACCGCATGGAGGGAAATCTCAGCGGGAATAATTTGATCAATGCGTTCTGGCATCCCCAGACGCTCTAGCCCCGCCACCGCCAACACGATGGCATCGTAATCGCCGCTATCGAGCTTGGCTAAACGAGTATTAACATTGCCGCGCACATCTTTGAAGGTGAGATGGGGATAATGGTGACGCAGTTGCGCTAAGCGTCGAAGGGAAGAGGTGCCAATCACCGCCCCTTCCGGCAAACTATCGAGTTGTTTATCCCGGTGTTTTTCATTTAGGACAAGGGCATCGGCGGGGTTTACTCGCTCCGTCACACAGCCCAGGATCAGACCTTCCGGTAAGTTGGTCGGTAAATCCTTGAGGGAATGGACAGCCAGATCAAGCTCTTTGGCGATCATGCCTACTTCTAATTCTTTAGTAAAAAGACCCTTATCACCAATTTTGGCCAGGGCTACATCCAAGATTTTGTCTCCCTGGGTACTCATCGCTTCCACTTCAAAGCTCCGCTCAGGGAAATGCCGCTGTAATTCTCCCTGTACCCAATGGGTTTGAACGAGGGCGAGTTGGCTCTTGCGAGACCCAATACGAACCGGGCGGGTAACAGTGGAAACAGTCATGGAGAGTTGAAAGGGGTGGTAGGAGACTCGATCTAGCATATCATCTCGGCAGTGCCCTCGATGCTGATTAGCTAGAGGGTCTTGAAGGGACTGTGGGGAGCTGAAAAACAACCCGTATTTATTTGTAAGTGCGGCCCGTTTGCTCGAATTGAGTATCAACTTTCAGGGCCGTCTGTAGCAATTGCAGATAAACGGTTTCCGGAACTAAGTAGGCTCCAAATCGCTCTAAGTGGGGGTTTTGGAGCTGAGCATCAAACAAGCTAAATCCTTGAGTACGCAGGTGTTCCACCAGTTTAACCATGGCTACCTTAGACCCCTCGGGAATACGATAAAACATCGACTCGCCAATAAAGGCACCACCCATGGCAATACCCAAAATGCCGCCGGCCAGTTGATCTCCTTGCCAGGTTTCAAAACTATGGGCCCAGCCGGCTTGGTGCAGGAGTTGATAAATCTCGAGTAATTCTGAGGAAATCCAGGTACTATCTCGAGCGGCACAGCCTTCGGACACGGCTCGAAAATCCTGGTTGATGGTGACACGAAACCGGTTTTGGTTCAGGACCCGTTGGAGAGATTTGGGGTAACGAAAGCGCTGATCGAGGGGGATCAGGGCATGGTGGGGGCTAGAATACCAACTAAGTTTTCCCGATTCATTCGCCATCAAAAAATGGCCGTGGGCGTAGCCTTGTATAATGGATGCAATCGTTGCGTTTGATTCCATACTGGTCTTTTATCCTTGACACTTTTTGAAAGCTCGACCCATGGCCGTTGAACCCATCCCTCCCATTACACTTCCACCCATGCAGGACCCCGATCAAGAAAGGGCGTGGTTGCGGGCGGCTCTCCAGACTTGGTTAAATAATGAATTTATCCCCGAAACTATCAACACTAACATCGCAGAGCGGGCGGCACAGATTTTTGTGCGTCAACGCCTAGAAGGGGAAAATGACTTGGGCTCTCTGGTCATCGCCATTGTCACAGAAATGCAAGCCTTTGATTTTCGAGAAAGTTTCTATAGTGAATTTGCCATCGCCAACGCCGTCAGCGACCTGATTTTAGATAGTTTGGGCTATGACCGTTGTTGTGGGCAGTCTTAAAGCCTGAAAATAAATATCCTCCCCAGTATCATGCCTAGAGAGGAATCCCAATCTCTGTTACCAACTGGACTTGACAACACCCGGGAGCAATCCTTTATGGGCCCATTCCCGGAGCATATTGCGGCACAGGCCAAAGTCACGGTAGTAGGAACGGGGACGACCCGTCACCTGGCAACGATTACGGCGACGATTGGGGGCGCTATCGCGGGGAAGTTGTTGTAGCTTTTGGTGGGCTAGAAGTTTATCTTCTAGGGTCTCCGCGTTACGGAATTCTTCTTTGAGTTCAAATCGTTTATCGGCATACTTGGCGACTATGCGACTCCGGCGCTTATCGCGTTCAATCATGGATTTCTTAGCCATAGGAAATTATTGTTAGCAGTTTGTCTAAAAAGTCAGCATCTTTCATCTTACCATATTCTGTTGGGCAGGTGAATAGTCAATCGTAACAAACTATTGCAGAGCCAAAGTCCGTCACCATCCTGTGCCAAAATGTTAAAGCTATTGAGGGCTTATCGGCTCCTATCCTAACAAGACATCCAAAAAATTAGAGTGTTATGAAAGTTGGCGATCGCGTTCGTGTAACCAGTTCAGTTGTTGTGTATCATCACCCCCAACATCGGTCAGAAGCCTACAATATTCAAGGACTAGAGGGAGAAGTCACAGCACTGTTGACAGAATGGAATGGTAGACCGATTAGTGCCAACTTTCCCATCATGGTGCAGTTTGACAAGCGGTTTAAGGCTCACTTCCGTGAAAATGAAGTCACTATCGTCTAGGGTAACCGTGGCTCAATCGTAGAGGGCGGCGGGTTCAGTTTTTATTTTTTCGGCGATCGGACGCACCCTAGCAACGACTTTGATCATGTAGCCATAGTCGGGAACCGGGGCATCCACGATGTAGCCGGCCGAGGCGGCAATGGCAGAGGGGGTTTCAGCCAAGGCCTGGCGAATCTGGTCTTTTTGGCGTGGTTCCAACAGGGG
This sequence comes from Synechocystis sp., assembly GCA_041750255.1. GTDB lineage: Bacteria > Cyanobacteriota > Cyanobacteriia > Cyanobacteriales > Microcystaceae > Synechocystis. The sequence continues at coordinate 44,831 of JBGSZT010000053.1, forward strand.
GCTCACGAGCACCGAACCACTCGGGACATCGTGGGAATCGCTGTGAACAACTCGAAACCGTTGTCCTGGAAATTCACTACGAATCCGGTTTAACTGGTCTAGGGAGAGGGCACCGGCATCCACTGTTCCGTCGGCGATCCAACCAACAACGGTTTTGGGGGTATCCGCCAGTTGCACTTTTGCTAGGGTTAAGCCATAGAGATTAAAGAGGGGGAAGTAGTAGCCTGTGGCGGACCCCGGTTGACCGAGGGCGATTTTTTTGCCGGACAATGCCGTCAGAGCACTGACAGGACTATCTTGTTTCACCGCAATTACAGAGCGGTTTTTGAGAGCACCCTCCAGGGGCATGAGTGGTTCGTACTTTGACTCGGAAATGGCGATCGCCGCGATTCCAGGCGGAGCAAAAATCACGTCCCAGCGCTGACGTTTAATTTGATTAAGAGCTTGAATTTCATTGTAAGTGGGCTCCAATTCAATAATGCTATTCAGTCGTTGGCTTAAATAATTTTGGAGCGGATCAAATTGATTGGGCCCCTGGGAGGCATTGTCAAGATTGACAACCCCAATGCTGAGTTTCTTCGGGGGGGAGGTATCGGGGGATTGACAACCAAACGGCCCGATCAAACAAAGCACAATCAATAACCATCGTTCTGATAAGAGGTTTCCAACGAAATTTAAGCTTGGCATTGAAGTTAATTCGTTTACAATGATTTCTACTACAGAAATCATAGCTTTTTAGGAGCCAAGAAATGTTAAGCAATCTTAAACTTGGAGCAAAGCTAAATTTACTCTTAATTTTGATTTTTCTTGCCACAATCATAATCAGCGGCATCGTACTATCTATCTTGCTAAGAAATAATGCTGAACGAATTATCTCTGAAAAAGCCCTACTATTAATTGAAACCATGGGTTCTGTACGACACTACACTAGTACGCAAGTCAACCCAGAACTGGCGGCTAGGCTAGAAACAGAAAACCAATTTTTACCCCAAACAGTACCGGGTTATTCTGCCCGTGAGGTTTTTGAAGAACTGCGAAAACGCCCAGAGTATGGTGATTTTTTCTATAAAGAAGCTACCTTGAATCCGACTAATTTAAGGGATAAAGCGGATTCCTTTGAAACCACGGTGGTAGAATCCTTTAAAAGCGATCCTAACCTGCGCGAAAAAACAGGCTTTCGCTCATTGCCCAGTGGGGATATTTTCTATATTAGTCGTCCTATTCCCATTTCAAAGGAAAGTTGTTTGCGTTGTCATAGTACTCCCGAAGCCGCCCCCAAGAGTCAGTTAGCAACCTATGGCAAAGAGAATGGTTTTGGCTGGAAACTTAATGAAATTGTCGGGGCTCAGATCATTTCTGTTCCGGCAAGTAAAGTATTTGAAGATGCCCGACGGCTTCAATTTTTAACCATTGGTATTGTGAGCATTTTTCTGATTATTGCCATGGTGGTGATTAATCTATTTATTAAGTTGACGGTTACTACTCCGTTGCAAACTATGTCCCAATTGGCACGACAAATTAGCATGGGAGAAATGGGGGGTGAATTTCCCCAACGCAGTAATGATGAAATTGGTATCCTCGCCGCATCGCTAAACCGGATGAAAGTCAGCCTACAAATGGCGATGGACATGTTAAATTCTGAATCGGACGAATAGATAATACTCTATTTATTGATTAGCCGTTGAGTAGGCGTTTTTTAAACTCTGTAGACTGCTGTTCATTAGCAATTTTAAGCGCCAGTTTTTCTACAAATTCTTGGGCAGAAATTTCGGGCATTTTACTCAGTAAACGTTGACAAACAATAGAGGCCATCGGCCCAATGTATTCAGCTAGTGCCTGTTGGCAACGACTAATAAAATCAGGCTGTAGCGGTAGACGTTGAACCGGCTGAGAAAGGTCTGGAAATCCGGTAGTTCCCGGTAATTTGCTAGTAGTAGAAGTGGAGAAACTTTGCTCCGGCGCGTCTACCATGGTTAGGGCCTGGGTCGGCTCCGCAATGGGCATCAAAGAAGGTGGACTGGACTGGGCTGAAGCAGGAGAATTTCTTTGACTAGGATAGAGTTTTTGGTAAATGGCGGTTAATTGTTGCCGAATTTCGCTAGCGGATTTGGGGCGATCATGGGGGAGCCGTGCCATTAGATAATTTAAAAAATTAGCAAATTCTGGAGATATATCCGGTGCCGCCTCTTGCCAATTCAAGGTATCTGTAACCGAGTCATAAAAATCGCTGGGTTCACTGCCGGTGAGGAGATAAACAAAGGTTCGACCTAAGGCAAAAAAATCCGACTGGGGAACCGCTTGGCCATGCATTTGCTCTAGGGGAGTATAACCCGCAGAAATGACTCCTGTAATTTGTCCTTGGGATTGCTTGGTCATAAATGTTTCACTGACTTGACGCGCCGCTCCAAAGTCAATTAATGCCAATTGACCATCCACTCGTAACATAATATTAGAAGGCTTGATATCTCGGTGGAAAAAGTTGTGTTTGTGGACTTCTTGAAGAATCGTGGTGAGTTGAATTAACCATTGAATTGCGCGTTTTTGGGTGATCGCATTTCCCCGTCGAGTGCTATATTCTAGCAAATTTAATCCTTCAATTTTTTCCATAACCAAGCAGTAGAGAGGGTCTTGGCTATTATTGGGGTGATAGGTAAAGAAATCATCGGGTTCAACCCGTGGAATACCAGGGTGATTTAATTGTGCGAGGACTCTGGCTTCCCGCTCAAAAAGTTCAACATATTTAGGGCGGTTATGGGTTAAAACTTTGAGTACTTTTGCAATTTTTTCTGATGATTCCAATTGATCCAAGGAATAATTAAAAACTTCATAGGTTTTGCTGAAGCCGCCGCCGCCCAACTGTCGCGTAGTACGATAACGTCCATCGATGAGCAATTCGGAGCCGCAACTGTGACAAAAAAGGAGAGTTTCACGGTTGTGAGGATTGGCACAGTTGGGATTAATACAAATACTCATGCGACTTAGGGTAACAAAACGTTGGGATAGCATTTAGTCTCACTATATTTAGGATGCAGGCTCGCCAATGGGTCATTGAGTTTTGATAGACTTTATTGCTACTCATCCCTAAACAGCCTGCCACGGAACCCGGTATAGTTGCAGAGGCTGGTCTTTTCCTTTAACTCTAACAGGTGCGAGGGCTTCTAGTTTTAAGTCAGGAGATCGTAACTTTCTGAGCGTACTCTCGGATAAGAGAATTTCCCCCGCCTGGGCCGCACTACAAATTCGGCTACTAACATTGGTAGTATCACCAATAACAGCGTATTGAATTAGTTGACGAGAGCCAATATTTCCGGCGGCAACACTTCCGGTATTAATGCCAATATGAATAGAAATTTCTAGTCCCCGTTCGACCTGCCAACGCTGGTTGAGCCCCACAATTGCTTTTTGCATGGCGATCGCCGCTTGGACAGCACGGTCAGCATCATCGACTTGGGGGTAGGGTGCTCCCCAACAGGCTAAGAGGGCATCTCCGACATATTTTTCTAGGGTGCCTTCGTAGGGAAAAATAATCTCCTCGACCATCAGTGTAAAGTATTCGTTGAGGAGGGTAATGATTTCCTTGGGTGAGCGATAGGAAGAAAGCTGGGTATAGTTACTAATATCAGCAAATAAGATGGTGACTTCGGTATCAATGATTTCCCATAAACTATCTTCTTTTTCCTCTAGTTTTTGCCGCACAGTTTGAGGGAAAAATCGCTCTAATTTGGAACGCATAACGGCTTCGGTTTGAATTTGTTGATAGAGTCGAGAATTATCAATGGCGATCGCCGCTTGGTTGGCCAAACTGGTGAGAAATTCTAAATCTTCGCGGGTATAAAGATTAATTAACGACAAATTATCAACGTAGATAATACCAATCAAATTAGTCTGGATTTTGAGTGGTACACACATCGACGCATGAATTGCCTGTTGAAGAATCGATTGTGAGGTTTCAAAGCGGTCATCACGGAGGGCATCGGAGGTAACAATGGCATCCCCATTTTTTTGAACAAAGCTCACAATGGTTTTACTGTAAAAATTGGGGTCTTCAATAATGCCAGCACGGAACTGAATGGCGGCGGGAGCCAAGGATTGAGTATCGGGATCGAGCAACAAAATAATGCCCCGGTCTACGCTCATAATTTGAAAGACTAAGTCTAGAATTTTAGGAAGTAGCGTTTCCGTGGGTTGAGGAATGGATAATTGATCGCTAACTTCTAATAAAATTTTGAGCTTATCTAGGGCCCGTTGACCTGCATCCTGGGGACGTAATTTTAGAATCGTGTCTTGTCCCTGGGCTGACTCAGACTGCAGCAGAGATTGCAAACTTGTTTCTTGCTTTTCCAGGGATAACCGGCTCATAATCGACCATTCTTGGGCAGACTCTTGGGCTGGAGGGGAAAACGACTCTGGTAAGGTTAGCAAAAATTGACATTCTGCTCGACCAAAACGAATTTTGTCTCTATCTTTGATTTCACTGCGCTCGATGGAATGATCATTAATGTAGGTGTGATTGAGACTGCCCAAATCTTTTAAAAAATAGGTATCACCAGTTATCGTTAATTCTGCATGATGGCGCGATAGACTTTTATCAAGAATGACGATGCTATTGTCGAGTTCTCGGCCAATGGTATTAGAGCCAAAGCACAACGGATGAACCAAAGGCTTCGGGTCCTCAGGATTTTGAATTAAGAAGGGCATAGTATCCTCTCACGGCTCCATGTTGCTATCTTACCGGCCCTGGGGAGATGGGAATCATGTTTTATTAAGGGGAGTTTGAGTTTCTAAAATCCCCTCGGCATGATTGGCGATCGCCTTTAATTGATCTAGTATTTGGGAGTCTACCCCAGACCAAAGACCCCGTTGCTGGGCTTCGAGTAATCGCTCGGCCATATCTCCCAGGGCCCAGGGGTTTTTTTCCTGAATAAAAGCCCTCACCTGCGGGTCAAAGAGATAGGCTTCGGCAACCCCTTGATACATGTAATCTTCGACACAGTGGGCGGTGGCGGAATAGGCAAATAAATAATCCACCGTTGCCGCCATTTCAAAGGCGCCCTTATAGCCGTGACGCATCACCCCGGCGATCCATTTGGGATTAATCACCCGTGAGCGATAGACCTTGGCGATTTCTTCCTGGAGACGTTTAATTTTGGGACGGCTGGGGATGGCATGATCGCCAAAATACACCTCTGGATTTTTGCCGGTTAGAGCCCGCGTTGCCACGGTTAATCCGCCCTGAAATTGGTAATAATCGTCGGAATCGAGCAGGTCATGTTCGCGGTTATCTTGATTGTGCAGAATAATATCGAGGGTTTTGAGCCGTGCTTGAAAAACCTCCGGATGGCTGTGCCCCTGGGCATTGGCATCGTAGGCGTAGCAACTCCAATTCAGATAGGCGCGGGCTAAGTCCTGGTCATCCTGCCAGTTTTGGGCTTCGATCAGTCCCTGGAGTCCAGCCCCGTAGGCTCCTGGTTTTGAGCCAAAAATACGATAATTGGCTCGTTTTTGCGCCTGGTCGGGTTCCAGCCCTTGGGCTTTCCACTCGGCTTGCTCTTGCTGGACTTTAGCCGCCAGGGGATTGTCGTCTGGGGATTCGGCTAAGTCAGCCACCGCGGCGATCGCCTGGTGTAAAAATTGGATTAAATTGGGAAAACTGTCCCGAAAAAAGCCAGAAATCCGCACCGTCACATCCACCCGCGGCCGACCCAACACCGCCACCGGCAAAATTTCAAAATCCACCAGGCGACGGGACGGGCCATCCCAAATCGGTTGCACTCCCAACAACGCCAGAACCTGGGCCAGATCATCGCCGCCGGTACGGAGGGTGGAAGTCCCCCAAATGGAAATGGCTAAACTCCGGGGATAGTCGCCGTGGTCTTGGGTGTAGCGTTCCACTAGGGCCTCCGCCGCCCGCCGTCCCACATCCCAGGCGGTTTCGGTGGGAATAGCGCGAATATCCACCCCATAGAAATTGCGACCCGTGGGCAAGACATCGGGACGACCTCGGGTGGGAGCCCCCGACGCACCACTAACAATATATTCGCCATCGAGTCCCCGCAGGAGATTACTGATTTCCTGGGGCGTTTGCTGGAGTAGAGGAATCAAAACCGTGGCAATCCAGGTGCAGGTTTGGCGAGCTTTCTTAAATTCAGCGGCAATCGCCCAGATACCCGACATTAAATAATGGCTCAACCAACGTTGGCACTGGTTTTCTAGGACGGCGACCACATCTCCCCCGTGGCGACAGCCCTTCAATGCCTCTAAAAGCTCTAATTCTCCCTGGCTGATTAAAAAGGTTTGGCTTGCCTCGGAAACGTGAAAATCATTGTCCCAGGGGTCTAAAACCGGGTCAAACTCTAGCTGAGCATCCTTGGCGATCGCCTGGGTTAGCCCCAATCGATTTCCCCCCGGTGATCGGGCAATGCTGAGAATGAGATCACGGAAGGGTTCTCCCTGGGGGCAGTCGCCCAAAATATGGAGCCCGTCTCGAATTTGCGCTTCCTTGAGTTCACAGAGGTAACTATCGGCTCCGGCTAAAATCGGGGCTAATTCCCTGGAAACCTGGCGATCGAGTCCCAATTCTTGTTCCAATTGGCTGGCTTGCAAAAGGGTCTGTAGGCGATCGCCGATGGGCTTAAGGCGAGTCGGGTCTAGGGACTGGGCTTCATAATATTCATCGATCAGAGCTTCGAGTTTGAGTAAATCCCCATAGAGCTCAGCGCGGGTGAGGGGCGGGGTGAGATGATCCACGATCACTGCCTGGGCCCGACGTTTTGCCTGGGTTCCTTCCCCTGGGTCATTGACAATAAACGGGTAAAAATGAGGCAGGGGGCCAAGGGCAATTTCTGGGTAACAAGTCTCACTGAGGGCGATGCTTTTGCCGGGTAACCATTCCAAATTACCGTGCTTACCCACATGAACCACGGACTGGGCACCAAACTCTGTCCTCAGCCAATGATAAAACCCCAAATAATATAACGTTGGCTCCAAATCCGGGGCATGGTAGTTCAAGCTGGGGTCTAGGTCATAGCCCCGCGAGGGTTGAATGCCCACAAAAATATTGCCGAACTGGACTCCGGCGATGGGGATGAATTCTGGTAATGTGTCCCAACCTTCCCGCTCAGACCAACGCTCGGACAGTTGCGCTTTGACCGTCTCCGGTAAGCTCTCAAAATAGGCCATCAAACTTCCTCTAGCCAAGGTTTGGGCGATCGCCTTGGGTCGGGGCGAATTAGGGTCATTAGTTTTGCCGGAGGTTAAATAATCAATCAATTCATCTCCATCCAGGGGCAAATTTTCCACCCGATAGCCCTGGGACTGGAGGGCATGGAGCAAGCGCACACAACTTAGGGGCGTATCTAGTCCCACACCATTGGCTAAACGCCCGTCTTTATTGGGGTAATTGGCTAAAATCAGGGCAATTTTGCGGTTTTGTTTGGGAGTTTGCCCACAGCGCACAAAATTCAAGGCCAACTCCGCCAGCCAATCCACCCGGCTCGGCTCCGGTTCATAGACCACTAAATCCGATTGCAATTCCGATCGCCACTGGTCTACGGATTTGAAAGAAATAGCACGGGTGATAATACGCCCATCCACCTCCGGTAAGGCCACATTCATGGCCATATCCCTGGGGTTCAGGCCCTGGAAACTCTCCTGCCATTGAGCGAAGGTGCCCCCACTCAAGATCACCTGCAAAACAGGGATATTCAACGCTTGCCAGAGGGGAATCAAATCTGGCTCACCGGCTTCGCGCTGGAGTTGTGCTAAGGAAAAACTGGTGGTATTCAGTACCACGCTCACCTGGGCGGATAATGCTGTTAGTACCGCTTCTTGCACGTCGGTTTCCCGCAGAGATGAAACATAAATGGCGATCGCCTCTAAATTGCGCGACTCTAGAGCCTGACACATGGCATCAATGGGTCGAGTATTGCCGCAGAGATAATGGGAGCGATAAAAAAGAATTGCCACCTGGGCCAGGGGATTTGCTAGGGAAGAGGAGTGGTAAACATCGACCTTGGGGACGGATTGGGGAGCTTGGACTGCAAAGCTGGTCGAAAAATATTGATTTGCGAGCCATTTGAGGCTCTCGCCCCAATTTTGAGCCCCTCCTTCTTGAAAATAACGCCAAAGCTGATTCGCTAACGCTAGAGACACCGTCGAATGGCTGATCAAGCTGGGATCAGGGTTATCATCCCCCGGCAGAACAAAAAGGGCTATTTCCTGGGCCTGCGCTAATTCTTTCAGGACTTCTAACCCGTAGGGCCAGTAGGATTGTCCGCCCAGGAGTCGGAGAATAATCACCCTCGCTTGGCTTAAAACCTTGTCGGAGTAGTCATCAATGGTGAAGGGTTGTTGAAGGTTGAGCAGATGGGCCACGCGCAGGCTCGGTAAGCCGTCAGACTTGTGAGACAGGGCATTAGCGACACTCTGAATATCGGTATCCGCGGCGGTGAGCAGAATAATCTCTGCGGGGGTTTGGTCGATGATAATCACCCCCTCGGTATTGGGGTTCCAGCCACCGGGTATAGCCGCTAGTCGATGCATTTTTTATTTCCTTTCCGACACATTAATCATCAGAGATCTGGACCTGACTACGACGCCCAATCCTAACATTTCCAGACCAGGGCATCACGTTTTGTAACGACTCATCTAAACTAGCCACCTTTTGTTATTAAAGTTTAAATAATATTTTCTTAATTTTTGCTTAACTTGTTTTTCGCCTTTTCTCCAAGGGGCGAAATTTTTGGGCATGGCCCAACGGAGGACTGAGTTAGCCCTTAAAAGAAAAGGAGATGGCTTATATTTTTGGGGAGAAGAATTATGCTTGACCACCTAGGCTTGACTTTGATTGCGGCGATCGCCCTAATAACCCTAACCGCCCTGCCCATGATTGCATCGGCGAGTGAAACAAAAAGACCCACGTTGTTGGCTTTTAGTGGAGATAGCCAACCCTTCATCCAAAGCAAAGATGAGTATAAGTGCGTCAAAATCCTGCATGTCAGCTTAAAAAATGCTCAAGTCGCCTTTGTGCCGACCCAGTGGACAAAAGCCATGAACCTAATCAGTTCAGTCCCAGCCATGGACTCTGCTTTTTATGTCGAAACCTTGGTGTGCCGCAATGGAGAATTGGACGTTATTCGGTCTTGGCTTCAATCCAATGCTTGCCGATAACGCCCATGGTGATGATACAAATTATATGTATTAATCTTTAAGGAGCTCTTTGGTGGAGTCAAAGCCGACAAAGGTTTCCAATGAGCCATCACAAGCCGTGGGATTATCCGCTTGAAAGACAGTAAACCGGTCATTAATAACACAGAGAGCTTTTGTTTTGCTGTTTTCAATTTTAGGACGGGACGGAATAGAATCTTCAGCAATCTTAAAAAAAGTACTGACATTGTCGGCATAGCTGACGCATTCGCCGGGTTCAATCACCCACCAGCCCTCACTCACCCAGACTTGGTTGGCATTCTGATAGGCTTGGGCCATCCATAGGTTTCGATTGATATAGTTACAGGTCTCGCCGGCTTGAGCGGAGGGAGCCAAAATGATGGCCTCACCGAAGGCCATGGGCATAAGCCCCAAAAACAAATACTTGGCAACTGCTTTTATCATAAAAATCTCCTCACGACAGATACTCTGGATGGTTTCTAAGCCGATTTTACTTGAAAATTCTCCTTAAGAGTTGATCGGCCCAAGAAAATTCCCTAACCTCGGTTTAAGACGCTAGGGAATTTTAATTTTGTTTTTCGGTAAGGGGTTATTCCACCGATTCTTACATCGAAGAGCCTAAACCTGCGTAGGCACCATAGAAGAATAAGCCTACCACGGCTATCACTCCCATTCCAGCGACCACACCAACAATCCACAGGGGAATTCTGCCTTCTGAAAACATATGAGTCTCCTAATGATCTGCCCTCAACAAGGGTTCAGTAATTTAATTAAAGAAATAGCTCGAGAACAAGATGCCCAAAACAGCCACGAGCAGTAGTCCCAGAAATAAGGATGTCCGGTTTAGTTCTACGGGCTGACGATTGGGATTTTCATTTCTATCCATGGTGCGGGTCTCCTAGCGTTGAATAAACTGCATCGCGGCGATCGCCCCGATGAAAAAGACAGTGGGAACGGCTAGGGCATGAACCGATAGCCACCGAACGGTAAAAATGGGGTATGTAATCGGTTGATTAGGATTGTTTGTAGCCATTATTTATTACCTGATACTGATTGTTGAAACTATTGATTAAAACGTTGAATATCTCCACCGGCTTCGTAGCGGTTTTCGATAATAGGAAGTTGTTCGCGGGTCTGAGTAAAATAGTCATCGGGACGAGGAGTCCCAAAGGCATCGTAGGCAAGGCCCGTACTCACAAATAACCAACCAGCGATGAAAAGCATCGGAATCGTGATGCTATGGATGACCCAGTACCGAATACTGGTAACAATATCTGAGAATGGGCGTTCTCCAGTGGTTCCGGACATAAATGTTCTCCTCTAAACGTGCAAGGGCTAGTTTTAAGTTTACCAAAGAAATGGGTCTAAAGCCCTGCGTTTTAGGCAACAAAGTATTTTACTACTAGGGCTTTTGGGGCGGGCTTAAGCCATGCCAACCATCGGATTGTATTTGAGCAAAATGCCATTTTGACCCAGAATAAAGCCTTTGTCTGTCCCTAGGAAAAGCACGCGATAGAGATTGGCGGGGGTATTTTCTAAGTCACGGTCCTTCGACCAGGTAAGGCCATTGTCGCGGCTCACGAGTAAATTTCCACTGCCTCCGGTGACCCAAACCTCCTCCGGTGTCCGGAAGGCCAAATCCAGAAGGCCCCAACTACTTTTGGCCTGGGGTGAAATAACATCGCTCCACTCCTCTGCGTTAGAGTCGTTGCTAAATTGCAATTGCCCACCGCGCGCGAGTAACCAAAGCTGGCCGTTTTTACCATAGCCCATTTTCTGCAAGCGTCGAGAGGAGTTGCGATTGTGGGGAGTCCATTCGCTTTGTCCGGGCTCCCAGGTAGAGTAAAAATTTCCCCGGGCTGAGACGGCTACATAGCGTCCTTCGGGGCTTCGTTCAATGGTACGGGCTACTCCGACAGCCCCTTCCACTAAAGCAGTCCAGTTTTTGCCTGCGTTGGCTGTTTTGTAGATGGCACCCAAATCCGTAATCATTTCAGCGGTATCAGGAGCGAGGGCAAAAATAGCATAGGGGGCTCCGGGCAGTTTTTCGCTGAGGGGGATGCGCGACCAGGTGGCGCCGCCATCATGGGTATGTAGAAGGATTGAGGGCTTACCCGTAATCCAGCCTTCTTGGCCGTGGAAGCTAACGGCGGTGAAGCTGGCTTTCTCGTCTTCAAGATTAATCACCCGTTGTTGCCAGGAGTCTCCCCCATCAACGGTTTCAAAAATGGTTTCTTTGGTACCCACAAGCCAACCGTGCTGAGGATCATCGGTAAAGGCAATATCGGCAAAGGTGGAATCGGTCTCAAGGGTAATCACCGACCAAGGGTTGGATTCCAGGCTAGGGATTTTGCTACAACTAATACAAAGAATAGAAATGGCAACTAAAATAACAATGCGTTTAAACGCTTGCCCCAAAAAATGCATAGACATTGGCTAAAAAGTTAACGTGTAAATGGATGGTACAGTATTACGTTACAAACTGAGATGGACAATCTAGAGGAAAAAATAACAAATAGAGAAGGTTACTGTAATCCGTAAAGGCTAATGAAGAAAGCGAACCCGAGGAACAGTGCTCCAAAGATAAGAAGATTTTTTTGTTCCGGGGTCATGCGATTAAAGCCAAACCCGTAATTTAGGTTTTCTTCAAAGCCCGAGGGGGCACTACTAGATCCCGTGCTCACAAACTGAGTGCGGGGGGCGCCACAGACTGGGCAAGGCCAATTAGCGGGAAGCGCCTCAAAGGGAGTTCCTGGCGGAATTTTAGCGCGACTATCACCTTTGGTCGGTGTGTAGACATATCCACAGGCACGACATTCAAAGTCGGCACTTGCCTGTTCAGCGAGGGTTTTTTCGGGGGGACGTTCACTCATTGCTAAAATAAAGCAATTTTTTTATAAGATGTCTTGCAAATTATGGCATAAAAGCCCCCTGATCGCCGGAGAAAAATGAGGGGGTCTAGGGCTTGTTGCCGGTCTAGAATTTAGAGTTATCTTGCTGGGTCAGGATTTCCCAGGCGGCTTTAGCGGCTTCATTGAGGCGATCGCCAAAGTCATTGACCTGGGTAATAACGCCTTCCCAATCCTTTTCGGCATCATTTTGCAACTGTTTAATGGCTGACTCAATGCGGTTGGGGTCTACTAAATTGAGATTTTCGACTTGTTGTCGGGCATTGCGAATCGCGTAAAGGTAATTCTCCCGCGCAAACTCCCCGGCTTTCTGGGCTTCTTCGATCGCCTTAGTTTGGATAGCGTTGAGGAGAGCCTGCATTTCTGCGGTGATGGGGTCTGAGACGGATGGAGTAGGGTCTGTTGTGGTGAGGGCAGAAGTATCGGGAACGACTTCAACAGTGGGATTTTCCGACGTAGATTGAGGATCGGTGTTCATAAAAATACCCTGGGCAGAATTTACTTTAGTCTAGATAGTATCAACTCTAGCGTAGGATTTCCATTGCCGATGTCCTGACTTGTCGGTGTCAACCAAAAATACAAGTTGTATTGATGTAGTCTGGTTTGGCTCCAAAATCCTCCAAAAGAGGTTCAAAATATTGATACAATAAAGAGTCAAACAAGCCAAATCTGGAAAGTATTTCCGTTTCTGTGACGCCATCGCTGGCAAAATGCTGAAGACCGCTTCACTGTCCGGTTCAGATTTTTTCCGGCCCATCTGTTCTAGCCGAGCGTCATGGTTCCATTGTTTACTCGAGCCCGCCGCCGGGGATTGTTTCGTTGCTCTACAATTCACGGGTCGGGAAGACAAGGAAAGGAATGGACGGATTGCGTCTTGTTTGCGTTATCTACTCTTCACGTAAGGATTGCTATCCATGGACTTTTCGATCGCCACATTGTTATCTCTCTTCAGCGATGATAAATTAGTTGCCGGCAAGGTACTCGAAAAAAAATTAGGCTGTGATGATGACCAGGACATCGAATCTCTACAGATTATTCTAGATGTCTTAGAACGTCTCGGTATTCTGGTCAAAGAACGGGGTAAATATCGGCGCGTCACCGAAGAAAACCTGATCGAAGCCAAGCTCCGTTGTTCGAGCAAGGGCTTTTGTTTTGCCATTCAAGACGATGAAGATGCCGATGATATCTACATTCGAGAAGCTCATCTCAGTAATGCCTGGAATGGTGATCGGGTGATGGTCAGAATTATTAAGGATGGCACCCGGCGGCGATCGCCCGAAGGCGAAGTGTGTTTGATCCTAGACCGGGCCAACCCGTCCCTGCTGGCCCAGGTCAAGCAAACCAACGATGAATTCCATGCCGTGCCCCTCGATGACCGGCTATTGTTTGAATTAATGCTCAAAGCCAATGGGGAAGACCTAACCCAAGCTGTGGATCATTTGGTTCATGTCTCCGTTGTGCGCTATGCCATCGGGGAAAATCCTCCCATCGGTAAGATCACCAAGGTTCTGGGCAGTGATGCCGAAGCCGCCGCCGACACGGATATTGTCAGTTGCAAACATGACCTCCCTCTCCACTGGCCCGAAGAAACTTTTGCTCTAGCCGAAAAACTGCGCTGGGGCCTCGACTCGGTGGATTTAAAACAGCGCCGTGACCTGCGCGACCTCCTCACCATGACCTTTGTGGATGACCGCCTTCAGCCCCATCATCTCTTTATCGAAAATGCCTTTAGCTTAGAAAAAAAAGATGATAATTGGCTGTTTGGACTGCATATTACTGATATTGCCCACTATATTCCCTCTGATAGTCCCTTGGACAGAGCCGCCAAGAAACGAGGAACCACGGTCTATTTAGGCGATCAAATCTGTTCATTATTGCCTGATACCGTTAAGCAAAAAACGTCCTTGGTGCCGGGACAAGACCGCCTTGCCCTCTCGTTTTTCTTGACCCTAGGCGAAAATGGCTCGGTCTTGGGTTTTAATTATGACGCCAGTGTCATTCAAGTTGATCGTCAATTTAGCTTCTCTGAGGTTCAAGCTCTCTTGGCAAGTTCCGACTCCCTAGCCGATGAGCTAATCCCCTTCCAGAGCCGATTCCAGGACCTATTTTTTACTCTGAGTGCTTTGATCAAATCCCAGCGTTTACAACGGGGCGGCTTTGAGATGCCTTCAGACACCTTCATTCCCTTTTTAGACGAAGGGCGCTTGGGAATGTTGCTGTTGTCAGAGTCCTTTCCCCTCAGTGCCCTCCTTAAAGAACTCGTGATCTTGACCCAAAAATGTGTGGCGGAGCATTTAAGCGCCCTGGCGGTGCCAGCCATTTATTGCAGTCAACCCAAGCCGGATTGGGAAGAACTGACGGATTTACTGAAATTGGTAACCAACCTGGGATTAGAGCAGACCTTTGATACAGAGGCAGATGTTAAACCCCAGGACTATGCGCTTTTGACCCAAGCCTTTGCCAAGCTCCCTTCTTCTCGTATTCTTTATCATTTACTAGAAGAAACTCTCAAAACTGAAAAATTCAGTAGTCATCCCGCCCCCCACTTTGGCTTGGCCTATGAAGCGGGCTATGTCCACATTGTCTCCCCCGGTCAACGCTACGCCGATTTAGTTAGCCAACGCATCCTCAAATTGATTCTAGAAGAAGGGCGCGATCGCCGTACAAAACAGAGTAAAGTCAGCGTTAACTTGTCCTCATCGGAATGCCATGGACAAATTAACTGGAGTGTCTTGCCCCCCAGCCTCGACGATAGCCTCGCCGATAATCTGCATCACCTGGTCAGTCAGTTAAATGAGCGGGAAAAAATTGCGGAGGATGCCGAAAAAGACCTACGCGGGCTGAAAAAATCAGAAAAAATGAAGGAACGTACCGGGCAAATCTTCCGGGGACTCATTACCGGGGTGCAATCCTACGGATTCTTTGTGGAGTTAGAAGAACTATTGGTTGAAGGATTAGTCCACGTTAGCTCCCTCAAGGATGATTGGTACGAATTTCGAGCCCGCCACAGCTGTCTGATCGGGCGCAAAAATCATACCGCCTATCGTCTTGGCAGTGAAGTCGAAGTTCAAGTCAAGAGTGTAGACTATTACCGTCAGCAGATTGATTTAGTCACCGTTGCGGGTGGAACCGTGGTGACTGCTAGCGAGGAAGATTGGCAAGATGAATAATCCAGTGCAACCGCGACTCCGTTCCCTACTGATGGGCTTAATTTTAGCTCTCAGCCTCGTCCTGGGCGGATGTGTCCGCTATGATGTCGGCATTCAGTTTTCCGATCAACACCACGGCAGTATTATTCAACATATTCAGTTGGGGGAGCAACTCACAACCCTGAGCCAAGCAGAAGTGGATCGTTGGCTAACTAGTTTAGAGAGCAGGGCGATCGCCCTGCGGGGAAAAACCCAACGTCCTTCGCCCCAGGAATTGGTCGTTACTATTCCCTTTGCTAATGGGCAGGATCTCGTCTCCAAGTTCAATCGCTTTTTTAATCCGCAATCAACCCAAGGACGAACACCGTCTGACCCCGACCAACTTGATTTACTACAACTCAAGGCCGAAATGGCGATCGAGCAACACAATTGGCTATTCTTTGATCAAAATCGCCTGCGGCTGACGGTGGATTTGCGGGCTCTGGGAGTTTTATCCCAGCAGGGTAATATTCTTCTCAGTCCTGGCTCCCTGATCGATCTCAGCGTTGACTTACAATCCCCTTTTGCGATCCGTAGTTCTGTCAGCGATGAAGAGACATCTCTCCTGCCAGAAGCCAGGGAATCTCGCTCCCAAGCCCTGTGGCAATTAAAACCGGGGCAAATAAATACCCTAGAAGCTGTATTCTGGGTGCCCAGTTATTTAGCTCTAGGGTCGATGGCCATTATTGGGCTGTGCTTAGGCGGCTTTTATGCCAAATACAAGCGCTGGCCCGGGGTCATGGGTTAGCCTAAATTAACTTTGACCACACGATTTTTTTCTTCTTCCACTTTAGGAAGAGCCAAGGTTAAAATGCCGTCTTTGTATTCGGCTTTGGCTTGGGTGTTGTCGATGTGAGCAGGTAAAGGAATGACCCGTTGAAATTGACCATAACGAAATTCAGTGCGAGTTACGCCTTTTTCGTCGGTGTGGGATTCGGAGTGACGTTCACCACGGATGCTGACGCTATCGCGGCTGACTTCGACATCAATATCTTCTTGACGTAGGCCAGGAAGTTCTATTTTTAGGTTGAGCGCCTCTGGCGATTCGGTGATTTCCGCCGGAGGGACAAAGATCGGCCAGCCATCATTTTCTTTGAGTAGATTTTGTGGGCTAATCGTGTCAAAAAGACGATTCATTTCTTGTTGTAGACTATTGAGTTCCCGGAGCGGTTGCCAACGAAGTAATGACGACATGATAGTTACCTCCATAATTGAATTCATCAATTTTGTATGGACTCGGAAAGAAAGAAGTAGAATTCTTCGCTCTCCATCCCTAGCCTATCCATCGGATTCCTAGACGGGGAGTCGGTAATCCCGACAAGGAATGTAGAGTTCTCGGTATTGGTGGCGATACTTTTTGGTCAAATTCCTATTATTTTAGGGACGGGTCCGATCGCCAGCAATAAACCACTAAAAGACCAAAAATACCTGTTCCCAGGAGGTATTTCAAAATACTAGGTACGAGGGGGCTGGGGGAAATAAACCCTTCAATCAGTCCGGCAATAATCAGTAAAGGAATAACCCCAAATAATAATTGGGCCGCTTGCAAGCTGTTTTGTTTAAGGGCAGTAATGCGAGGATAGCGCCCTGGCCAAAGGAGAGCTTGGGCGATTAGCAATCCACCACCCCCGGCGAAAAAGATTGCGGGCAATTCCAGGGCTCCATGGGGAAAGACAAAGGCCCAAAAGGGAAAAGCTAATTGATGTTGCCCGACTAAAGCGGCGATCGCCCCGATCAGTATGCCGTTATAAAAAAGTGCATAGACTGTCCAAAGTCCCGCCGTAATGCCCCCCGCCACCACCCGAAAGGAGACAGTGAGGTTATTGACCATAATACTGCTCGAGGCCACGGGTTCTACCCCCAAGATCGAGCCCATCCAGAGCTCTTGCTCATCCCGTACCTTGGTTATCAACTCCTCCGGCACTATCACCGCCAAAAAACTAGGGTCGTGCTGGCCAAACCAGACCGCGATCAATGTCCCCAGCAGGAAAATAGCAAAGGCGATCGCCGTGTAGGGCAAGGTGGCTCGAATCACCTCGGGTAAACTCCAACGATAAAAATCCCCCACCGCTTGCCATTCTTGGTGTCGAGAGCCCTGATAAATCTGGCTATAGGCGCGGGTGGTGAGTTGCTGAAGTTCCAGGATCAAAGGCTGACCCAAATTGCCGGTCTTAGCACGGGCAAGATCCGCACTGGTTGAGCGATAGAGACTAGCAAGCTGATTAATGTCAGCCCCGGAGAGGGATTTCAAGCCCTTTTTTTCGGCTTGAGTGAGTAATTGAGCTAAGGCTTGCCAATTAGGGTCGCGGCGAGCCAACCAACGTCGAAGATTCATGAGCCCCCACCATTTATGCCATCTATTCTGCCCTAGTTCGGTGACGAAACGGGGAGATGTCGGGGAGGATATCAAAAATAGTTGGCCCTGTTGCTTGAGACAAAGGACTAGCCCCGGTTACGGAGAAATGCGACAATGGTCGGCTACACCTATGGAATTGCACTAGCGATGAGTCTAAACTGGATTAGCCCTGCCGATCGATTAAAATCTCTTCCTCCCTACGTTTTTGCTCGCCTTGATGAATTAAAAGCCAAAGCCAGAGAACAGGGATTAGATTTAATTGATTTAGGGATGGGCAACCCCGATGGCTCCGCCCCTCAACCCGTCATTGACGCGGCGATCGCCGCCATGAACGCTCCCCAAACCCATGGCTATCCGCCCTTTGAAGGGACAGCTAGTTTTCGCCTCAGCATCACTCAATGGTACGAAAGACGCTACGGCGTACAGTTAGACCCCAACAACGAAGCCCTACCCCTGATTGGCTCCAAGGAAGGCCTAGGGCATTTAGCCTTGGCTTACATTAATCCCGGCGATATCGTCCTTGTGCCTAGTCCCTCCTATCCCGTTCATTTTCGCGGCCCTGTCATTGCCGGTGGAGAAATTTATCCTCTGCATTTGTCAGAGCGCAATGATTGGCTGATTGACCTCAGCCAAATTCCTAAAGACATCGCTCAGCGAGCAAAAATACTTTATTTCAACTACCCGAATAACCCCACTACAGCCACCGCTCCCCGGTCATTTTTTGAAGAAATCATAGACTGGGCTCACCATTACCAAGTTTTACTCGTCCATGACCTCTGCTATGCCGAACTCGCCTTTGATGGCTATCAGCCCACCAGTATTCTAGAGATCCCTCGGGCTAAAGAACTTAGCGTCGAATTTCATACCCTCTCCAAGACCTACACCATGGCGGGCTGGCGGGTCGGTTTTGTGGTTGGTAATGCCGATATTATCCAGGGTCTACGAACGCTCAAAACTAACTTTGATTATGGTATTTTCCAAGTAGTTCAAAAAGCCGCCGAAACTGCCTTAGGTTTGCCCGAAAGCTATATTCAAGAAGCCCAAGCACGATACCAAAAACGCCGGGATTTTATGCTCATGGGGCTGACCAAATTAGGCTGGACTCTAAAGCCCTCTAAAGCCACCATGTATCTTTGGATTCCCTGCCCTCCGGGGATGACCTCAGCGGATTTTGCTCTTCAAGTCTTAGAAACCACCGGGGTTGTCTTTACCCCGGGGAGTGCCTTTGGCCACGATGGAGAAGGGTATGTTCGTATTAGTTTGATCGCCGATTGCGATCGCCTAGGGGAAGCCCTAACGCGCCTAGAAGAGGCAGGTATTACCTACTCCATGGCAAGCAAGTGTTAATAGATCGTGAGCAAAGACCCAACTGGGGCAAAAGCCTTTGTAGGATGGAATTAAAAGCTTAGTGAATTCCTCCGGTAAACCAGGCAGGAGGTTAACTCTATGACAACACCTATCTTAGAACTTCCCGCAATAGAACCCCAGTTTAATACCCCCCAGGAACTCCTCACCGCCCTAGAAACCCTTTACCACAACGTTGATCAAGAAGGACGTTTAACCTTTAGTCAATGGCAAGAGCATATCCAACGACCCGACTTTTTAGCCAGTGCCCTCAATCTCGCCCATTATCTAGCCTTAAGACGATATGATTTGCGTTCCTTACAAGCGGCGTTAATGCCCTGGGGTCTCTCCTCCTTGGGACGAATCGAAGGACGGGTGGTCCCTAATTTAAGGGCGGTAATGGCTACCCTCTCTGCCATCGAGCCGACAAAGGTCAAAACGCCTATGACACGCCCGCGGCTAGAGGAATTTCTTGCGGGTCAACATTTATTACAAAAACATACCGAAGAACTCTTTGGCCCTGCCCAGAGAGAGCGGCGAGTCAGGATCATGGTTACCTTGCCAACGGAAGCCGCGTTGGACTACGAATTGGTGCGAGAGATTATCCAACGGGGGGCTGCCTGCGCCCGTATTAATTGCGCCCACGATACGCCCGAACTTTGGCAGTCCATGATTGACCATGTTCATCGAGCGAGTCAGGAAACCGGGCAACCCTGCAAAATTTTAATGGACTTGGGTGGCCCGAAGATTCGCACAGGAACAGTAGTTTTTCCGCCTCATCAGCAACGACTGTTTCGGGGGGATTTCCTAATTCTGACTCCCCAAGAGATGGGGTTAGAATGCCAAAATTTGCAGACGCAATTATCCTCTACCCAGTATTGCCAAACCAGTTGTACGGTGCCTGAGATTTTAGACCGTCTGACGGTGGGATCTGCGGTTTATATCGACGATGGCAAGCTTCGTACCCGAGTGGTTGAGATAGATTATCCCCTAGCCGATCAGACCTCGGGACTCCTCCTCCAAGTGACTCATGCTCCTCCCAAGGGAGTGAAACTCCGGGCCGAAAAAGGGCTAAATTTTCCCGATACCATGCTCAATCTCAGCCCCCTCACGGCAAAAGACCGTCAGGATTTAGACTTTGTCGCCGTTCATGCCGATCTGATTGGCTATTCCTTTGTTCAAAAAGCGGCGGATATTGAATTGCTCCAGTTGGAGTTACGGCAACGGCTAGGGAATGAGGTTCCCCTGCCAGCGGTAATTGCCAAAATTGAAACCAATGAAGCCGTGTGCAATCTGCCGGAACTGATTATCCATGCCGCTGGCAAACAACCCTTTGGCGTCATGATTGCGCGGGGAGACCTGGCGGTGGAAATTGGTTATCAACGCTTAACCGAAATTCAAGAGGAAATTCTCTGGATTTGTGAGGCGGCCCATGTGCCGGTGATTTGGGCGACGCAGGTCCTTGAAAGTTTGGTCAAAAAAGGGGCTCCTTCCCGGGGCGAAATGACCGATGCGGCCATGGCCGAGCGGGCAGAATGTGTGATGCTCAACAAAGGGCCATTCATCGCCGAAGCCGTGACTATTCTTGCGGATGTTTTGACCCGGATGGAAGCGCATCAACTTAAGAAAACACCTCAATTGCGTGCGTTACATTCCTGGGAATAATCAACGCCGCTTCACTAAGCTAAGAGTCTGTGCTGGTGGTAATTGCCGCACTTTTGTAGATCAGGTCTTGCAGTTTAGACAATAATCGGGTAAAATTATAAATGTCTTAACTTGTATTCCTGTGTCATTTCTTTGGCAGTTATCGCGTTAACTATACTAACTTTGCCTTGTTTGAGACCCAGCATTTTTAAAACTTAATTCTCTAATCATCCATCGTTTTTTCTATGACGAATCAACTTGCCCATCCCATGGAAAAGTTTCAGCGCAAAATGGCGGCTCTTGTAAAATCCAACGTCATTAAACCGACTGATAATCTGTGGAAATTAGCTCTACTCTACGGAGATGAGTGGTCATTCTGGAAGCGTGAACTCGAAGACTTCGGCTTCTCAATGCAGGACCCCATTGGCGATGTTTTACTCGTCGAAGCCTGGGACGAAGATTAGTCGCCAAGATTAGCATTTAGACCTCCATGGAATGTATTCAATCTCTTATTGAGTCAGTAGATCAGGCTGATTCTAGCGAAAGATTAAACCTGGCTGTGCGCCGATTAGCCCAAAGTCAGGCCGAAGATGCAATTCCGGCTTTGATCAAAGTTTTGGGTTATAACAATCCTGGCGCGGCGATCGCCGCAGTAGATGGCTTGATTCAGCAAGGAGAACGAGTCGTTCCTTACTTACTTGATACCATTGATGGCTATAACTATGGAGCCCGAGCCTGGGCAACTCGCGTCTTTGCCGGTATCGGCGACCCCAGAGCTTTAGATCTTTTGATTGAAGCGGCCCAAACAGATTTCTCGTTAAGTGTGCGGAGAGCAGCGGCCAAGGGCTTGGGAAATCTGCATTGGAAAAAAGTTTCTCCCCAGGAGCGATTAACGACTCAACAACGGATTATCGGGGTATTAAACCAAGTAGCGCTAGACCCGGAATGGGTAGTACGTTATGCGGCGATCGCCGGTTTAGAACGATTGGGGCAAAAACAATTGGAATTAGTGAGCAAAATTTGCCAAACCCTAGGGCATCTTTTGACCCAGGAAACTGAATTGATTGTGCAACGACGAATTATCTGGGCCCAGCAACGACTTGGTTGAGCTTTGAAATTTGATGTATTCTAAGGGAAATATCACGAGAGAGCTAACCTATGCTAGATAAACGCGACTATACGTTAATCCTGGATAAAAGCGGTAGTATGTCCAGCGTCGAACCAGTTAGCAAGAAAAGTCGTTGGCAAGCACTCCAAGAATCAACCCTAGCGTTAGCCCGGAAATGTGACCAGTTAGACCCGGATGGTATCACGGTTTATATGTTCTCTTATATGTTCTCAGGGAAATTCCGACGCTACGACCAGGTTTCCGCCGCGAAAGTAGAGCAGATTTTTCAAGAAAACGAACCCATGGGAGGGACTAACCTAACCTCAGTTCTCCAGGATGCCATCAACCAGTTTTTTCAGCGCAAAGGAGCAGGGAAAGCTAAAGCAGGGGAAACCATTTTGATTATTACTGATGGCGAACCCGATGATCGCCGCTCTGTGTTTGAGGTGATTATTGAGGCCAGTCGTCGTTTAGATTCCGATGAAGAATTAGCACTTTCGTTTATCCAAGTGGGGGACGACCCTGGGGCGACAAAATTCCTAAAAAGTCTAGATGATCAACTGATGGAGGTGGGGGCAAAATTTGATATTGTCGATACTGTGACCCTGGGGGAGATGGAAGACTTGACGCTGACAGAAGTGTTGCTCAGTGCTATTCATGACTAAAAATGGATTTTTTGGATGATATTTTGGCGAAATTACGCCACCAGTATGATGAGTTAGACGCGAGCCAGGAGACTTTAGAGCCCCTTGGATCTGAACCGGCGACTTCTCATGTGAACTCTCTTGATCGCCTGCTAAATCAGTTGGAACCGTTTTCTCGTCAATTTTCTCCTCTAGAAAAAAGTGAAGAAAAAACGGCGGCTCAATCTACTTCTCTGAACCAACTTTTGCAGGAACTGGGCGCCAATGGGCAATATTCTACTCCTCCGTCTCGGCATACTGAAAAACAAGAGGTAGATAGTGACTTACAACAGTTTGTGGCACAAAAAAATGCAGAAATACAGCAAAAAATTGCCGCAACGGCCCAAGCATGGCTAAATCAATTAGACCCTCTTTCTGGAGAAGGGCTATGGTTTATGGATTTTGCCAAGAATCATGCCTCCCCCCTAGCGGCGGCGATCGAACTAGCGGAACATAGTCTAATCAAGTAGGAGGAAGTAATTAAACTTACAATAGCTTTCACTCGCTTTAAGTCACTCCAAGGGTTTTAATCACATCTATCTTATATTTCTTATATTTGATTTACCCCTCCTACTTACAACATCTGAAATAGACCCTAAATCAAGGCTCCGCCACAACTAGAACCACTACCCGCTGTACAGCCGTAACAAAAAGCCTTAGTTTGGATCTGTCCAATCAAATCTAAGGTTTCAGCCTCTAAAATTTGCCTCAATGTTAGGGGTTGACCCTGGGTATTTCTGGCAGGTACATTCGCCATTTGATTAAAATCACAATCGTAGATATTGCCCAAATAATCCACAGAAAGTTGCTGACGACACATTAAATTAGCCACGGTTTTACCATTAAAATTATTGGCTAAAAATGCCAAGTATGGTTGTAAAAGTTGACGATGTTGCAGATGAAATTTAGTCCGGCCAATGGGAAGATTCATAATTGTAAATAACTGATTAAAAACAATCCCAAAGTTATCGCCTAAAAAGACTTTATAGTCCTGTTTTAAACTGCTTTGATCGGGTGCAAGGCTAAAATTCGCGTTCGTCGGAATAGGGGGATTATAGACTAAATCTAGATTTAAGTTTGGGTCTGAACCGTAACCTAAATGATTTAACCATTCCAAGGCTTTGATGGAGCGATCAAAAACTCCATTTCCTCGCATTTTGTCTACATTTTCAGATAAGTAGCAGGGTAAAGAAGCAACAATCCTGACCTGATGCCGAGCGCAATAGTCAGGTATATCGCCAAAACCTTTTTCAAAATAAATGGTCAAATTAGAACGGACAATCACTTGCTTTTGGGTTGCGCGGGCCGCCTCAATCAAGGGTTTAAATCCATAGAGCATTTCCGGCGCACCACCGGTTAGATCAATGGTTTGTAGTTGGGGAAAACGATGAATTACTTCAATTAATTCCTGACAAATCTGGGGCGAAAGCTCCTCTTTCCGGCTAGGGCTTGCCTCTACGTGACAATGACTACAGGCTAAATTACAGCGTCGTCCAAGATTGATTTGTAGAACTGAAATGGGCTGTTTTGTTAACGGACTTCCCAGGGTTTTGGCAAAGGAAGGAATCAGGGTTGAGGTTGAGGGATGAGTGCCCATACTTAACAACATCCTCCGCCACTGTAGTACCAAGTGGAGTTAGTCATTAAAATATCTAGGGGGTGAATCAAGGCGAGTTTATGGGCTGTTTTATCACAGACAGCGGCGGGAATACCACGTTGTAAAATATGCCCCGCCTGGTCATCAAAAAAGGCTAGAGAACCTTGATAAATTGCTGTTTTGCCGGTAAAAATACAGGCTCCATCCTCCGGCATTGGTACCTTAAAGGCAACGGTATCTAAACTTTCTAGGAGTAAGGGTTCTGGGAGTTGATAGGTTTGGCAGTCTAGTAAACGGTAGGGGCGACGCGCTCGCACTTCTACTTGACCAAAGCCAGCTCTGACTAATTTATCAATATAATCATCATAGGTAAGGGCCCCCGATAAACACATGGCCCGCAATCGTTCATCGTCTTGTAGATGATAGGGAATGGGTCGAGTGGCAATGGGGTCACTCATCAGCAAGCGTCCCTGGGGTTTCAGTACCCGAAAAACTTCCTTGAGAGCCTGCGCTAAATCCTCCGGCTTAAAAATATTAAATAAGCAATTTTGGGCAACTACATTCACCGACTCATCCGGTACAGGTAGAGCAAAGGCATCCCCCGCCCGAATCGTAACAAACGAGCGATCAAACCAAGGGTTTTGTTCTTCCGCTAAAATCAAATTCCGCTCTGCCGCTTGCCGCATTGCTAGTACTGGATCAACGGCGATTACGCCCCCCGTCCGTCGGGAAAAATAGGCAAATTGCAGGGCTTCTAGTCCTCCCCCGACTCCCAGATATAACACCGTGGGAGAGTTGGCGAGTTCATTGGCATGGACAGTCGTTCCACAACCGTAGTTCATCTCTTGCATGATCAGAGGTATCTCTAGCCCAGGGAGTTGTAGGGGGCTACTTTGTACACAGCAGAGTCCAATGTCTGGTGTTTGAGCGACGTCACGATAAAAGTCGGCAGTGGTGTCCAGATAGGTCATCAAAATTCTCGAAGTTAGCGGAGTTAGTTTAACCTAGCACGAAGCTTGAATCAGATCAAAGAAAATAATGAAAAAATCATGGTAAATCGCTTGAACCTGATGTTACTTGGTGCTTAGTCTATTTTCTTGTACGTAATTGGATTCCGACTGGATTACTCTCTGGCGATCGCCTGTAATAAACTAGCGGCGTATCGTCTAGACCTGCGGTGACCCAATTTTCAATCATTTACGGTTTTTTTATTGAGAATAAGGCAATTTTTTGAGGTTTCCAACTCAGATTGGTTTTTAAGGCTGACTTTTTAGGATAATACAATGTTAGGACAATTCATATTTTCCCAATTTAGACCTCTTTCCTGAACGAGTTTTAGGAGAAAATCAGACTAATTTTATCTAAGCTAAATTATCTCAATTTGAGCCTTAATCCATTCTTTAACCGCCTGTCGAAAGGCGCGACGACCGAAGGGACGATATTGTTCGATTAATTGGGGGATTTCAGAAATATTTAGACTCGGAAAAATGGCACTCTGGGTACTGAGATGATAGTCTCCATTTTCTAATTGATAAATACTTAACTGGTTGCTGTCATAACACCAAATTTCAGGAACGCCTAGGCGGGCATAGAGGGGCAAACGGGGAATTGATTTACTCGTTATATCAATTTCTAAGGCCAAATCTGGGGGAGGATCTTGCTCTAAATCAAAGGTTAATTTACCCCGCACCAGTGATTCATTTTGGAAATAAAAACAATTATCTGGCTCTACTCCTGCTTCCATCATTTTTCGCTTCCAGGTGCTAGAGCCATAGCATTCGTAGTCAACCTCCAATAGGGTAGCCGCATCTTCTACGACGATACTGATCGCACTTTTAAAATATTCGTGTTCTGGTAAGGGAGTCATGATTTCTAGTTCACGGTCATAGTAGGCAATGCGGGCTGATCGCCGATCGCCAAGATTGTCCAGAATATTTTCAAACTGTTGCCAACTAAGGTTATGGAGTACTACCCGGTCGGCCTGTTGGGTGGTGAGCATAGGTTTGCCTGGGTGAGAGGAGGGATAATTTTGCTGTCTCGAAAAAGTAAAGCGAATATTTCTTCGTGGCAATTTTAGAGTCGGGATAGCAGTTCTGTTTTTTTAGCTTGGAACTCTTCCTCGCTGAGAATGCCTTGGTTTCGCAATTGACCCAGCTTCTCTAAGGTCTGATAAATATCAGCGGCATCGTTGCTCTTCTCATTTTTCAAGTCTGAAACATAATCTTTCCCGGTTTCAAAGGCAGAATCATAGGCGGCTTTGACATTCTCCTCGACAAAATTACTCAGAGAACCGCCACTGGAAAAATGATTGATGGCGACTTGCCCGATGGCGTAGGTAGACGCACCGGAGGCGATCGCCATGGAAGTCCCGCCGATTATGGAGCCAATACCTGGAATTGCCTTCAAAAAACTAGCTCCCAGACTAGCCAGAGTCGTACCCGTTAGAGCTGACACAAACGCCTTCCCGGAACTCTGGGAGTAATTGACTCCGTAGAGGTGGGCTAATTGTTGGAGCATTTCCAGTTGAATGGCTGTAACAGCGGCAAAATCCACCAAGGGAATGGGGATCAAACCACCTCCCATCGCCCACAACACATGGGAACGAATAATGGCTTCAGCTTGCGATTTTTGACCCATAACGGTTACCAGATTAGAACTTAATCAAACTGGACAGTCTTAAGTTTTTGACTGGAACCAGGCTTTGCCCTAAGCAGCTAAGGATGGTGTATCAGGAGGTTGAAACCGATCAAGTTTAGCGGTCAGGAATTTAGGCAAAAGTAGAGAGGGTGGGCTTTTGGAAA
>JBGSZT010000054.1:0-64912 GCA_041750255.1 Synechocystis sp.
AAAGATTTTGAGCACTCGGATTAAATGCTCAACATAGACCCGCTTTTGGCTGACCTGTCGATTGAAATCTTTCTGCTCTTGGGTCAGTTTCCCACCCTGTGGCTTCTTGAGGGGGGTTGTGGTGTTGCGTCTGCCGACATAGGCTTTATCCCCAATGAATTTAAGACCCTCTGGCAACTCGACTTGCGTCTCTTCGAATAGTTTACTATCGCTGCGGGGTCCCTTTTCACCGATAACCACATCGACAATATCCGTGCCCTTGGGTAGGCTAATCAATTGATTCTTGAATGTGTGGTTCCCTTTTTTACCAGAATAGTGGGCTTTCTGCTTGTCATTATCCTGTGGACGTGGAATCGGTTGCTCCCAGGTATCAACCAATAGTTCGCCCTCCGGTAACGACGCCAACCACTCCTCTAGTTCTGCCCGTTCGATGCTGTCGCACTCTTGTTGCCATTGCTCTAACAAACTGGCGGGCAAACCTTTCCGAAGATAAGGTAGCATCTCATGGATGTAGTTCCAGACCGTTGATTCAGCGCATCCAATCGTTTCCGCTAAAGCTTTCATCGTCCAATGTTGCCTTAGATAAAGCAGCGTCACCAATAGTCGACATAGTACTTCGGCTTCCTTTTTGCGCCCTCCCCCTGCCTGCCGTTTGCGGACTGAGTCGTTCATCCGCTGTTGCCGCTCCTCTCGAACCATTTCATTGACTCGTTGCCATAACTCCCATAGAGCGGTTCTACCCAAGCCAATCATTCTTTTGCCCTCTTTTGGGCGAGCATCTACCAGATGCAGAATTCGGTTGAAAAAGCTCTGATCCATTATGTCTACTGGTAACTCGGGCTTCTTCATTCTCTCATGTCTGCTTATTCTTGAAGAACTCTAATCAACTTAAAAGAGGCTTTAGCTAGAATTTATTTATAGTTTTTCCGCCCAACGTAACTTAGCCGAGCGAGAGCGGGGATTTTCGGTTTGTTCGATCGCCGTGGGTAAAATGGGCTTTTTAGTCAAAACCTGGAGATCAGTGGATTCTCGGAAGCGATGCTTAACCAAACGGTCTTCTAGGCTATGGAAACTAATAATTCCTAGGTGGCCTCCGGGTTTGAGCCACAACGGAGATTGCGCCAGAAATCGCTCTAAAGACCCCAATTCATCATTCACGACAATGCGTAATGCTTGAAAAACCCGCGTGGCGGGATGAATGCGCCCATAGCGATATTTAGCGGGGACACAACTGGCGATCGCCTGGGCCAGCTCCGTCGTGGTGTTAAAAGGACGATTTTGTACCAGATTACGGGCGATTCTGCGGGATAGTCGTTCTTCCCCGTATTCAAAAAAGATTTTTGCCAGTTCCTGCTCCGACCAATGATTCACCACCATCGCCGCCGTCAGGTCTTGACCTTGGTCCATCCGCATATCCAAGGGAGCAGTCTGGCGAAAACTAAAGCCCCGCTCCGCCTGGTCTAACTGGGGAGAACTCACGCCTAGATCAGCAATAACTCCGTCATAGAATCCAGTATTTGCCGGAAAATCAGCAAAATTCCCCTGCCAAAACTCTACCTGGCCCGACGAAAAACCCGCTAGCCGTTGACGAGCGGCGGCGATCGCCTGATTATCTCTGTCAATCAAAGTTAGATGAATCCGAGGATTAACAGTGAGCAAATGAAAACTATGACCACCTGCACCGGCCGTTGCGTCTAAATAATGTCCTTGATCATGAAGGCTTAGCCCTTGCACCAACTCATCTTTAAGGACAGAACGATGACTAAATTCAGGGGTATCGAGGTCAGAAACAAAGGATTCATTGATGGCCATGCGTTAAATTGAATTAAGTAAATTCCCGTGGAATTCGAGCCAGAGATGATCCCCTCAGGAACTTATCATCACCAAAATTATTCAAAAAGGGGAGAGAACCTTGCTGGGATTTCGATATCATATTATTCAGAGCGACTAAACGCGCATGATTATTAGCTCCCGTCCCTTAAACGACTTGAACAAAGTTCTGAGTCGATTTTTTATTGCTAATTCCCTTGCTATTTTAGGGATTTTGGGTGGAGTCATCCCAGAAGTGAACTGGCGACCCGCCCCCATTGTATTTAGCCAACGAGCCCATACCCAAGATTTTAACCAAAATCAAATAAATCAATATGCCCAGGCGGTATTAGACATTGAAGTCAAACGAAAAATCGCCTACAGCAAAATTCAGGAGATCATTGGCCGCATCCCGTCTCAGATCTCCTGCAACCAAAAAGAGACCATCAAACAGCTCCCCCGGGAGGCCCAGGTGGTCGCCGTCAATTTTTGTAATGAATCTAAAAAAGTCGCGCTAGCCACCGGACTCACCGCCGCCCAATTCAATGCCATTACCGAAGCGGCCCAGAAAGACACAGCCCTCAAAAAACGGATTCAAAAAGCCATTGTGCAGATTCGCACACCCTAACCACGACTTAAAACGCCTAGGGCTTGTAGACCCCCCACTTGGGTGAGGAAATTTCCCTCAATGCCCCTTATGCACGGGAAATGTTAAGAGATTCGCTACAATGATTTTACCTTTACTATTCCATGTGTCCCGATTTGACCTTCCGTTAGAACGGCGATCGCCTAAATAAAATGACTATCGATAACATCCGCCTCAGAAACGAATTCATTAACACTCAGGTCATTGCCCGCAACACCGGCCGGAAGTTGGGTGTTGTTAAAGATGTTTTAGTCGATATTGACCAACGGGAAATCGTTGCCCTAGGTCTGCGGGATAATGCGCTATCCCTGTCGGGGATGCCTCAGTATATTTACCTGAACCGCATCTGCCAGACCGGAGATGTGGTGCTAGTCGAAGATGAAGATATTTTTGAAACCGTAGATATCGATGTCTACACTACCCTGATCAATAGCGAAGTGATTACCGAAACCGGCGAGCCCCTCGGTCGGGTCAGAGATTTCCAGTTTAATCTCGACAATGGCAAAGTCTCCTCCATCATTATTTCCTCCCTGGGGTTTCCTCAAATCCCCGACCAACTAATCAGCACCTACGAGCTGTCCATGGAGGAGGTGGTGAGCAGTGGTCCTAACCGCCTAATCGTGTTTGAAGGAGCCGAAGAACGCCTCAGTCAGCTTACCGTTGGCATTTTAGAACGTCTTGGCATTGGTCGTCCCGCCTGGGAACGGGATCAAGAAGAGATTTACTATCCGCCCACCACTCGTCCCGAAAATCAATTGGGCAGTGGTATCCCCGTCAGAACTCCAGTTCAAGTGCGTCAACCCGAACCCGTCGCTGATGAACGCTGGCACGAAGACGATTGGCAAGAAACTCGCCCTGTTCCGCCCCTTCGCCGTCAGGCAGAGGTCAGCCGCTACGAAGAGGACGACTACGAAACTGACAATTGGGGTGAAGCGAGCCTAGAAACTCAGGTTCCGACGACTAACTACGATTACCAAGAAGAAGACTACAACGACTACGAAGGCGATGTTTGGGACGACAGCGAACCCGAACCCTACAATCCCCCTCGGGTTAATATTCCTGAAACGCGACGGGAAAAAATGCCCGAATACTATGAAGAATAATAACTAAAGCATCGATATAACCCAGTCTTTGACCACCAGGGCAGTGGCGGGAGCCAATAGTACTCCATTTCGGTAATGTCCGGTGGCTAGCAAGACCCCAGGATGCTCCGCTAAGGGGCGTATGACTGGAGCCGATTCTCCGTCAGGGCGCGGTCGCTGTCCACTCCAGGTGCGGACAATCTGCGCTTGGGCTAGGCCTGGGTAGGTGGTAATCACGGTTTGCCAGAGGGAATCTCTAAGCAAGGGATCTGGAAGGAAGTTTGCCGGGTTTGTGGGAAATTCCACCGTGGCTCCAATCCAATAATGTCCTCCACTGAGGGGAACTAGATGAATATCGTGATAGCTCAAAACGGGTTGAAATTCGGCTAATCCTAGGGGTTGATCGAGTCTTACTTCTAGGGCTTGGCCGGTCACGGGCTGGAGTTGAATGACTGAAGTTAGCTGACTAGATCCTAACCCGGCGCTAATAATCACGATTTTGGCCTCAAGGGAACCCTGGGTTGTCGGGAGTAAATATTTTTTCTCTCCTGTTGGGGCCAGACCCAGAACCTCCAGTCCAAAATGGGTATGAACACCCCGCATTTGAGCCGCTAACACCAAGGCTTGGGTAAAGGTGCGGGGATCGATCTGTCGGTCACGGGGAGAATAAATGGCCCCACCGAGGGGAATGGCACTGACCTGGGGACAGTGTTTTTTGACCATGGCTAAGTCCCACAGTTCCAAGGGATAGCCTTGGCTTTGGCGTAAGGCTTGCAGTCGTTGCCAGGGCGTAAAATCTTCGTCTGAACTCTGGAGTAGCAAAATACCTTGACGATTGACGGCAATCGTCTGTTGGGTTAGAGCCTCGAGTTCTGGAATTAAGGTTTCTAATCGCTCTAAACTTTTCTGCCGCAGAGCCCAGGCTCGCCCTTTGGTTTTACGGCTAATCACCCCCATCAAAACTCCCAGGGCCGCGCCCGTTGAGCCTTGTCCCGGTTCCTGGGCATCCACCAGGGCAATGTTTAATCCTGATATTGCACTCAATTCGTAGGCGATCGCCGCCCCTATGACTCCCGCGCCAACGATCACAACCTGGGTCATATCCAACTCCGTAATAACATCCGCAATGAAAAGGCTTGGGGAGTCAGCGGTAAGCCCAAAAAGAGCGGCAACCAGAATATAAAGCCAAAACTAATCAGACCCAAGGCCGTTAAACCGATAATCCGCGCCAAATGTTGGTGACTGGCGAGTAAACGCTCCAAAATCAACGCTAGAGCGAACCAACTGAAGAGGTAGGCGGGCATATAGTGATAAAAAAATGTGCAACGACTAATCTTTAACCAGGGCAAAAGATTTACTAAATAATTCACGCCAATATACATACTCATTTCCCGCAAAAAATGTTCTGGGCGGTCCTGCCGCCGCCAATTTCCCAGCACTGAACCGGCTAAAATCAGCATTGATCCGGATGACAACCAGAGCAAAATTGGGTTTGCCATACTATGAACATCATAAATAACCCCGTAGCGAGTGGTTTGGTAATAGTAGGCGACTGGCCGCCAAAGAACGAGCCAGCTATACCAGGGTGAACAGTAGGGATGCACGTCTGGAGTGTTGCCGATGCGTTGATGATATTGCCAGGTTTCCACCTGAATCCGCCAAAATCCGTTTAAAGAGGCGTACTCAGGATTCATGATCAGATGGGGAATCCAAAGTAGGCTGTAGGTCAGTAGCGGTAAAATGACGAGATAGAGTAAAGCCTGGAGAGGCGAAATCCGCTGGAGTCGTCCCAAAAGACCCGAAGCAAAGAATGTTTCTTTGCGCCGAAATTTTAACGCCCAGACTCCTAGCCAGAGGAGATAGACCGCTAACAAAAAGGCAAAGCCATTCCATTTGACACTGCCTGCACAGCCGAGAGAAATACCCGTCAGGGCTAATTGCCAGATTTTTCCTTGCCGTAGATAGTTTAGAAGGCAAATATGCCCGAGTAATCCAAAAAAAATCAAATAAATATTATTCAGGGCGTAGCGCGACTCTACCAAATACAGACCATCCAGAGCCGCTAAGACCATCACCAACAGCGTTAAACGTCGCCGCCGTGTCAGTAGATAGGCGATTGCCCCCACCAGTAGGGGAATGGTAGAACCGACCAGGGCATTGAGCCAACGATAACTCCAGGTAGACCGTAAAGACCCCGTTAGTTCATTTAAGGTATCCGGGCTAGCGGGAAACAAGGAGCCGATGCCCATACCCACGGCAATGAGGTAATGACTTAACGGAGGATGAGATGGAAAAAAAGGCTTGCCCAACCAATAATCATTGGCAAATTTGGCGTAGTAAACTTCATCAAAAACCAAGGCATTGAATTGGTCTAAATGCCAAAATCGCAGAGAAAGTGAAAAAGCAAAGACGATGGCGATCGCCCATTGGAACCCAGAAATCCTCAGCCTGGGGGATAAGTCACTCATGCCGTTGCCCGAAAAATAGTTTTGGCCAGGATAGCAGGGTTTTTAGTTCAAGATTTACAATTGACACAAAGCGGCTGGGACGTTATGATTGTTAACTGCGGCTAAAAAGAATTTAGTTAGAATAATTTTTCTTCATCCTTTCTCGCCCACGTGCCCCTCAAAGATACTGAGAAAACATTTTCTTAAGTCTGACAGGAATGACGGCACATCCGCCCCGATCGCCATGTAGGACTAACTCTCCCTACCACTAGCAAACGTCGGCGACTGGTTAAGGCAAGTCTTAACCACCAGCTCAATTCTTGAATTATTCATGAACCTGACCGGGATTATTCGTTTTCCCGAATTCGGCTTGTTGAGCTTTTTTGTTCTCTATATTTAATCTAAGTTGAGGGTTAAGCGTGTCTATCGGCATCTTAGGGACAAAACTGGGCATGACCCAGATTTTTGATCCAGAATTGGGGATTGCAATCCCTGTGACAGTGGTTCAAGCGGGGCCCTGTCCTGTTACCCAAGTAAAAACGCCTGAAACCGATGGATACACGTCTATCCAAATTGGCTTTCTTGATGTCAAAGAAAAGGCTCTCAGTAAGCCCGAACTTGGACATTTGCAAAAATCCAACTCGTCTCCGGTGCGTCACTTGCAAGAGTATCGCCTGGATGATGTCTCTAGCTACGAGCTGGGTCAAGCCATCACCGCCGATATTTTTGGGGCTGGCGACCTGGTGGATGTTGCCGGTAAAACCATCGGTCGTGGCTTCGCGGGCTATCAAAAGCGCCATAACTTTAAGCGGGGCAACATGACCCACGGTTCAAAGAATCACCGCTTGCCCGGTTCGACGGGAGCTGGTACCACCCCAGGTCGGGTCTATCCCGGAAAACGGATGGCGGGGCACTACGGTGCTAGCCAGGTGACGATTCGTCGCTTAACCGTTGTCAGGGTTGATCTAGAACGGAACCTATTGCTGATTAAGGGCGCATTACCGGGTAAGCCAGGCACCCTGCTCAGCGTTACTCCGACCAAAAAAGTAGGTCGTAAATAAAGTTCTGATCATCCACGTCTGATTAACGGAAAGAATTATGGTTAACTGTGTCGTAAAAAATTGGCAGGGAGAGGAGGTGGGAGAAGCCACCCTAACTCTCAAAGTGGCAAAAGATGAAAATGCTACTCATATTGTCCATCGTGCCCTAGTCCGTCAGCAAAATAATGCTCGCCAAGGCAATGCTAGCGCCAAGACTCGAGCAGAAGTTCGAGGCGGGGGACGTAAGCCCTGGAAACAAAAGGGAACAGGACGAGCCCGAGCCGGTTCGATTCGATCGCCATTATGGCGGGGTGGTGGTGTGATTTTTGGGCCCAAACCCCGAGACTACAGCACCAAAATGAACCGCAAGGAACGTCGCTTGGCCCTACGGACGGCGATCACCGCCCAGAGCGAAAAAATGGTCATCGTTGAATCCTTTGTGGATCAGTTCAGTCAACCCAAAACCAAGGAGCTGGCATCGGCGCTGACTCGCTGGGGAGCCACGGAAAATAAACGGGCGCTATTGATTTTGACGGAAGTCCCGGAAAATATTTATCTTTCAGCGCGTAATATCCCCTATCTCAAGGTCCTGAGAGCTGACACTCTTAATATCTACGACATTCTCGTTGCCGATACGATTGTTGCTACGGCGGACGCCCTTGATCAACTCCAGGAGGTATACAGTGACTAGACCCGATCCCCGCAACTTAGCTGACTTAATCGTCAAGCCCATTGTCACCGAGAAAGCGACCCTGCTCCTCGAAGACAACAAATATACCTTCGATGTTTTGCCCAAGGCCACCAAGCCAGAAATCAAAACCGCCATTGAACTTTTGTTTGATGTCAAAGTAACCAAGGTCAATACCGCTCGCCCTCCCCGTAAAACGAAGCGGGTCGGACGTTTCCTCGGATACAAACCCCAATTTAAGCGGGCGATCGTCACGCTCCAGGAAGGAGACTCCATTAGTCTTTTCCCTGATGTCTAACGTCAACTGAACCGATTAGCGTATTAAGAAACATTATGGGTATCCGTTCCTATCGGCCAATGACTCCGGGAACTCGGCAGGCGAGCGTCTCCGACTTTGCGGAGATCACCAAGAGTAAGCCGGAAAAATCTCTGACCACCAACCGCCATGACCACAAAGGTCGTAACAACCGGGGGGTAATCACGAGCCGCCACCGGGGTGGTGGACACAAACAACTCTATCGGATCGTCGATTTTCGTCGCAATAAACGCGATATTCCCGCTAAAGTAGCGGCGATCGAGTACGACCCCAACCGCAATGCTCGTCTTGCTTTGCTTTTTTATACCGATGGCGAGAAACGCTATATTCTCGCCCCCGCCGGTTTAGCCGTCGGCACCACGATTATTGCTGGCGAGGATGCGCCCTTTGAAGTGGGCAATGCCCTACCCTTGAGCCGTATTCCCCTCGGTAGTGAAATCCATAACGTTGAGCTGATTGCTGGAAAAGGCGGACAAATGGTCCGCTCCGCCGGTGCCTTCGCTCAGGTCGTGGCTAAGGAAGGCGACTACGTCACCATCAAGCTTCCTTCCAAAGAAGTCCGCATGGTTCGCAAAGAATGCTACGCCACGCTCGGCCGAGTCGGCAATGCCGATTTTCGTAACCTAACCCTGGGTAAAGCCGGACGAACTCGTCACTTGGGTAAACGCCCCCATGTTCGTGGAAGTGTGATGAACCCGGTGGATCACCCCCATGGTGGTGGTGAAGGAAGAGCTCCCATCGGACGTTCGGGCCCGGTTACCCCTTGGGGCAAACCGACCTTGGGTGCCAAAACCCGCAACAAGAAAAAGCGGAGCAGTTCTCTGATTGTGCGTCGCCGCACCAAATAGAGACTCTTTTTACTGGTTTCATTCCACTATCTGGATTAAATTATGGGTCGTTCTCTCAAAAAAGGACCGTTTGTCGCCGAGCATCTCCTTAAAAAAGTTGAAAAGCTTAACGCCAAAGGTGAAAAACAAGTCATCAAAACCTGGTCTAGGGCATCTACAATTTTGCCGGAAATGGTCGGGCATACCATCGCCGTTCACAACGGCAAACAACATGTACCTGTCTTTGTTTCCGAACAAATGGTGGGTCACAAATTAGGAGAATTTGCTCCTACCCGTAGCTTTAGAAGTCATTCTAAGAGCGACAAAAAAGCTGGTCGAAAATAAGTCACGAGGTCAAATTGCTATGGCGATAAATACGTTAGCCGAATCCAAGGCGATCGCCCGCTACGTACGAATGTCACCCTATAAAGTTCGTCGTGTGCTCGATCAAATTCGGGGACGCTCTTACCGAGAAGCGTTGATCATTCTAGAGTTCATGCCCTACAAGGCCTGCGATCCGATCCTCAAAGCCCTTCGTTCTGCCGTAGCGAACGCGGAGCACAATGACGGATTAGACCCTACGACCCTGGTCGTTAGCCAAGCCTTTGCCGATGGAGGCCCCACCCTGAAGCGCTTTCGTCCCCGGGCTCAAGGTCGAGCCTACCAGATTCGCAAACCCACTTGTCACATTACGGTTGCCGTTGCACCGGAACTGACAAAAAACTAAGCTAAACCGTTTACTTGCAAGGCAACTGAAACAATGGGACAAAAAATACATCCAGTAGGCTTTCGGCTCGGGATTACCAAGGAACACCTTTCCCGTTGGTATGCCGATCCGAAGCGTTACCCCGAACTATTGCAAGAAGATTTTAAAATTCGGCAATACGTCGAAAAAAATCTAAGTAATGCGGGGATTGCGGACATTCGCATTGAACGCAAAGCCGACCAAATTGAACTTGGTATCCACACCGCTAGACCTGGGGTAGTTGTGGGTCGCGGTGGTTCTGGCATTGAACAACTGCGCCAGGGGCTCCAAGTCGCCCTCGGTGGAACTCGTCAAATTCGGATCAACGTCATTGAAGTTGCCCGGGTCGATGCCGATGCCGCCTTGATGGCCGAATATATTGGCCAACAGCTTGAACGTCGGGTCTCATTCCGTCGGGTTGTTCGCCAAGCAATTCAGCGGGCCCAACGGGCTGAGGTCAAGGGCATCAAAATTCAAGTGAGTGGGCGACTCAATGGTGCAGAAATTGCCCGGACTGAGTGGGTTCGTGAAGGACGTGTGCCTTTGCACACCCTCAGGGCTGATATTGATTACTCCTACCGCACCGCCAAAACTACCTACGGTATTTTAGGGATCAAGGTTTGGATCTTTAAAGGAGAAATTATTCCTGGGCAAGATAACCTTCCCGGAACTCCGGCACCGAGCCAGCCTCGACGCAATAAGTCTCGTCGCCAACAGTTTGAAGACCGTTCCGGGGATAGGGAATAGGAATTAATGGACGAGATACTACCACGTCTCCCCTATTCAATTCTCCACTCAATAACTAATACTTGATTGATCATGTTAAGTCCCAGAAGAACTAAATTCCGTAAACAACAGCGCGGACGAATGCGGGGTCTCGCCGAGCGGGGTAGCACCCTAAACTTTGGTGATTTCGCCCTACAAGCGACGGAACCTTGCTGGATTACTTCCCGGCAAATCGAAGCCGCCCGTCGTGCCATGACCCGTTATATCAAACGGGGGGGGAAAATCTGGATTCGTATTTTTCCCGACAAGCCGGTCACCATGCGCCCAGCGGAAACCCGGATGGGATCCGGTAAAGGCTCCCCTGAGTTTTGGGTCGCCGTCGTCAAGCCCGGACGCATTATGTTCGAGTTAGATGGCGTTACCGAGGAAGTCGCTCGGGAAGCGATGCGTTTAGCCGCTCAAAAGCTCCCCATCAAAACTAAATTTATTACCCGTGAAGTGGAGTACATTTAAATCATGCCCCTCCCTAAAATTGCCGATGTTAGAGAGCTCAGTGATGATGCCTTGGCGGAGGAAATCCTAGCTTCAAAGCGCAGGCTCTTTGAACTACGTTTTCAGCAGGCGACCCGTCGTTTGGAAAAAAACCATTTATTCAAACACACCCGCCATCGCTTAGCCCAATTACTCACCGTTGAGCGTGAGCGTCAACTTACCGCCCCTGCATCTGAGGAAGATTAACCCCTATGGCTATTAAAGAGCGTGTGGGAATGGTCATTAGTAACAAAATGGATAAAACCGTGGTTGTTGCTGTGGAAAACCGCTCTCCCCATCCTAAATACGGCAAAATTGTCGTCAAAACCAAAAAATTCAAAGCTCACGATCAAGAAAACCAGTGCCAAGAAGGCGATCGGGTGCGGATTCAAGAAACCCGTCCCCTGAGCAAAACCAAGCGCTGGACAGTGACTGAAATCATGAGCCATCAATCTTAGTTTTACCCCCTGGAAATCGCTGTGATTCAACAACAAACCTACCTCAATGTCGCAGACAACAGTGGCGCTAGAAAGCTCATGTGTCTTCGCGTTCTGGGAACAGGGAACTGTACCTACGGCAGTATCGGCGACCAAATTATCGCCGTTGTCAAAGATGCTATTCCCAATATGCCCATCAAAAAGTCCGATGTTGTAAGAGCGGTCATCGTCCGCACCAAGCAACCTCTGCGTCGAGACAGTGGTATGACCATTCGTTTTGACGACAATGCCGCCGTTATTATTAATAATGAAGGAAATCCCAAGGGAACTCGGGTATTCGGCCCCGTCGCTCGAGAACTGCGGGACAACAACTTTACTAAAATTGTTTCCCTCGCACCGGAGGTTCTCTAATGAGTAAGCCCAAAAAAGCTCCTCTGCGTTACAAAATGCACGTCAAAAAAGGAGACACGGTCCAAATCATCTCCGGCAAAGACAAAGGTAAGGTCGGTGAAGTCCTGCGGACTCTTCCTGGCGATAGCCAAGTGGTAGTCAAGGGAGTAAACATTCGTACTAAGCACGTCAAGCCCCAACAGGATGGAGAGTCCGGTCAAATTACCACCTACGAATCTCCCCTGCATAGTTCTAAGGTCATGCTGTATTCAGTTAAGGAAAAAGTGGCGAGTCGTATTTGCTATACCTTTACTGATGATGGCCGTAAAGTCCGTATGTTAAAGAAAACAGGCGAAATTCTTGACAAGTAGTCAATCCTTAGCCACCTATGTTTGATTATCAATTTATGCTCTGACCAAGCCCAGAGATCCATCCAAAAGCCATGGCACAACGACTAAAAACCATTTACCAAGAAACGATTCTGCCCAAGCTCAGAGAGGAGTTTGGTTACACTAACATTCACCAAATTCCCAAGGTAATCAAAGTGACTGTTAACCGAGGCCTCGGAGAAGCGTCTCAAAATGCGAAGGCATTAGAGTCGTCCCTCACGGAATTGGCCACAATCACAGGACAAAAACCCGTGGTTACCCGCGCCCGTAAGGCGATCGCCGGTTTTAAAATTCGCGAAGGAATGCCCGTGGGCGTCATGGTGACACTCCGTTCAGACCGGATGTATGCTTTCCTAGACCGTTTAATTAATTTAGCTCTGCCCCGAATTCGAGATTTTCGGGGTATTAGTCCAAATAGTTTTGATGGACGAGGTAATTACAGCCTAGGGATTCGGGAGCAACTTATTTTTCCTGAAATCGATTACGACACAATCGATCAAATTCGAGGAATGGACGTTTCGATTATTACCACCGCTAAAACCGACGAAGAAGGTCGTTCCCTGCTAAAGGCCATGGGAATGCCCTTTAGAACCCCATAAAACCATGTCTAGGAGTTACCGTAATTATCACCTAGTAATTACGAATCACTGCAAAAGAATCCATTAGGAGTATCAACGTAAGGAATAATGGCATCAAACGACACGATATCCGATATGCTCACTCGCATCCGCAATGCCTGTGCAGTGAGACACACGACGACTGAAGTGCCCACAACCAAGATGACACGAAGCATCGCCCAAGTTCTTAAAAGCGAGGGATTCATTGAGGATTACACCGAAGTGGGAGAGGGAGTTAAAAAGTTACTGGTTTTGACCCTCAAATATAAAGGCAAGAGCCGACAACCTCTGATCAATACCCTCAAACGAGTCAGTAAACCGGGGTTACGGGTATATTCTCCCTCCAAAAATATCCCTCGGGTGTTAGGCGGCATTGGTATTGCCATTGTGTCTACGTCCCAGGGAATCATGACGGATAGAGACGCCCGTCGTCAGGGGATCGGCGGTGAAATTCTTTGTTACATCTGGTAATCATAGGTCGATGGCTACCGCTTCTCCATTCTTCTAAACTTTTACATCTACAGAACTGCTTATGTCTCGTATTGGCAAACGTCCTATTGCAATTCCAGCCAAGGTAACGGTTGAGATTAATTCGTTACACTTGACAGTCAAAGGACCTAAGGGAACCCTAGCACGGCAACTTCCCGAGAAAGTAATCCTAGAAAAGTCGGGAGATATTTTAACGGTCTCTCGTCAAGACGAATCCCGCACAGCACGGGAACGCCACGGCCTGGTTCGGACTCTAGTGTCTAACATGGTTGATGGTGTATCCCAAGGCTTTGAACGCCGTCTTGATATTCAAGGGGTCGGCTATCGGGCCCAGGCCCAAGGCACTAAACTGACTCTTAACGTGGGGTATAGTAAGCCCGTTGAGATGCTGATGCCGGAGGGAATTCAAGTCGCCGTTGAAAATAACACTCAAGTCATTGTCAGTGGCATTGATAAAGAGCTGGTAGGCAATATTGCCGCCAAAATTCGTTCGGTTCGGCCCCCTGAACCCTACAAAGGTAAAGGAATTCGCTACCAAGGGGAATTTGTTCGTCGTAAAGCTGGTAAGACCGGGAAGAAATAATCTATGAAACACTCACGCAAACTTTCTGTTCAACGTCGTCATCGACGGATTCGCAAAGCAATTTCTGGTACCCCCGAGCGGCCTCGGTTAGCGGTTTTTCGCTCTAATTCTCACATCTATGCCCAGGTGATTGATGATGTGGCTCAACATACCCTAGCCGCTGCATCGACCCTAGATCCTGACATTAAAACTGAATTGGAATCCACCGCAAACTGTGATGCCTCGATCGCCGTTGGTAAACTGCTGGCCCAACGGGCGATCGCCAACGGGGTTGAAAAAGTTGTATTTGACCGGGGCGGTAGTCTGTACCATGGTCGTGTCAAAGCCCTAGCCGATGCGGCCCGGGAAGCTGGCTTAAATTTCTAATAAAAATTCAAATTCTATAGGGGAGAAATTATGGCAAAGCGTCGTAAAACTAGCCGCACGAAGGCCCAAGAAACAAATTGGCAAGAGCGGGTCATTCAAATCCGCCGGGTTAGTAAAGTGGTCAAAGGGGGTAAAAAACTCAGCTTTCGGGCCATCGTCGTTGTTGGCAATGAAAGTGGCCAAGTCGGCGTCGGCGTCGGCAAAGCGGGAGATGTGATTGGTGCCGTCAAAAAAGGCGTTGCCGATGGCAAAAAGCAGCTCATTGATGTGCCCTTAACCAAATCAAACTCCATTACCCACATTTCCAATGGGGTATCCGGCGGCGCCAAGGTCTTTATTCGCCCCGCCGCTCCTGGAACCGGGGTAATTGCCGGGGGAGCCGTGAGAACGGTTTTGGAATTAGCCGGGGTTAAAAATATTTTGGCGAAACAACTCGGCTCCAACAATCCGCTCAACAACGCCCGGGCCGCCGTCAATGCCCTAGAAACTCTCCGGACCTTTGCCGAAGTAGCCGAGGAACGGGGCGTATCCATTGAACATTTATATACCTAATATTCCGGCGATCGCTGTTTCACATTTTACCTATTTGGAATCATCCATCAACCACCATGCTTTTAAGTGAACTTAGCCCTAAAGATGGGTCAAAAAAACGCCGTCGTCGCGTCGGTCGCGGCATTGCCGCCGGTCAAGGCGCAAGCTGTGGCTTTGGGATGCGGGGTCAAAAATCCCGGTCGGGAACCGGAACCAAGGCCGGCTTTGAAGGGGGACAAATGCCCCTCTATCGTCGCTTACCGAAACTCAAGCATTTTCCCCTCTACAATCCTAAGTACTATACGGTGATCAATGTCGGTAAATTAGCCGATCTGCCCGCGGGCACTGAGGTCACCCTAGAAAGTTTGATGCAGGCGGGCATTGTCACCTCCAACGACGGGCCACTAAAACTCCTCGGCCATGGAGAATTATCCGTAGCTCTGGTGGTAAAAGCCGCTTGTACTGCCGGTGCACAGGCCAAAATTGAAGCCGCCGGTGGGACTGTTGTCAGCGAATAGTCTACCGTCTCCCTAGTTCGCGCCAGGCCTTGGCATCACTTTTTGCTCTTGGTTGGCGATAATAGACTCATCCTTAAGCAAAAACTGATAACAAAATCGCGGGTTAAAAAACAATGGTTGTTAGTCGAGATAAAGCTCCCAGCGCGCAGGAAACATTCCTGCAAATGGCTCAGGCCGCAGGACTCCGCAGCCGTTTGCTGATCACAATTGGATTATTAGTGCTGGTACGTGTGGGCATTTTTATCCCCGTACCAGACATTGACCGGCAGGCCTTTACCCAGGCAATGACCTCTAATTCCGTACTAGGATTTTTAGACATTTTTACCGGTGGTGGGATTTCCACCCTCGGTATTTTCGCGTTGGGTATTTTGCCCTATATCAATGCCTCGATCATCATGCAACTGTTGACAGCGGCGGTTCCTGCCCTAGAAGATTTGCAAAAAAATGAAGGGGAAGCCGGACGACGCAAAATTTCTCAATACAGTCGCTACGTTGCCCTGGGATGGGCCATTATCCAAAGTGTCGGTCTAACGGTGGGCCTGCTTCGTCCCTACGCCCTCAACTATGGGCCTCTTTTCATTGTGCAAACGGTGTT
This sequence comes from Synechocystis sp., assembly GCA_041750255.1. Lineage (GTDB taxonomy): Bacteria > Cyanobacteriota > Cyanobacteriia > Cyanobacteriales > Microcystaceae > Synechocystis. Next base: position 15,773 of record JBGSZT010000054.1, read on the forward strand.
AGCCCTGACCGCAGGCTCCATGTTTGTCATGTGGATTTCAGAACTGCTGACAGAGCGGGGCATTGGTAATGGTGCCTCATTACTTATTTTTGTGAATATTGTGGCGACGTTGCCTCGAACCCTGGGCAATACCATCGACTACGCTCAAACCGGTGGACGCCAAGCCATTACCCAAGTTGTTTTACTTTTGTTGGTCTTTTTGGTGATGATTGTCGGCATTGTCTTTGTCCAAGAGGGCACCCGTCGCATCCCCATTATTTCTGCCCGTCGCCAGGTCGGTAAACGAGTCTATCGAGAACGCTCTAGCTACTTACCGCTACGCCTAAATCAGGGTGGGGTTATGCCGATTATTTTTGCCTCGGCGGTGTTGATTTTGCCCTCGTCCTTGGCTAGCTTCTTTAACAATAATCAAGACCTCAGTTCCGTCGCTCAGATCCTCGTAGAAGTAAGCAATGCCCTGCGTCCGGGCACCTGGCTCTATACTATTGTTTATTCTTTGATGATTTTCTTTTTTAGCTACTTCTACGCCAGCTTAATCGTCAATCCAGAGGATATGTCGAAAAACCTCAAAAAAATGGGATCGAGTATTCCCGGTATTCGTCCGGGTAAAAAGACAGAAGAATACTTAGAAGGTGTGTTGAATCGTCTCACCTTTTTGGGGGCTATCTTTTTGAGTGTTCTTGCCACTGTTCCTATTTTTGTGGAGCGGGCAACCGGTGTTACTACCTTTCAGGGATTCGGCGCGACTTCATTATTGATCTTGGTGGGGGTTGCCATTGATACCGCCAAACAGATCCAAACCTACGTGATTTCCCAACGCTACGAAGGCATGATCAAGCAAGATTAAGTCTGCAAACACCCTTATTCAACGAGCTAAGCTGATGACACAAGGAAAAGGATTGATTTTTTTGGGTGCCCCCGGGTCTGGCAAAGGGACTCAAGCGCAAGTCTTGTCAGAAAATCTCAAGATTCCCCATATTTCCACGGGAGATATACTACGCCAAGCGATCGCCGATCAATCGGCGTTGGGTGAACAAGCCAAAGTTTACATGGACAAAGGTGAGTTAGTTCCTGACGACTTAATCCTAAACTTGATCAAAGAACGCCTCAGTGAAACCGATGCCCAAGTCGGCTGGATTTTAGACGGCTTCCCTCGCAACCAATCCCAAGCGGAGTTTTTAAACACACTTTTGGCTGAGATTAACCAAGAGGTGGGCTGGGTCATCAACCTCCATGTCTCCGATGACGCGATCATCCAACGCTTACTCCTGCGGGGGCGAAGCGATGATAACGAAGCAACCATTCGTCATCGCCTAGAAGTGTATCGTCAAAAAACAGCCCCATTGATTGCTTTTTACGAGGAAATTGGTAAACTTCATTCCATAGACGGCGATCGCCCGATGGCTGAAATTTCCCAATCTCTGCAAGACCTGGTCCAAGGCTAAGGTCACTGGAGTAAGCCTAAGTCTGTTAAAATATTTTTAGACGGTTCTCATACCGTCTATTTTTCATGTCTTAATAAATATTAGGAGGTCAGGAACGGATTGTCTAAACAAGATTTGATTGAAATGGAAGGAACTGTCACAGAATCGCTTCCCAATGCGATGTTCCGCGTTGATCTAGATAATGGATTTAATGTATTGGCGCATATTTCTGGCAAAATCCGCCGGAACTACATTAAAATTCTGCCGGGAGACCGGGTCAAAGTAGAGCTCACCCCCTACGATCTGACTAAGGGGCGTATTACCTACCGTCTCAAATATAAGAAATAACCCTTGCCTAGCCCATAAAATATTGGTCTCTTTCAGACAATTGTGTTAACAACACAAAAAAAAGCTGACAAGAGATAATTTTATTGATATAATAAGAAGCTTGCAGTGTTGCCAAAGAGTGGGCATGAAAGTTAGAGCTTCCGTCAAAAAAATGTGCGATAAATGCCGCGTCATCCGACGACGTGGTCGTGTGATGGTTATTTGTTCCAACCCTAAGCATAAACAGCGTCAGGGTTAGAACGCCGATCAACCTTCATTGAAACGAGTCTAAACAACTACTACTAAATCAAACTGATAGAGGGAAAAATAACGTGGCGAGGATAGCTGGTGTTGACCTGCCCCGAGATAAGCGTGTGGAAATAGCACTCACCTATCTCTACGGAATTGGTCTTTCACGATCTCACAAAATTTTAGCAGAAACCGGAGTCAACCCCGATACCCGGGTTAAAGACCTATCCGACGAGGAGGCCTTACTTCTTCGCACCAATATTGAGTCCAATTACGAAATTGAAGGGGATTTGCGCCGTTGGGAAGCAATGAACATCAAGCGTTTGGCCGACATTGGTACCTATCGGGGCCGTCGTCATCGTCAAGGATTACCCGTGCGGGGACAACGAACTAGAACCAACGCACGAACTCGTCGCGGACGTCGGGTTACCGTTGCTGGGAAGAAAAAGACTCCAGCCAAAAAATAATTCTTTTACCATTGCAATTCTATTCAGTAGAGAGTTCGAGCTACAACTATGGCGCGTCCAACCAAGAAAAGCGGCCCCAAGAAACAGAAAAAAAATGTTCCCAGTGGTGTCGCTCATATTCAATCAACGTTTAACAACACTATCGTCACCATTTCTGATATCCGGGGTGATGTCATCTCCTGGGCATCGGCCGGGTCTAGTGGATTTAAAGGAGCCAAAAAAGGAACTCCCTACGCCGCTCAAACAGCGGCTGACAACGCCGCTCGGCGTGCTATTGACCAGGGAATGAGACAACTCGAGGTGATGGTGAGCGGTCCTGGTGCAGGGCGTGAAACTGCTATCCGAGCTCTTCAGGGTGCTGGGCTAGAAATTACTGTCATTCGAGATGTGACTCCCATTCCTCATAATGGATGTCGTCCGCCAAAACGCCGGAGAGTGTAGCAATTCTTCTGATCATAGTGTTGTCGTTCCTGGTCAGTCGTTGAACCATGAATCGACGCCTTATTGACAGACAGTTGATACCAATACTTAATTGATACCGGACATGGGCCAACGTAAGGATAGAGAAGGGAGATCACGACTGTGACGCAGTTTCAGATTGAGTGTGTGGAATCCACCACTAAAAAAAATCAAAGTCAGTACAGCAAATTTGTTCTTGAACCCCTAGACCGGGGACAGGGAATTACCGTCGGCAATGCCCTGAGACGAGTTTTGTTGTCTAATTTGCCGGGTGCCGCGGTTACCGCGATCCGCATCGCTGGCGTCAATCATGAATTTGCGACAATTTCTGGTGTCAGAGAAGATGTCTTGGAAATCATGCTCAACATGAAAGAAGTCATTTTCAAATGCTATTCTGATCAACCTCAAATTGGTCGTTTGGTGGCAACTGGCCCCGTGACGGTGACCGCAGGACAGTTTGATGTCCCTTCAGAATTGGAGGTGATTGATCCAAACCAATACGTCGCCACGCTGGTTGAGGGTGCCAAGTTGGAAATGGAATTTCGGGTCGAAATGGGAACGGGCTACCGAGCCATTGAACGAAGCAAGGATGAGACATCGTCCCTAGATTTTCTTCAGATTGATTCTGTATTTATGCCCGTCACTAAGGTTAATTACAGTGTTGATGAACTTCGCTTGGATGGACTAGGCATTAAAGACCGCTTAACCCTGGAAATTTGGACCAATGGTAGTGTCCATCCCCGAGAAGCGCTTTCGGAAGCGTCCGAGATTATTGCCGAGCTCTTTATCCCTTTAAAAGACCTGAATGAGTTGGAAACGACTCAAAGTGATTATCAAGATGAAATTAACCCGGAAAGTCAAATTCCCATTGAGGAGCTCCAATTGTCTGTCCGAGCTTACAATTGCCTGAAGCGAGCTCAGATCAATTCGGTGGCAGATCTCCTGGATTACAGCCAAGAAGACCTGCTTGAGATCAAAAACTTTGGTCAAAAATCAGCGGAAGAGGTAATTGAGGCACTACAAAAACGCCTGGGAATTACCTTGCCCTTAGAAAAGGCTAAGGCATAGGCTTTGATACTTCCTCGTTAACGGCTCATTTATCGATAATCAATACTACTTTTCAATGTAATTTTTAGGAGATACGATCATGCGACACGGATGTCGAGTTCCTCTACTGGGTAAGCCCGCTGACCAACGCAAGGCACTTTTGCGGTCCTTGGCAACGGAGCTACTCCGCCATGGACAAATAAAAACGACCAAAACTAGAGCGAAGGCCGTTAGATCTGAAGTCGAACGGATGATTACCTTGGCCAAGGATGGTTCTCTAGCGGCACGACGCCGGGCCCTGGGCTACATCTTTGATAAGGGTTTAGTCCATGCTCTGTTTGCCGAAGCTAATGAGCGGTATAAAGACCGCAACGGTGGCTACACCCGGGTAGTGCGGACCCTCCGTCGTCGGGGTGATAATGCAGAAATGGCTATTATCGAATTAATGTAAGCGAGGGAGTTAGCGTTAGTTGTGACCTGTTTGTCTTCCCCAGTCCACCATCGTGTTGCCCTACTGATTCAGTATGTGGGCACAGATTTCCATGGCTGGCAACGGCAACCTCAGCTACGCTCGGTGCAGGGAGAAATTGAAACGGCGATCGCCGCCATTGTCGGTCAGCCAGTCTCGCTACACGGGGCCGGGCGAACAGATACGGGAGTCCACGCGGCGGCCCAGGTCGCTCATTTTGACCTCTCGGATACCCCTATTCCCCCGGATCGCTGGGCGGTGGTGCTGAATACTCGACTGCCGGAGGATATTTTTATCCGGGCATCGGTGCCGGTTCCCTCGACCTGGCACGCTCGTTTTTCAGCGCGCTGGCGGCGCTACCGCTACACAATCTATACTGATCAATGGACTAATTTGTTTGTACGTCAGTTTAGTTGGCACTACTACCATGCCCCCCTACAAGAAAGCTTGATTCAAACGGCATTAATGTCCTTAATTGGCAAACACCATCTGGCGGCCTTCCATCGGGCGGGGTCTAACCGTCCCCATTCTTGGGTAGAGGTTCAGAGTGCAGAATGCTATCGAAAAGGGCCCATGATCCAGTTGGAAATTCAAGCCAGCGGCTTTCTCTACGGCATGGTTCGCCTTTTAGTCGGTGTGTTGGTGGATGTAGGCGCGGGTCGGCGATCGCCAGAACAGTTTGCCGATCTTTGGATGAATGAAAAACGAGACGCGGTCAAATATGCGGCGCCGGCTCGGGGGCTTTGCCTTTTGAGGGTCGGCTATCCCGAAAACCTCTTTCCTGCCAGTCTTTGGTTTGATAGTCAACCATTGTTTTGTTTTAACTCAGGCTAAGCTCTGGGCTTTTTCTTTCCTTCAGATTTTTTAGTTGTTAATCCCATGAATAAAACCATACTTCCCAATCTCGATACCCTAGACCACAAATGGTATGTCATTGATGCCTCAGAGCAACGCCTGGGTCGCCTAGCAACGGAGGTTGCCTCCATTTTACGGGGTAAAAATAAACCGACCTTTACCCCCCACATCGATACCGGTGACTTTGTCATTATTGTCAATGCCGAAAAAATTGAGGTCACCGGCCGGAAACGAGAACAAAAACTCTATCGTCGCCATTCCGGTCGTCCGGGGGGGATGAAAATTGAAACCTTTGATAAACTACAAGCTCGCATTCCCGAGCGGATTGTTGAAAAAGCAATTAAGGGTATGCTCCCCAAAAATTCCCTGGGGCGTAAGTTGTTTACCAAGCTGAAAGTCTACGCTGGCCCTAGCCATCCCCACCAAGCTCAAAACCCTGAAACTCTGATTGTTAACACGATTCCCACGGGAGATAATTAATGCAAGTTACTGATACCAAAAATAAAGTTGTCTATTGGGGGACGGGCCGTCGCAAAGAGGCGATCGCCAGAGTCCGTCTCGTTCCTGGCCCTGGGGAAATCACTGTCAACGGCAAGCCCGGTAATATTTACTTCAACCAAATTGCCAACTACCTCCAGAGCATCAAAGCGCCCTTGGAAACCTTGGGATTGGAGAATGAATACAATATTTTGGTCAACGCCTCCGGGGGGGGACTGACCGGCCAAGCCGATGCCGTCAAACTTGGCGTAGCTCGCGCCCTTTGCCAACTTTCCCCCGAAAATCGCCAGCCCTTAAAAGCCGAAGGCTATTTGACCCGTGACCCCCGCGCCAAAGAGCGGAAAAAATACGGTCTACACAAAGCCCGCAAAGCCCCTCAGTACTCCAAACGTTAGATATTTTCGAGGAAATCTACTATGCCCAAAGCCGATATCCATCCTACCTGGTATCCCGATGCCAAGGTTATGTGTAACGGGGAGCTGGTCTTAACCGTCGGTTCCACCAAACCTGTCATTAACGTGGAAGTTTGGTCAGGCAACCATCCTTTCTACACCGGTACCCAGAAAATCATTGACACCGAAGGTCGGGTTGACCGCTTCATGCGTAAGTATGGTATGCGAGACAAGAGCCAAGCCGCCACCGAAAAAGCTAATGCCGATAAAAAAGCAGATACCGACAAAGAATAAGTCGGTTCTTTGTGCTTAAATCCTCCAAATACGGGGGATTTTTTTTGTCCTTCACTGAACCGAATCAAGGCTTGGATGGTAGGGTTTTAAGAGATTGCTGGCTTGGTAAAAATAAAAGGATTCCACCACAATGCCGCCACGTTTGATATCAACCTTGCCAAGTTCCCGAAAGGATTGAAAAAACGAGCTAAATTCCTCCGTTAGCTCTGGCATCTCTCGAAAGCGTCGGAGCGTGATGTAAAGCGCATTTTTACCCCGCCATTGGGTTGAATTGGGCCAAAACGAAAACCCCCGTTGGTCGTAGCTAAAACAAGTGACGGGGATCGCATGGAGTGGGCGTAGGGCCAGATCAATCAATCCGCCGAGGTAGTAGGCATTGGTGAAAATAAAATCCGCTTGGGTCAGAGCCTCGGTCAGGAGGGCAGAATTTCGCACTCCTTGCCGGAGTTGTCTAATATCAATTAATTCGTTAGCCGGGTCGGCGGTGGCGCCCAAAAATCCTCCGCCCAGAGCCGAGGTGCTAGATTTGAGCAACATGCCATTGTTGATGTGTAATAAAACCAATAACAGTAAGCTGGCGATCACCAGGGTCGAGCCGACTAACCAACGTTTAACGCTTTGTCGGGATAGTTGCTCCCAGCGGCTGGCATAGAGCCCCAATAGTAAAACCGCACTCCAAAAACCCGGCATGGGCCAGGTCACTAAAATCTGTTCTTTACCGCCCAAAAGCGTTAGCCCCAGGGTTAGCGGGATAGCACTCCAGAGGATAAACGCCTGTTTTTCCTGTAGCAGATCTTCGCCAGGCATCATTGGCGTTGCCGGCGACCGGATCAGGTTTGATAACTGACACCAAAAACCCTTGCCCAGGGCCCACCAAAGCGGAATACCCAGACTCGGAAATAAAAGCCCAATGCCCGTGCCCCAAACCGCCAGCACCTGGAGGAAGGAATAGGAGGAGGGAGTTGACTCTGCCCCGGGAGAAAACCGCTGGAATAGCTGAAATTTGAAGGAAATCCAGTCGTGCTGACTATTCCAAAAGAGCAAAGGAAATAGAGTCAGCAGGAACAGTAAACAAGTGAGGGCAAAAAATGGCGAGCTTAGGGCAGAGCGATGGCGTGGACTGCTCAGAGAAAAGCCGAGAAAGGCAAATCCCAGCAGAAAACCATGATATTTGCTCAAGCAGGCCAAGCCAAGGATAATCCCCAACACCACTAGACGATAGCTGGGACGATAGGGCTTTTGATCCGAAAAAAATTCCTCTACTCCCCAATACAGAGCAACGGACCAAAAGAAAATCAAGGGACTATCCGGCAGAGTGAGAACCCCAAACCCCACCTGGAAAATAGGGATGATAGAGGCTAAGACCAAGGTGATTTGGGCGGCTCTGGGATTAAATAATTTATAATTGGTTTGGTACAAAAACCAGAGACTCAGGCTATAGAGAAGAACCGCCCCGAGGCGCAGACTAAACGGATGGGTGAACTGCGTCAGCCAAGGACCAAAGCCCGTTGTCAGAGCAACCATCAGCGGATGGTCGAAATAACTCCAATCTAGGTGCTGAGTGTAGAGATAATAGTAGCCTTCATCAAAACCCAGGGGGAGCCAGTAGGCAATGATCGCCCGAAATACTAAACCGATCAACAATACATTTAGTACAAACGGGAGCTTGAGCCACTGTTTTTGTGCCATGACAATTTTGCGTTTCGGGGGCTAGAGTGTTCCACCCAAAAATTCTTCGATTTCCCGATCGCCTAATCGACACCGGGGAGTAGTGCGTTCCATCACGGATTCAGAACAAACTAAGGTGCGTTGGGAATCGAGGTCGCGCTGACGATGGCTTTGTAACTCTTCTACCTGGCGCTCTAGGCTTTCGATGCGGTCAAGGAGTAAACGAATCACCGTGGCTTCAGAGTCGGGTAAATTGCCATGCTCTAGGGGGTTCACTTTGACGCCAGAGCGATGAATCATCCGTCCGGGGACTCCGACAATGGTGCAATCGGAGGGAACACTCCGCAAAACAACTGAACCAGCTCCAATGCGGACATTATTGCCGACTTCAATATTACCTAGTACTTTGGCTCCGGCTCCCACCACCACATTTTCCCCCAGGGTAGGATGGCGCTTACCACTTTCCTTGCCGGTGCCACCGAGGGTAACGCCTTGATAAATCAGCGAAAAATCACCAATAATGGCGGTTTCCCCGATAACAACCCCCATGCCATGGTCAATAAAAACACCTTTGCCGATCTGGGCGCCGGGGTGGATTTCGATGCCGGTCAAAAACCGGGCCAGGTGGGACAAAAAACGAGGAATAAAGGGAAGATTGAGCCCAAACAAAAAATGAGAAAATCGGTGAATGGCCAGGGCTTGTAAGCCGGGGTAGCAGACTAATACTTCTAGCCAATTACGTGCGGCGGGGTCACGCTCAAAAATGATGCGAAAGTCGGCAATGAGTGAAGATAGCACCGCAAAAATTCTCTCTACATTGAAAGGCTACTAGGTTTCTATTTTATCTTCTTCAGAGTAATCTGTTAGCAACTCTGCACCCTCTTGATTGGTTTATGGTCTTGTATTTTTTTAAGCGATTGGCGATCGCCCTTGTTACCTTATTGGCCATTAGTCTAGTGCTTTTTTCATTATTAGCCCTTGCACCGGGGAATCCCTTGGGAGAATTAGCCTCAAATCCGGCTATTTCCGAAGAAATTCGGGAAAATTTACGCCGTAGCTTTGGGCTAGACCAACCCTTGCCCCTACGGTATCTGAAATGGCTGATGTCTTTACTCAGGGGCGATCTGGGTTATTCCTTCACCAGTCGGAGTCCAGTATCAGAATTAATTGTTCAACGTTTGCCCACGACCTTGGGACTGATGGGAACCGCTTATACCATCAGTGCGGTGATCGCCATTCCCCTGGGACTATTAACTGCCTTCAAAAAAGATCATTGGCTGGCTGAAAGTTTAAGTAGCCTCAGCGTCGTCGGCTTCTCGTTACCAACCTTTGTCACAGGACTCGTCGCCCTTTGGCTTTTTTCGGTACGATTACAATGGTTTCCCTACGTCTACAATAGTACCCTCGCCGTTACCAGCCTGAATAGCTTAGGCGAGCAACTACAACAATTAATTTTACCCGTTACCGTTTTGGTGCTGTACCAAAGTTCCGTCCTACTTCGCTTTGTGCGCTCAGCGGCGCTAGAAGAACTTCCGCAAGACTATATCCGCACCGCCCATGCCAAGGGATTAAGCAAATTTAGGGTTATTAAAGACCATTTATTGCGAAATACACTGATCCCCATTGTCACCTTAGTCGCCCTCGATATTCCGGCGATTTTCACCGGAGCCTTAGTAACGGAGCAGATTTTTCGGGTGCCGGGAATTGGAGCCTTAATGATTGAATCCATTTACCGAAACGATACGCCTGTGGTGATGGCCGTGACCTTTATCTATGGGGTTTTGGTGGTTGTTTTTAGTACGTTAGCAGACTTACTCTATGTATTGTTAGACCCTAGAATCCAGTTAGAGTAAGCTGATTTAACCAAGTAGGTAACTACAATTAAACTGATTATGGGTTCTATACTCTATCCCTCCTAGCCCTCCTCACTAAAGCTCCGGTTGATAAGGGGGAAGTCCGCAGGACGGGGGATTTTATAAATATTTAAGCTCACCTACTTACAACCCCCTAAGTCCAGAAGACCTAGGGGGACTGGCTACAAAGTAAGCCCTTAGAAATAGATGGTGCCGCCCCAGCGAGAATCTAGCTTGGGTGCAATTAAGGTATAACCTGCAACATCGTAGAGGTCATCTTCTGTCAAGTTCCGCATTTCAGGATAAATGTCGGCCCGGGTGACGTTCGGGTGGAGTTCGGAATAATCGTCTTCTCCGTCATAACTGGTGGGATGTTTGAGATAATCCACAATCGCCGCCAGGTTATCGCGGGGAGGTTCTGCCTTACTTAGGTCGGATAGCCCTAAACTGACATTGTTATTGGTTTTTGTTTTGCCCTGGAGGTGACATTGAGTACATGTATCCACAAAGATTTTCTGGCCCCGAGCAAACTCTTGGGAAGTCAATGTTGTGGTTTTACTAGCTCCGTCAAAAGGAACTGTCAAGGTGGATTCGGTCAATACCACCGCGTTGGCATTGCCAACTCCGAGCTGGAGTAGGAAAAAGACAGCGGCGATCGCTCCCCAAAAAAATCGTTTCACTAGTGTTCTCCTGAGATAAATGAATGGATATGGCACAAAATTTAATTTAATGGTCAAAGTCCCAATTCTTTTAGGCTTATATCCCGGCCTGTCCTAGGACAAGCGAGCGTATAAGACTCCAAGTTGATTAGGCATTAGGTTCACCGACACCCGTCACTGACGACTGAGCCAAAATTTGAGCAATAATTGCTTTAGCGTCTTCTAATGCCAAATTAGTCTGTGGATTTTTATAGGTTACTCCCAATTGGTCGCAGAGGTGGAATACTGTCTGGACAGGGAGTTGATACTCAGCTGCGATGTCCGCAATGGATAAATCAGCAAATCCCATAGTGACAATGACCGTCGTAAACGCTAAAAGAAATCGAGTGGTATATCTATAATGCCATCCCAAGGACGCCTTTCCCCACCAAACCCCTATCATTTGCCCCTAAACGCCATGACTGCTTTTTTCCCCAAAATGGTTGACCCCTGTATGCTAGCGGCGATCGATATTGGCACCAATTCAGTTCACATGGTCATTGTTCGTATTGATCCTGTACTTTCCACCTTCACCATTGTTGCTCGGGAAAAAGATACGGTTCGCCTTGGCGATCGCCTGCCTCAAACCAATCAACTCTCCCCCGCGGCCATGGAGCGGGCGATCGCCGCCCTTAAGCGTTGTAATGATTTAGCCGAAAGTTTGGCAGTGGATCATATTTTTGCCGTGGCCACGAGCGCCACCCGCGAAGCCACCAATGGCGAGGCCTTTTTAGCCCGGATTGAGGCAGAACTTGGCTTAACCGTTAATCTGATTTCGGGACAGGAAGAAGCAAGGCGAATTTATTTAGGCGTCCTTTCAGGGATGAATTTCCAGCAACATCCCCACATCATCATTGATATTGGCGGCGGTTCGACGGAGTTAATCCTCGCCGATAGTCAGGAACCCCGTTTTTTGAGCAGTACAAAAATTGGGGCAGTACGTCTCTCTCGGGATTTTATCCACAGTGACCCCATTAGCCCGACGGAGTTTTCCATCTTGCGAGCCTATATCAAGGGCATGCTAGAGCGACCCATTGAGGAAATTAAATCCCACCTCGGTCCAGGGGAAACAGTGCGATTAGTCGGAACCTCCGGCACTATTGAAACCCTGGCTAACATCATCGCCTTGAGCAAACAACGAGATGTGCCTAACCCGCTCCAGGGCTATCAGATCACCCGTAAGGAAGTGCGAGACTGGGTCAAAACCTTTGCCAGCCTGCCCTACGCTGAACGGTTTGCCATCCCCGGTATCTCCGACCGACGCGCCGAAATTATTTTAGCGGGGTCGCTGATCCTGCTCGAAGCAATGACATTACTAGACCTCGACAGTCTAACCATCTGTGAACGGGCTCTGCGGGAAGGTGTAATTGTTGATTGGATGTTAACCCATGGCTTAATCGAAGACCGCCTACGTTTTCAAAGTGAAATTCGTCAACGGAGCGTCTTCAAAATTGCCCGCAAATATCAGGTGGATTTACCCCACGGACAACGGGTTGCCGACTTAGCCCTCAGCTTTTTTGATCAACTCCAGGGCATTCTACATCAATGGGGCCCCGTGGAACGGGAATGGCTCTGGGCGGCGGCGGTCCTACACAATTGCGGTATTTACATTAGCCACTCGTCCCATCACAAACATTCCTATTATTTAATTCGCAATGCAGAATTTTTGGGCTACACCGAAATTGAATTGGAATTAATTGCCAATATTGCCCGCTACCATCGCCGCAGTAAACCCAAAAAGCGCCATGAGTCCTACATCAAATTATCGGAAATTCATCGCCTAGCAGTGCGCCAAATTAGTGCGATTCTCCGCCTTGCCGTCGCCCTAGACCGTCGGCAAATTGGCGCAATTCAAAACTTTGAGTGCAAATATGACCCAGAATATCAAACCCTCCACCTCCACCTCGTGCCGACCCAGGCTGACGATGATTGTGGGCTAGAACTCTGGAACTTAGATTATAAAAAGGTTGTTTTTGAAGAAGAGTTTGGAGTTCGGGTGATTGCCACCCTGGCGATTCCCCTCGGTTTATTTCCTCGTTCCTAGGTACCATTAGACGAACTTATCATTCACTTAAACAAATGAATATTGCATAGGGATTGAATTTGCTCTATGATATCTCCGATAAGATAATGGCGACTAATTTGATATAAAAATTTTTCGGCGTTGTCTTTTAATTTCGTCTGAGTCGCCTGAGCTGAAGGTTCTACTCAGAAATATTTTGGACCTCTAGAGGAAACTATTAATGCTAGAAACCCTGACACAATTTGTCTGGCTAGTGCCTTGCTATGCGTTGCTCGGAGCAGTGTTTGCCATTCCGTGGTCTCCGGGGCTGATCCGTCAAACGGGGCCAAGGCCAGCGGGTTACATCGGCATTGCTATGACCCTTATCGCCTTGATCCATAGCCTCTTGGTTTTTAGCTATATTTACCGCTTGCCCCCGATCGATCTATCTTTCCCCTGGTTAACAGCGGCGGATTTGACCATTACTTTGGATTTAAAAATTTCAACGGTCAATGTGGCCGCTTTGCTGGTGATCACCGGCTTAAACCTTGCCGCCCAAATTTATGCAGTGGGTTATCTAGAACGGGATTGGGGCTGGGCGCGTTTCTTTTCCTTAATGGCGCTTTTTGAAGCAGGGCTTTGTACTTTGGTGCTTTGTAATTCCCTCTTTTTTAGTTATGTTGTTCTGGAAATTCTTACCCTGGGAACTTACCTATTAATTGGCTATTGGTTTAATCAATCCTTGGTAGTTACAGGGGCGCGGGATGCGTTTTTGACGAAACGGGTGGGAGACTTAATCCTATTGATGGGGGTGGTGGCATTGTTGCCCCTAGCGGGGAGTTGGAATTTTGATGACCTCGCCCAGTGGGCCGCGACCACGTCCCTCGACCCGACCTGGGCCACTCTTCTCTGTTTGGCATTAATCGCTGGTCCCTTGGGGAAATGTGCCCAGTTTCCCTTACATCTCTGGTTGGATGAAGCCATGGAAGGGCCAATTCCGGCAACGATCCTACGTAATACCTTGGTAGTCTCGACGGGGGCTTGGGTATTGGTCAAGGTTCAGCCTATTTTGGTGCTATCCCCAGTGGCGTTAAAAACAATGGTGGTGATTGGGTCCCTGACGGCGATCGGAGCCTCTTTGATTGCGATCGCCCAGATTGATATTAAGCGGTCATTGTCCTACGTGGTCAGTGCCTACATGGGTCTGGTTTTCATTGCCGTGGGCACGGGGCAAACGGCAACCGCACTACAGCTCATTCTGAGCTATACCCTCGCCATGGCGGTCTTGGTTATGGTCGTCGGCGGCATTATTTTAAATAACATTACCCAGGATCTCACTCAGTATGGAGGTCTGTGGGCCCGTCGTCCCATCTCTGGTTTAAGTTACTTGGTGGGCATTGCCGGCTTGATTGCCTTGCCTCCCTTTGGTAGCTTTTGGGCTTGGTTAAAACTGACTGAAAACCTGTCTGCTCACCAGCCTCTACTTGTGGGAGTTTTATTAGTAGTGAATGCCTTGACAGCCTTTAATGTTACTCGAGGATTTTGTTTGATTTTTGCGGGGCAACCTAAACCGATGACCCGGCGATCGCCAGAAGGATTGTGGGCATTGGTATTACCCATGGTGATCATGGTGGGATTCGCGCTACATCTTCCTTTAATCCTATTTCAATGGCATTTACTACCCAGTTTTAGCGCCATTAATCTGAATTTAAGCCTGGCGTTACTCGGCTCTAGTGTTCTGGGCATTGGCTCCTCGGCGGTGATTTATCTGACACCGAGTATTGTCAAACCCATTCAGCTTCCTTTGCCTGTGCTTCAAAACTTCTTTGCCTACGATCTATACACCGCTCAACTTTACAAATCAACTATTGTGGCTTTTGTGGACACTATTTCACGCTTAATTAATTGGTTTGATACGGTTGTGATTGATGGGCTGATTAATTTAGTGGGCTTGGTGACAGTTTTTAGCGGTCAGAGCCTTAAATATAATGTGTCGGGTCAAACTCAATTCTACGTGCTTTCCATTGTGCTGGGTCTGACCTTAATCGGTGCATTTCTGGGCTACTCTCTCCTCGGCTAAACCACGAGACTACCTTTTTTGATTAATTAAATTACCCCTATGTTGACTCTTCTATTACTTCTGCCAAGCCTTGGTTCCCTGCTTGTTGCCTTTTATCCCGGCAATTTAGAGGCAAAACGGCTACGCCAACTCACGGAATTTTTTGCGGTTCTGACTCTGTGCTGGTCGCTTTATTTACTATTCAAGTTTGACCTCACCAATCCCCAGTTTCAATTTCAGGAATATTTGCCTTGGATTCCCCAATTGGGCTTAAATTATAGCCTCGGCGTTGATGGATTATCCTTACCTCTGATTATTCTCAATGGCTTATTAACGGGAATTGCGATTTATAGCATTGGCCCTAACCTAGACCGTTCTCGACTTTATTACGCCTTAATTTTGTTGATTAATGCCGGGATTTCCGGGGCGTTAATGGCAGAGAATCTTTTGCTGTTCATTATTTTCTATGAATTGGAGCTTATTCCCTTCTATTTGATGATTGCGATCTGGGGAGGAGAAAAACGGGGCTACGCTTCGATGAAGTTTCTGCTCTATACGGCTTTCTCTGGATTGTTAGTGTTAGTTGCTTTTCTGGGGATTGGCTTTTTGGGGGGCAATAGTTCTTTTGATTACAATCCGGCGATCACCGCTGACTTTTCGAATACAGCTAAACTCATTTTACTGACTTTAATTTTGGTGGGGTTTGGGATCAAGATTCCCCTGGTGCCGCTCCACACCTGGCTACCGGATGCCTACACCGAAGCGTCCCCCGCCACGGCTATTTTATTGGGCGGTATTCTGGCTAAGTTGGGAACCTATGGAGTGATTCGCTTTGGCTTGCAACTTTTCCCGGATAGCTGGACACAATTCGCCCCCAGTCTGGCGATCGTGGGAACAATCACAGTCCTCTATGGCGCCTTATCGGCGATCGCCCAAAAAGATATTAAACGCATGGTGGCCTACAGTTCCATCGGACACATGGGCTATATCCTAGTGGCGGCGGCGGCGGGAACCCCCCTCAGTATTCTAGGAGCCGTAGCGCAAATGATTAGTCATGGCTTAATTTTGGCGTTATTGTTCCATTTGGTCGGGATTGTGGAGCGCAAAGCCGGCACCCGAGATCTAGAAGTCCTCAATGGTTTAATGAATCCAATTCGGGGCTTGCCCCTCACCAGTGCCCTCTTAATCACCGCCGGAATGGCCAGTGCAGGGATTCCGGGATTAGTCGGATTTGCGGCGGAATTTATTGTCTTTCAGGGAAGTTTCGCCTCATTTCCTATCCCTACCCTACTTTGCATCCTCGCTTCTGGTTTAACCGCCGTTTATTTCGTTATTCTTTTAAATCGTACCTGTTTTGGCAAGCTCAACAACCAACTTGCTTACTATCCCAAGGTTTTACCCTCAGAAAATATCCCTGCTTTAGTACTGACATTTATCATTTTCATACTAGGGATTCAGCCCAATTTTCTACTCCAATGGATAGCAACCACAACGGATCACCTCATTTCTCCGGCGATCGCCGTGCATCAGTCGCCACCAATCCAACCCATTGCTGAACTATTTACTGCCACATCTTCCAGTTAAGGTCGAACTTTGGCATCTTTTTCAATAATCAATAACAAACCTTTAAAAACTCACTCAAGCCATGAATAGCACCATAATCGAGACCAAACTGCCACCGTCTACGCATCCCTATTCAGATATTATTCATCGCCTGGAAGCAGGCGGTTCAATGTTGCCTGATACTCCAGAAAACTTAATGCAAATTATCGGCATTTATAAGGCCTATGCCGTCCCTATGGACTTTTATTGGCGAGATTTATTATATATTGCTGAGCGGGTTTTCCTAAACCCATTGCCTTTTTTCAAATACTTCTTACCCCAGGACTATCTAGAGTTACCTAATCACTATGCTGGTGAGACAGCAGACCTAAGAATTTGGCGGGGAGAAGCCACTGCCCATCCCGAATTGTTGGAGTTTATGGATAAGGGTAAAACCCATAAAATGCCCAAATTATTCCACCATCTTTGGCATGACCGCATCAATATGGAATTTGCAGAAGCCTGCATGCAAGCCATGTTATGGCATGGTCGAGATATGGGGATGGGGAAGTTTGATGCTTATTTGGATAGTGAGGAATATAAGGCCAATGCAGATAGGGCAATTAGAGCTTATTTTAAGAATAACTTACCCATGTTAGCTCTTTATAACCTTTTTCCAGAAATTTTTTTAGAGCAAGTTCGTCAACTGTCTTATTACGCGAACTTAGGATTATTTTGGGAAGTAATGGCCCCCGTCTTTTTTGAAATGTCTGACATTTATGATCAAGGCGGATTTAAGGGAGTTCCCGATGCCATGAATTTTTTAGTCAATGGTATTTTTGCGATCGCCGGTCGTCCCATTTATCACCATGTTTATATTGGTGGTCAGTGTTTTGAAATCATTCCCAAATCAAAGGGTTTTACTTGGCTCTATGAAGCGGCCTTACCCTACGTGGAAGCTGTTTTTTATCGCACCGCTCCCTTTCGGGGCACAAAATCCTACAACGCTCAAGCTCATCAGGTTCCAGTGGAGCAAAAAGAGTTTCACTATGGTATCCTCTACGCCGATGTTTTCCCCGTCGGGACAGCCGGGATTCCTCCTACGCTATTGATGGACGATATGTATCATTTTCTGCCTCAATATTTGCTCGATTACTATCACCAGCATTGTCGAGGCGAGGATGATATGTTAGTGCAATTGGGCATTACCTTTCAACGCTCTATGTATAACGTTACTTCAGCTGTTATCCAAGCCCTACGCACGGCGTTGTTGTATCCCTTGGATGATCCCAATCCTCGTCATTTACAAAAAAATCGTCAATTCTTTGAAGCTCAAATGGATCGGTTTTTGCGCCCGGAAGCCCGCCTAAAGGATATTCAAAATCCTGACTATCGCTAAATAGGCTTCAATCTTCTCGTTTAAAAAACTCTAGTTTGTCCATTGATTCCATCTAAAATCATGCCTGATATTGTTGATATTGCCGTTAGTAATGAAGGATTTTCTACCCTAGTTGCCGCCGTACAAGCCGCGAGTTTAGTAGAAACCTTAAAAAGTCCTGGCCCGTTTACGGTTTTTGCTCCCAATGATGCCGCCTTTGCCAAATTGCCCCCAGGAACGATCACGACGCTATTACAAAATATTCCCCAATTAGCTCGTATTTTGTGCTATCACGTTGTTCCCGGAAAACTAACCAGGGAAGACCTAGAACGTTTAGGTCAAGTAACATCGGTGGAAGGGTCTGTTATTACCTTGGATTTTAGCGAAGCATTTGAAGTTAAAAATGCCACTGTCCTTGCCGCTGACATCGAAGCTGACAATGGCATTATCCACGTCATCGATAATGTGATTTTGATGGGCTGATATTTTTTGCATCGGGCCTTTGAAAGAACAGCCATTCATGTCTATTTATTAAACTCACCTTGACAAAGACGTGGTATTAGTAGTGAATTCTCGCAAGAAAACTGTACCCTATGTTTAATAAAACAAGCTCTACTTCAAATACTGAAGAACCAGACTTATTCGATTACCACTATAATTTCCCAGGAAGTGCGCCGGGAACCCTAGAGATCGCCCCGGATGCTTATCCCACGGAAATTTCAGTCATCGACTATTCTACGAATTCTGTAACCACAACTGAGTGTGTATCGCCACGGGAATGTCTAGCCTTTAGTCAAGGAGAAGATTCTGTTACCTGGATCGATGTTCAAGGGTTAGGAAATGAGGCTCTCCTGCGGGAATTAGGCGATTGTTTTCATCTGCCTTTACTATTGCTTGAAGATGTGGTTAATGTACCCCAACGTCCTAAAATTGAGTACCATGAAGGCTTTTTATTGATTATTACTCAGATGGTAATGGTTAAACCGAAGCAAGGATTTTGGATTGAACAAATTAGTTTTATTTTAGGCAAAAATTATCTAATTACCATTCAAGAAGAACCCCTCCGCGACCCCTTTGATCCGGTACGTCAGCGTTTAAACCAAAATATCGGCGCTCTTCGTCAGCTTAATGCTGACTACCTCTGTTATGATCTCATTGACGCGATTATTGATAACTTCTTTCCGGTTTTGGAAGTCTATGGCGATCGCCTAGAAAAAATAGAGAATGAAGCCATCTCAAATCCCGATGAAACGACATTAAATAGAATCTATGATATCCGGCGAGAATTGTTGGCATTGCGACGGACAATTTGGCCACAGCGGGAAATTTTTAATATTTTAATTCGAGATAGTGCTCAAATAATTAATCCTAAGGTGATTAATTATTTTCGGGATTGTTATGACCACACTATTCAAATTATTGATGTGATTGAAACCTATCGGGAATTAGCTTCTGGCTTGATGGATGTTTATCTTTCGGCAGTTAGCAATAAGATGAACGAAATCATGAGAGTCTTGACGATTATTTCCACTCTTTTTATTCCCTTAACTTTCATTGCTGGCATTTATGGTATGAACTTCAATACAGAAAAATCGCCCGTTAATATGCCTGAACTTAATTGGTATTGGGGCTATGTCATCTGTCTGGGTCTTATGGTTCTCATTACGGTTGTTCAATTAACCATTTTTTGGCGTCGGGGTTGGTTTAAGCGTCAAGCCTTTGGCGTGAGACGACAACAACCGCCCCGTTAGGCTTGGGCAAGGGTTTCCCAAATTTTGAGATAGGCTTGCTCAGATTGAGCAGAAAGCGGCTGAATAAATTCACAGCGGTCTAGGAGAGCACCGGGAAGATTAATCAGGGAATTTTTAGCCACCGCTGGCATGATCGCCGTTGAATCCATCGTTTCTAAACGAGGCGAGGCCCCGTGACTAAACAGAGATATTTGATTTGCACTCTCAGCTTGCCACATAAAATTAAGCCAATCGCTGAGAGATGAAGTAGAAGTCAGCTTAGTAGGAGAAACCCATAGATCTGCCCAGAGAGCCGTGCCATTGCGGGGAATTACCGCCGCTAGTCGAGGTTCACTTTTTAGTAAGGGCAAAATTTCATTGGACCAACCCACTGCTAGCCAGGTGTCTTTTAATAAGAGGGATTGTAGGTAATGGCGAGAGCTAAAAAACTTGACCTGAGAGCGTAATTGCTCTAGAGCGGGCATTAGCTCCGCCAGACGTTGGGGCTCGGCTTCATTGTAGGAATAGCCCAGTTTTTTGAGGGTCAGACCAATTACTTCCCTCGGCTGATCGACCATAGCCACACGATTTTGCAATTCCTGGCGCCAGAGGTCGTCCCAGGTTTGGGGAGTCCAACCCAAATCCTCAAATTTATCTCGCCAATAGACGATCATCGTGGTGCCCCAGCGGTAGGGAGCGCCCCAAATTTCCCCCTGGGGTGCGGTCAACCCTTGGCGATCGCGCCGGACAAGGCTCTGCCAACGGGGAGCGAGGTTGGGCCAATGGCTCCAATCCTTAGGATCAAGGGGTTGGATCAGGTTTTCGGCGATCGCCGTTTTTAGACTAGTATTACCGATGGTTATTAATTGTTGAGAGCTACTTTTCGTCTTGAGCTGTTGCCAGAGGTCTTTTAATTGTGCTGACGACTCAAAGGCGATCGCCGGCTGTTGGGGAAATTCCTGACGAAAGCGATTAATTAGTTGTAGGGGAATCGAATTTTTGAGAAATTTAACCTCTAGTGACGATGAGGCGCACCCGAATAACCCCTGACTCAGCCCAAAAGCGGCGGCTCCCCGCAAAAATTGACGACGATGGAGGGGCAACGAAAAACCCATAGGTAGATAGTATGGAAACGGTATTGGCGACAAACTTTTTAGATCCTAACACTATGACTGCCGCTCGTATTTCTCAACTCCGTCAACAGTTACAAGCCGCTAGTTATGCCTACTATCTGCTGGATGCCCCTATTATGGAGGATGCCGTCTATGACCAGCTTTATCGAGAATTACAGGAACTAGAAAGCCAATATCCTGACCTAATTAGCCCGGATAGCCCGACCCAGCGCGTGGGAGAACAACCCGCCAGTCAATTTAACTCTGTAAAGCATGCAATTTCGCTTTATAGCCTAGAAAATGCCTTTAATGTGGCAGAATTGCGCCAATGGCAAACCCGCTGGCAACGATTGGTACCGCAGATACCCGAGTTTGAATATATTTGTGAACTCAAAATTGATGGCTCCGCCCTCGCCCTCACCTACGAAGAGGGTGTGTTAATCCGAGGGGTGACGCGGGGCGATGGGTCTAGCGGGGAAGACATCACCCAGAATGTGAGAACGATTCGTTCCGTTCCCCTGCGCCTCCACCTCCCCGATTCCCCGGAGATAGTTGAAGTACGGGGAGAAGCCTTTTTGCCGCTGGAAACCTTCCATCAGCTCAATCAAGAACGGGAAAAAGCCGGGGAATCCCCCTTTGCTAACCCGCGCAACGCCGCCGCCGGGACCCTACGCCAGTTGGATGCCAAGATTGTGGATCAACGACGACTCCAATTTTTTGCCTATACGCTCCATTTACCCGGTTTAGAAACCACCCTTACGAGCCAATGGCAGGCCCTAGAACGACTCAAGCAAATGGGCTTTTGGGTCAATCCCCACTGTGAACGCTTTTCGGACCTCGATGCGGTGATTCACTATTTTGAGGATTGGGAAGGCGCCAGGCATCGTTTACCCTATATGACCGATGGCGTGGTGGTGAAAATCAATGATTACGCGCTTCAACAAACCCTCGGCTTTACCCAGAAGTTCCCCCGTTGGGCGATCGCCTTAAAATATCCCGCCGAAGAAGCCCCCACCATTGTCAACGCCATCCAGGTCAACGTGGGGCGTACCGGCGCGGTCACGCCCCTAGCCGTGATGAATCCCGTCCAGCTAGCCGGGACAACGGTCCAACGGGCCACCCTGCACAACCAAGACCGCATTGCCGAGCTAGATATTCGGGTGGGGGATACCGTCATTATCCGTAAAGCAGGCGAAATTATTCCCGAAGTGGTGCGAGTCTTGCCCGAACTGCGACCGCCAGAAACCGTCCCCTTTCAAATGCCCAGTCAATGCCCGGAATGTGGTTCTACCCTGGTGCGTCCAGCCTCAGAGGCGGTGACCCGGTGTATTAATAGCTCCTGTCCCGCTATTTTACGGGGAAGCCTGATTCATTGGGGCTCACGGGATGCCTTGGATATCCGAGGACTGGGGGAAAAAATGGTGATTTTATTGCTGAAACACCAGTTAGTGCAATCCATCGCCGATCTTTATCAATTATCGTGGGAAAGCTTGGCCACTTTAGAACGTTTAGGAGAAAAATCTGCTAAGAATTTGGTGGAGGCGGTCCAAGTTAGCAAAGCTCAACCCTGGCATCGAGTGCTCTACGGGCTAGGAGTGCGTCATGTGGGCAATGTCAATGCCAAGCTCTTAACTGAACAATTCCCCAGTGTTGAAGCCTTGAGCCAGGCCACCGAACCCCAATTAGCCGCAATCTATGGCATTGGCGATGAAATTGCTCAATCCGTCTTTGATTGGTTCCATAATCCTTCAAATTTGACGTTAATCGAACAATTACAAACCCTTGGCTTTAGGTTAGCTAATCCTGAGTCCTCTGAAAAAGCCCCTGACTACCAAAAAGCGGCGGCATCGGGAAAAACCTTTGTCTTGACCGGAACCTTGCCGACCCTGAGTCGTTCGGAAGCGAAAACCCTGATTGAGCAAGCCGGAGGAAAAGTGACAAGTTCTGTCAGTGCCAAAACCGATTATGTAGTAGTTGGGGAGGAAGCTGGCTCTAAACTAACTAAAGCCCAGCAATTAGGATTACCCTTAATTGGTGAGGTAGAGTTATTCAAACTGCTGTCACCGTAACTGATATCTTTGGTTTTTCAGCCTAAGTAATAGTTCGCCAACAGATCGCGTTAATTTACACATCTCCAGAAAAATATGAAAAAACGTTTATTTTGGCTTGGCTTACTCACTATTGTACTGACCCCGCTCAGTCCAGTCATGATTCACCCCGTATCAGCCCAGGCAAATCCGGCTGATCAGGTTCCTTCCGTTCGGCCAACTCCCAAGGAAAGCGGCCTAGATGATGTAAGCAATGACCCGTCACAGCTTATTACCTGGATCTGCAAAAATCAAGACAAGGCGATCGCCTTAGAAGCGAAAGAAATTACTACCTGGAATGCTGTTATTAATAGCGATGGAACTTGGCAGTGTGATCAAAATATTCCCACTATCCCGGATGGAAGTTTATCCTTTTCCTGTGAATCGAATGATAGCTTAAATCTGTTGAGTGTTTATTGGCTCCAGGGCAACGGCGACAAAGCACAGATGAAAAGTTGGATGAATGATTTGGCCAATGCTCGCAGTATGGTCTGTACAACCCGTAAAAGCAATCAATATTGGTAATAATAGCTCCGGGCTTTCCAGGGCATCGGGGGCTCTACCGGCTAAGAGTACGTCATGGGGGTCGTATCAATGACAAACTCTTAACCGAGCAATTCCCTAACGTGGAAGCGTTGAGCCACGCCACTGAACCCCCATTAGCCGCAATCTAACGCAGTACGCAAGTCTAATTTAAGGAGGCCAATCCAGTTAGATTAAACTTGGTCAGCCATTGCTCTCGGTCTTTGGCGGTGAAGCTGGGATCGCGGGACAAGACCTTGACTTGATAGCGATCTGCCACCAGCAGGGCCGTTGCCGTTGCCCCTTGCTGAAGGGCAGGGTAGCCGGCAACCTTCAAAGTACTACTTTGAAATTTTTGGGCCGCGCTAGGGTTATTTAAAATGTCCGAAATCGCCATAACAGCCATTTCTTTGCCTTCTTTTTTCAGTTTGACCTCAGCAAAGCCTTTTTTCTCCTGGGTAAATACTCGTTGATAGTCGCCCCCCGCCTGGGGAAAAAAAGCATTAAAGGCACTCCCTTGGCTCGACTCTTTGACAACGGCCGAGGCTCCCCGCTGAGTGCTTTCCTGCTGAGCTTGATCGAAGCGAGAGGGGGGTTGGGGGCTACAGGCTGAGAGGCTAACCCAGAGTAGAAAGGGCAGTAGAACCACTGCCAGGATTTTTTTGGAATGTTTAAACAACATACAAAGATCTCCATAAACATCAAAACTAGGTTAACTCTAGCGCGTCTAAATCTAAAAGTACGGCTCCGTATTTATTCGTAGCGAGCCAGGCCCAGGGGGGGAAATTTCCGTGAATTGTCGATAGTATAGCTAGAATTAGAACGCAAGAATAATAGGGCATCTGCGTTTGTATTCCTTGCAATTTTATTAGATTATGGCGACTTCCTACTCCCCTGCCCGTTGCCAAGAGCTTTTCTGCCGCTATAGTCGAGAGCCGTCCCTCGCCCTACGCAATAAGCTCGTGCAAATGAATATGGGATTAGTGCGGAAGGTGGCACACCAACTTAAGGGCCAAAACCTAGAACCCTATGAGGATTTGGAGCAGGTAGGATATTTGGGACTTATTTTGGCGATCGAGCGATTTTCTCCTTCCCAGGGCACTGCCTTTAGCTCTTTCGCCGTTCCCTATATCCGGGGTGAAATTTTGCATTATTTGCGGGATAAATCCACTGTTTTGCGGATTCCCCGCCGTTTTCAAGAACGCTATAGCAAAGGCAAAACTCTGCAAAAAAAATTGACTTTGACTCTAGGCAGAGCGGCTAACGAGGAGGAAGTGGCCCAGGCTTTGGGAATTTCCTTGGCGGAATGGCAAGACTGTTTGTCTATTGGTCAGCATCGATTTTTGGTTAGTTTGGATGCGCCCCTGGGGATACGTCAGGATTGTTCGAGTACTTTGGTGGATATATTGCCCGATGTCCGGGGCCAGGCTAAGCAATCCCAAGAAGAGGAGCGTTCCCACCTCCAGGTTGCCCTACGTCAGCTCGGAGAACGAACTCAAGCCGCTATTGAATATGTGTTTCTGCGAGAATTGCCGCGCAAAGAGGCGGCCAGGGAGCTAGGGATTAACCCCATGACGGTGACTCGTCATCTCCACAAAGGGTTGGTTGAGCTAGAAACTCTACTCCGACTGCAATTTGCCTAGGCTCTGGGCCAGGGTTTCTGCTTTTTTGCTAAGGTCGTTTTTGCTCTGGTCCTTAAAAAGTTTGGCCGCCGCGTTCAGATCGGCGATCGCCGCTTGGGGTTGTTGCAGTTTGGCCTGGGTCAGCCCACGGTTAAAGAACGCCTCGGCGGATTTGGGGTTTAGTTCTAAACTTTTGTTGTAGTCGGCGAGGGCTTTGCTATGGTCTTGCAGGCGATTCAGAGCCAGGGCGCGGTTGTAGTAGGCGTTGGCACTGTTGGGATTGAGCCGAACCGCATCGTTAAAATCGGCTAAAGCTGTTTGGGGTTGACCGAGGTCATCCTGGGCATTGCCGCGATAGATATAAAAATCAGCGTAGTTGGGATTCAGGGCGATGGCATTGGTGCAATCCTCGATCGCCTGGTTATACTTTTTGAGCAAAAAATAGGCATAACAGCGATTGCCCAAGGCGAAGGCAAATTTGGGATTTAGACTCAGGGCTTGGCTATAATCGGCGATCGCCTGGGGATAGTTGCCGAGGATATGGTGGGCATAGCCGCGATTATAAAAAGTATCGGGGTCTTTGGCATTGAGCTTGAGGGATTGGGAAAAATCGGCGATCGCCGCTGAGTAGTTCTGGGCATTAAGCTTATCTACGCCTTGGTTGTACCATTGCACCGCCGACTTGGCGGGTGGTTTGGGTTCAGCTCCCAGGGGCATTGCTGACAGGGAGCAGAAAACAGTGAATAAAACCGGAACGATAAACTTTTTCATGGGGGATTACGGGTTCAAAATGATAGTTTCCAGAGCCACCAAGAGGCGATCAATTTCGTTGATTTCGGTGAAATAATGGCAACAGGCCCGGATGCAGTCCGGATCGGTAATGGTTCGCAGATAATAACGCTCCTGCTCTAGTTTTTGTACAATTTCGCCATGGGTCAAGGAACTATCGATGCGAAACGAAACCAATCCTGCTTGGGGCGGCTCTTTGCTCAAACAATCAACCCCCGCCAACGTCTGAAGTCCTTGCCACAGGTAGCGACTTAGCTTACAAATTTGCTGATAGCGTGCCTCTGAGTTGCCGGCTTGACGATGGAGTAATAGGGCGGAACGCAGCCCTGGGTATTGGGGAAATGCCGAGGTTGCCACTTCAAAGCGTCGGCCATCCTCCGCCCATCCCAAGGAGTCTCCGGTGCTTCCATAGCGCAGACTCCGCCAGCCCACGTAGGTGGGACGCAAGCTATTTAGGCGATCAGGATTGATATAAAGCCCGCCCACCCCCGCTGGGCCACAAAACCATTTATGCCCCGTAAAAGCGTAATAATCCACCGACAAAGTATGGAAATCCAAGGCTAAGGACCCCGCCGATTGCGCCCCATCCACCAGTACCTCTACGGGGTAATCGCCGACAAAATGGCGACATACCGCCATAATCTCCGCCAGGGGCAATACCTGGCCCGTATTCCAGAGTAAATGGCTCAAAATCACCAAGCGGGTCTTAGGAGTGAGGTGGGCCCGGATTACCTGCGCTGGATCGCCATGATTCAAGGTTTCGCGGATAGGACAGATAGAATGGGTGACCCCCAGGCGATCGCCGAGGGTCTGGACAATGGCAATCACGCCCGGATGTTCACAATCGGTTAACAAAATATGATCGCCTACCTGCCAATCCAAGCCCCAAAGGACAATATTGCATCCAGTGGTCACGTTATCTGTCAGTGTGATCGTGCCAGGAGAAACCTGAAATTCGTCAGCTAGGGTTTCTCTCAGTTGAGTCGTTTGCGTCTGAAAAAAGCGATTGGCGGTGATGGAAAACGGCCCTTCTGTTTCTAGAAACTGATAGGTATCCAAAATGCTCTGGTAGGCTAGGCGCGGTAAAATTCCCTGGCCGCCATAGTTGAAGTAAACCTTGCCCAATAATCCTGGAAATTGCTCCCGTAGAGAAGAAAGAGAGTCTTGGGGCTGGGGAGGAGCGAAACTAGTCATAGAGGCTAAAAAGAGTAGAGCTGCCCCAAAGTGTAGCAAAAAATGTTCTCAAAAACGAAAAAGATTCCCTAAGCGTTTGCGTAACCAATTCACAATATTCGAGTCTTCTTCCGATTCACTGAGTAAACCTTTATCTGCCAATTCCTGTTTACGCTGACGCAGTTCTTCTTGATGTTGGCACAGGGCGTCTATTAATGCTTCACGGAATTCTACATTTGTTTGGAGTAACATTTCTAATTTGTCATTTTTAATCGTAAAAAATAAACAATTTTCAGTGGCTTTAACGGATGCAGTTCTGGGGATCCCCAGCATCAAAGCTAACTCCCCAAAAAAACTACCAGTGCTTAATTTAGCCAAGACTTTATTTAACTTTTCGGTGTAGACTTCTACTGCGCCAAAAATAATGATATAGAGGCAATCACCAGGGTCATTTTCCCGAAATAAAACTTCTCCTGCGGGCAAATTTTCCAGTTGACCAATTTCTAGGAGTTGCCGAATTTCTAAATCATTTAAATTCTCAAAATAATTAATAGATTTCAGAACTTTATGGATAGAAATTATCGGTTTATTTACCCTTTTAAAGTCATTGGATTTCAGATCATCTTCAATTTGTTTTTTGTCAGGGGATAGTTCTTGAGCGGATGATGACCAGACTGAACCCAAGGATTCGGCGATCGCCTCTGGATTTTTGAGCCAGAGGTCCTGTTGAGGGAAGGCAATAACAATATTATTCAAGCGAAAATTGTATTCAACGGTAAACCGTAAATTACTTAAAATTTCTGGCCTATTACCAATATCTTTGGTTTTGATCCACACCCACAGTTCTAGACCAAGAGCATGATCCCCAAAGCTGGTAAAAATAACCTGAGCGCGGGGATTTTTTAGCACAACTCCTTGACTGTAGGCGGATAAAAGTAACGTTTCAGTGACTAAAACAGGGTCGCTATCATAGGCCACCCCCAAAGGTAAAGTTAAGCGGACGGCTTCTGTATCATAACTATAGTTAATTACTTGATTTTCAATGATTAAACTACTGGGCATGACCACGGAAGAGCCATTTTTGAGCCGGATAACCACGGCTCGAGCCGAAATTTCTCTCACATACCCTTCAAGCTCTTGAAACTGAATAAAATCACCAATTTTAATCTTTTGTTCAATCAGTAGAGTAATACCACTAAAAAAATTACGAGTTAAATTCTGGAGTCCAAGACCAATACCAAACCCCAGAG
Organism: Synechocystis sp.; assembly: GCA_041750255.1. Classification (GTDB taxonomy): domain Bacteria; phylum Cyanobacteriota; class Cyanobacteriia; order Cyanobacteriales; family Microcystaceae; genus Synechocystis. Next base: position 43,739 of record JBGSZT010000054.1, read on the forward strand.
TTCCCCCTAACAAAGCCAGGGAAGAAAGATTGACCCCTGTAGTTTGCAAAATAATAATCAGTAGAAACGCGCCAAGACCATAGCTAATAAAGTTGGCAACCACATACCGCACACCCTTTTCAGCAAAGAATTTGAGTAAAATGCGCCGCTTGAGTAATGTATTAAAATAATGAGTTAATAAATAAATTAATAGTAGATAAAACCCTATTTGTAGGATGGAAAAAAGGGAAAGTCTAACTTGTCCTAAATTGAAGGTAATGCTATTGAGTTGATCTAATAATTGAGCCACACCTAATTTAATCTCAATCATTGTTTACCCGATGATAAGAAAGCAATTGAGATTGTAAAAACTTAAAATAAAACAACATCATGGGGATGTGATCTGCCCCAAACTTTCACCCAATTGGAAGCCGATCGCCTTTTTTTTCATCATCTGAAAAATATTGTAAAATCCATTGGCGCGGGAAGGGGTCAGGCTCACTTGTAATCCCGTCGCTTCGATAAAATCGGGCGTTACTTGACTGATTTCCTCTGGGGTCAACCCATTTAAGCCCTGGATGAGCAACGCCACTAGACCCTTGACCAATTGGGCATCGGAATCCCCCTGATAGTAAACTTTACCTTCCTTGAGGTCAGCGGTGATAAAGACTTGGGAAACACAGCCCTCCACTTTATTTTCTGGAGTTTTGGCGGCATCGGGCATGGCATCCAACTTTTTGGCATACCAAAGCAACTGTTCGTAGCGTTTTTTGGGGTCGCTGTGACGCTGGAAGCGCTCAACAATCTTAGCTAAATTTGGGGGCAAGACGGCGTTAGGCATCGGGCGCAGAATAGATGGCAATTACAAAACATTTTTCCTGTCCCAATTATAGAAGTTTTGTTTGGTCGTATTTCCTCGATATCAACAAAAAAACCTGATAGGATCAGTGGGATCTTTGACAGGCTTAGAGTTTTGAAACCCCGTTCCCATTACTGGCGCTTAGTTCCCTACATTCATTCCCACCTGCGAACTATCAGTTTTGCCTTCCTTTGTACTCTAGTGTTTACGGTTTTTTGGCCAATTTTAGCCTGGCTGGTGGGTCAGATGGCGGAGTCCATCGGCGACGGAAATGTGGAATCGATTCTCCGTTTGGCAGGGATGGCGGCGGTGATTTTTTTGGTACGGGGAGCCGCCCAGTATGGCCAAGATTCCCTCATGGCTCGAGCGGCCCTGACCATTGCTTTTGACCTACGGCGCCGGATGTACAAGCATCTCCAGTCCTTGAGTTTGCCCTATTTTGAATCGGCTAAAACCGGGGATTTGGCCTATCGTTTGACCGAGGATATTGACCGCATTGGAGAGGTGGTTAATAAACTATTCCATGACTTCGTGCCCTCGGTTCTACAACTGATTGTGGTCTTTGGCTATATGTTTTGGGTCAATTGGGCTCTAACCTGTGCGGTTCTTGTGGTTGCGCCTTTGATGGCGGTGTTAATTGGCTTTTTTGGTGAACAACTGCTCAAGTTTAGTCGCCGCAGTCAGAACCGCATTTCTAATTTATCGTCACTGATCACCGAAGCCTTGGCCGGGATTCGCCTGATCAAAGCCTTTGCCGCCGAGGAGTATCAATTGGGTCTTTTCACCCAAGAAGCTCGACACCATCGCCAGGCTCAATTCATGGCGGAGCAGGTCAAAGCTCTCCAGTTTGTGGTAGTGGGGTTTCTCGAAGCCATGGGAGTGGTTTTTCTCTTTTGTTTGGCGGCTTGGCAGATTTCCTTGGGAAATTTAACCGGCATCAGTTTTATTAGCTACATCGCCGCGGTGGCGATGCTGATTGACCCGATTAGTCATATCACCAGCGATTACAATTTGTTTAAACAGGGAGAAGCCTCGATTGATCGTATTTTTGAATTACTTGCCCTGGAGCCTGTGGTACAAGACCATCCCCAGGCGATCGCCATTGCGGGCATGACCGGCGCGGTGGAGTATCGCCATGTGGGTTTTGAATATTTACCCGGCAAACCCGTTTTGCGAGATATAAGTTTCCAAGCCAACCCCGGAGAAATGATTGCCCTGGTGGGGGCGTCCGGGGCGGGAAAAAGCACCTTGGTAAACCTATTAATGCGGCTCTACAATGCCAGTAGTGGGCAGGTTATCATTGATGGAACGCCGGTGGAAGAGATTACCCTCAAGGGTTTGCGCCAGCACATTGCCATTGTGCCCCAGGAAAATATTCTGTTTTCAGGTACCATTGCCCAAAATATTGCCTTTGGTCAGACAGACCTGGATCTAACGGCGATCGAAGAGGCCGCTCGCATTGCCAACGCCCATCAATTTATCTGTGAACTATCCCAGGGCTACCACACCTACGTCGGCGAGCGGGGCGTTAATCTTTCGGGGGGTCAGCGCCAACGCATTGCCATTGCCCGCGCCATTTTACGCAACCCCGCCATTTTGATTTTGGATGAAGCCACTTCCGCCCTAGACTCAGAATCCGAAGCCTTGGTGCAAGAAGCCCTTGACCGCATTACCAAGGAAAGAACCGTTTTTGTGATTGCCCACCGCTTGGCCACCGTGCGCCGAGCCACACGCATTTTGGTCTTGGAGCAGGGAGAAATTATCGAATCAGGAACCCACGAAGGTTTAATGGCCCAGGCGGGACGCTACGCCGGTTTCCATGCCCAGCAATTTTCTCTCTCTTGAATTCAAAGTTCTATGGCTTTTTTGACGCTAGCATGAGGCCATCGCCCAGGGGAACCAGACTCGTAATAATACGCTTGTCCGTTGCTAATTTTTGATTAAAAGCTCGTAGGGTAAGGGTCGTCGGGTCTTGAATGGTTTCATCGGCGACCTTGCCATACCAGAGGATGTTATCCACCACAATCACTCCCCTGGGACGTAGAAGTTGCAAACTATATTCAAAATAACGGTCATAGTTGCGCTTATCCGCATCAATGAAAATTAAATCAAATCTATCTTTTTTTTCGTGGTGAAGAAGTCGCTCTAGGGTTTCTAGGGCCGGCGCTAAATACAGCTCTATTTTCTCTTTCACACCGGCTCGTTGCCAAAAATCTGCGGCGATCGCCGTATCGTGAGCACTAATATCACAGGTGATCAAACGCCCAGACGGGGGCAAGGCTAAGGCGATCGCCAGGGCACTATAGCCACGAAAGGTACCAATCTCTAGCACCTGAGTCGCTGACAAGAGGTGAATCAAGAGCGACAAAAATTGCGCTTGCTCCGGGGTGATCTGCATCTGAGCACCGGAGAGATGGGCGGTTTCCTGTCGGAGCTGGGCTAGCCAAGGGGATTCTGGGGCGGTGAGGGAACGGAGGTAGTGTTGTAGAGATGGCTCAAAGCCTGTGGTCAATTTTGTCATGGGATTTGGCTTTTCTTAGCCCGGTTGAGTAAAAATACTCAGTAAAACCGGGCCCAGGAGATAATAATGCCCCTGGCATTGCAAACCGCTAGTTTGGGCTAATTCTTGCCGTTTTTGGGCTGAGTAAAATTTGAGCCCACCGGGCGTTAAGGATAGCGAAGACCCCAGGCATCGGGGGCTGTAATCTGCGAGATAAAATTTTCCTTGGGGGCGTAAAACCCGCGCAATTTCCTGGAAAACCCGTTGGGGGTCTGGGTAATGCAAGAAACTAATGGTATTAAAGACCGCGTCAAATTGGCGTGCGGCTGAAGCCGTGCCTTTGGCATCGCCGCTGGGAATAGACTCCGCATTACCGGGACAAAAAATAAGACGGGGATGGTGCTGGTTTTTGCGGCGGGCCTGACGTAGCATTACCGGAGACAGGTCTAGCCCCAGCCCCCGCAGATCTGGAAAGCGAGCCGCTAGGCGATTAAGAAATTTACCTGTCCCACAGCCAAGATCCAGTACCTGGGCTTGGGCCGGTAAGCTGACGTAGTCCAAAAGCCTCTGGTGAATGGCTTGATAAAACACCGTCGTCAATAAACAATCGTAGCCAGGGGCCCAACGGTCAAAAAAGTCGGTTTTTTGCTCGAAAAAAGATGTTTTTGACATGATTTAGTAGGTAGATGTAATGATGTAATTAAATTAATCATAGGTTTTATGCTCTCATCCTACCAACCCCACGTGCCGACCCCTCCCTTAAAAGGGCCGACGATGGCTGAGGTGATCCAACCGCCATAGAAGTCTCCGGGTTGAGCCTGGACTATTTCGCCATCTACGCTACAAAGATCCATGCGACTGGGATAGAAAGCGACATAATTTTGGATTACGCCATAGGCATCCGTGGGCTCTGGATAAAACCAGGCGGCATCCTCTGCTTGGCGATCGCCAACGATGAGAGTGTAATAATGGGCTTGACCTTTCCATTCACAATAGGACTGCCGCTGACTGGGGTGCAAATATTGAGTTTGAATATCCTCCGGCGGGATGTAATAAACCGGCGGGTGGCTGGTTTCGAGCAGGCGTTGACTGCGCTGAGTCGTCGCAATGACCACGTCATTAAAAATAATTTGTACGGTTTGTGTACTAAGCTCAACCCGAGGTGGCCGGGGATAATCCCAGACGGATTCTTGACCGGCTTGGGGTTCAATGCGTTGCGAAAAAAACATGGTGCTAGACGTGGTTTGAGGATTAACTATTCTAAGCTAGCGGTGTGGGCGAAACAATGCCTTAAAATGGGAGCAACTTTAGGTCTAGAGATGAACCGTTTAGGGCAATAATGCAAAAATTTTTACAACGAATTTGGGATGCACTTAAAAACGTTTGGCGGCAAATGCTAGGAGAAAGCTCCGGAGCAAGGACACGGCGCCATCGTCTGGCGGGGGATGTTGCCCTAGAGCCCCTTTCCGATACCGACTATGAATTTTTGTTTAACCAACTCCTCGAAGGCATTGCCCATGGTTGGCACGAAGGTCGGATTCTAAAATTCTTTGATCAACTTGGCGATCGGGGCAAAACCAAGCCTTGGGTAGGTTGGCTGGAGCGTTTTCAGGCAAAGGTCTTGGCTTCTCCGTCCCCCAATCTAATTTTGGCGGCTCGATTACTGCGCTTGGCAGAATTAGCCCAATCCTTTCCTCGCTTGGAGCCGATTAGTCAGCAGGCCTACGCCATCGGACACCGGCTCTATGCGCGTCAAGCCCCCGATGCGACGATTTGGGAATATGACGGCCCAGAATTTGAGTCTTTGCCCGTGGTTGATAGTTCCCAAGACCTGGCTCCAGAGCCGGAAACCGAAACCTATACCCTAGAGCAATTGGCAGAAAAATTAAAATTAGACCCAGAGTTTGCTCGCCAGATAGCCCACGATTTGGGCATCGACAGCATCGACCCTGAGACAATTGTTCAAATTTTAGTTCAGCAGTTTCAGGAGAGTCAAGCCGCTTCTCCTGAAAATACGACCAATGGAGCGCAAAACCCTGTTTAAAGCTCTAGAATCACGCTATCGGAAAGCTGAAATAGGGTAGCCATCTCCTTAAGAAAACTCACGCATTGCAGGGGAGTCATAGAATTGGGGCGAAATAGAGCAGATCCAGAGTACTTAAGTACTATGTTATTGACTTGCTCTCTATTTAAATCGGTGAGTTGGATCGCCTGCATAGACCAAACCTCAAATAGCCGCTTGGAAATAGACTGACACTCGATTAAAAGGGGCCCATGGTGACGTTCATCCCTAGCAATGCGATGGTAGGTAGTGCTGACTTTTTCTTGATCGCCTTCTAGGAGCTGCAAAAACATAGAATCGCCATAGCACAGAAGACCTGTGATACCGTCTTCCTTATTATTTTTGGTGGAGGCCTCCATAATATCCTTCAGTTCCTGTATATCCAGGTCGGGCTTGGCATAGCTACTGTAAATTACGCGATATAAGTTCATGGTTTAGAAGTTTTTGTGGACGTTATGTATGAATGAACAGCTTAGGATTCCCCAAAGCCCCCGTAATGTAACATTTCGTTCATATTTGTGCTTTGGGATTGCTGATTTTTGCTGACATTGACGGCTGAGTAGACGGTATTTGGCCAGTAGGCGTACTCGACTCGGTTTCTCAATGACCTCGATCAGATACCCTAGAAAGCAGAAAGGGAGAACTGCAAACTCTCCCCTTCGATCAAACGCTAAAAATCGCTAACCAATAACGTAAGGGGACTCTAGCACCATGGCGACCGTTACGGACTCAGATTTAAAAGAAATTAAAGACCTAATCACTGACATCAAAGTCAGTCAGGCGGAAATAAAAGGACAGTTAAATGGTATTGATAAACGCCTAGAAATTGTCGAAAGCCGTATCAATAGCCTAACCGGATGGTTAATCGGAATCTTGTTTGCGCTAGTCGGGGGATTGTTGGGATTGCTAGGCAAGCTGACTTTTTTCCCGAATCCATGAGCATTGACAGCTACCAGCTCACCCGCCCCTGCAATTTATTCAATTTACCGGCTTTAATGCCATCCACACGCCGTAAATCATCGATCGCCGTAAAGGGTTGAGTTTCGCGGGCGCTAATAATCCGTTTCGCTAAACCAGGGCCAATGCCAGGTAGGGTTTCCAATTCAGCTTGGCTGGCGGTGTTGAGGTTGACCAGACCAGAGGTTGTGGCCACGGGCAAGGGTTTAGAGTCGGTTTGTGTGCCTTGGGCACAGGCTTTGCTCTCCTTGGCGATGCGACCTTGGAGCCAACCCGGTAAGCCCCACTGAGCATCCGCTTGTAGCCGCGCCATTTCCCGCTGATAATGGGCTCCAATAACATTATTTTCGATAATAAGCAGGGTTTCATCATTTTGGTAATTGGCGGTAGGTGACCAATTGTGGGAGCCGGTAATGACAATTCGACCGTCGATCAGCCCTAGCTTATGGTGCAGTTTGTCCCCCTCTGCTAGGGCGGGAAGGCCCACAAAGGTGACCGGCTTCGGCCAGGGGTTGTTATTGGCCTCCACTCGGCATTTTTCGAGGAGAGTCACCCCCATCAAATCCAAGCCTTCACTGTAGGAGCGAAAGGCAAAGCCAGGGTCAATTAAGGTTTTAATCTCGACTCCGCGCTGGAAGGGTTGCTGTAAAACGTCGGCCAAGGGTTGTTCACTAAAGACAAAAAGGGCCAAATCAACGGATTTTTGAGCAGTACCCAGAAACCGCGCAATTAGGCCATTGCCAGTGTCTTCCCAGGCGACTTTGCGCGAATCCGGCGAAAATTTGAGGGTAATGCGGCTATTGCCTAGGCTGATCACCGCTGGCGATCGCCGTTTTTTTTGAACTCCAAATTGACTATCGGCACTCCCGCCGGGGCCATCCCCCCAGAGCAGATCAAATTCTTCCCGAAAAAGCCGAGCTAGCTCCGGGGATTGCATCACTAACAAATTGTTGGCATTACCACGGGTTTCCGGGCGACCGTAGTCGCCGTGTTGGTCACTGAGGGTAAAATTGGCCGAGGTCACCAGCACCGTTTTTTGATCCACCAGCAAAAACTTGTGGTGCATCAGCCCCGACCCCTTGGAACCATCTTCGGTGTCATCAATCAGGGGCACTCCTCCCCGGCGCAAAATCTCGATGGCATCCCACTGCCCCGCTTCCTCTGGGCTAATGGTTCCATTGTGATCCCGGTCAATGAAGGCTTGGTAGTCCCCCAGGCGATCGTCGTCGCTGGTGCTGGCGTTGGTCTTTTCGGCAACGGAAAAATTATATTGATTTTCTAGGACTAAACGTACTTTGATGCCCTTTTGGTGTTTTTTAACCAAGGCCTGGGCCACCTGGGGCAGGCGCAGTTCCTGCACGGCCAAGTCGATTGAACTTTGGGCTTGGTCAATGGTGCTAAGGATAGTCGCTTCGAGGTTATCCCCGGGGCGCTGAATTTGGCGATAGGGGTCGCGGTACTGGGCGCCCTTGGCTTGGTTGTAGTTGAAATAAACTTGAATGTCGGGGTCCTGGGGCAGGGGGTCTAGACCCGGTTCAAGACTGACACGCTGGACAAGGAGGACACCGGCCGCGGCAAGGAAAACCAACAGTGCCAAGGCCCAACGGCGATCGCCGCGTAGAAATTTTTTCACCTGAATTCTGACTCCGCTCAACCACTACCCCTAGAATAGAGCGAGAGATTCATTAATCGTTCCCCATGCTGGCTTTTATTTCCCGTGTTTGTTGTGTTTTTTGGCTGTGGTTATCGTTAACGGCCTGTCAGACGACCTCTGCCGCTCCTCCGTTAGAATTTGCCCCCGATGGTGAGATTGTCAAAACGGCGATCGCCTATCAACTCCAGCTCAGCCAAACTCGTCTTAGCCAACAACTCCAGGCAACACCTCCCGGGCTGGCGATCGATGGGATTAAGGTGAATCAGATTGAACCCATAGAAGTGGGCGGGCTGGCGGCCTATCACCTGCGGGGACGCTATGACGTGACCCTGACCCTACCCCGACAAACCGTAACCCAAAAACACAATCCCTTTGATCTGTATCTACAACGTCAAAGTGAAGGCAAAAGTTGGCGACTACTCCAGCGTCAGGTTAAAGCCGACCAAACAGAGCAATGGACTAGCGACCTGATTGAGGTTAGCTAGGTTCTGTTTTTAGAAAAAGACTCGGGGCGCGCAGGCTTTTTTCCAGTTGGGCTTCTGTCAGCACCGGAAAATAAACCTTAAAGGTGGTGCCTTGGCCCGGTTTACTAAATACTTCGATAAATCCACCATGGTTTTTGATAATGCGGGAGACCGTGGCCAATCCCAGTCCCGTGCCTTTACCCTTGGGTTTAGTGGTAAAAAACGGATCAAAAATATTGTTGATAACATCGGGGGGAATACCAACTCCGGTGTCGCCCACCGCAATCATAAGATACTCAGAAGCCCAAGTCTCCGGCTGTTTTTGGATATGCTGATCGCCGAAAACACATTGATCCACCGCAAGGGTGAGCTGACCCCCGTCGGGCATGGCGTCACGGGCATTAATACAAAGATTGAGAACTATTTGGTAGATATGGGTGGCGTTAGCACTGATTAAGCCTAGGGGCTGGGGAGTCATATCCAGATTAAAACTAATCGAGGGCGGCAAGGAATGTTGGATGGTTTTGGCGATGTCGAGAATAAAACTGCGCGATGGCAGGGGGCTGTATCCGGGAGGATTGCCTTCGGTAAAGCGGAGCATATCTTGGACGAGATCAACTCCACGTTGGATGCTGTCTTGGATCACTTCCCAGGCCTCTCCATGAGACTCGTCCGAGGGAGAATCTTGCATCAATTGCAGTTGGGCAAAGCAAAGAATAGGAGTGAAAACATTCTTCAGGTCGTGGGCAATGCCATTGGCCACGAGTCCCAGGCTTTCCACACGCTGAGCCCGCAGGAACTGATACTCTAGTATCTTGTTTTTGTTGTGGATTTCAGACAGTTCGTTAGTTTTTTCACTAATGCGTAGACCCAAGCATTCACAGGCAACCCGCAATTGAGCCTCTAGGCGGTGATGGGAGCTGACATCGTGGAGCGACCAGAGTAGCATCGGCGGCAAATGTTCGGTGGCGGGCAACGGAATAACCTGAATCGCGACGGCTAGGGGCGGTTGGTGGCGGACTTTGAGTAGGAGTTCGCCTTTTGCTTTACTCAGGCTGAGTAGTTCGGTTTGAAAGCGGGTGCGGTCAGATTTGTGAATGAGAAGCAGTAATGGTTTTCGGTGCAGGTAGAAGGGGGAAGAGAATCCACACATGGCGGCGGCGGTTTGGTTTACCTGTTGGATAACGCCGCTGTTGTCGGTGACTACATAGCCACCGGGCGCACAATCAAAGAGGAGTTGGTAGCGTTGGCGTTCTTGCTCTAGGGAGTGCTGAGTTAAGAGCAATTGTTGATTTTGGTTTTGGAGTTCTTCTTGGGAGGTCTGCAACTCTTCTAAAACATGGTAGAGCTCTTGCACGGCTTTTTCCAAGAGGCTATGCTGAAGAGTGTCGCCCTGGACATATTTTTCGAGGAGGGAAACTGGCCGGTAAACGGCTTCGATTTGCTCAGAAATGCTCATGTTCTCTTACCTCCTGCCGTTAGGGAGTTTTACAACATCTACTTTGATAGTTTAGTCCAAAATCTTCAAGGGTAACTGTGCATAGCAACACATAAAATTCACGAATCAGGCCGATCGCCAATATCATCGATTATCGTCGATCGCCACCAGGATCAGCGGATTTCCCGACAGGGCGGGGATTTTGCGGACATTAATCATCATCGTTTTGGGGCCTAAATGATCGAATTCATGGTCAATTCTAAAATCATTAATTTCTGTATCACTACTTAACAAATCTTCTAAGAGTGTATGGAACGCCGGAATGTTCCATTGTCCTTGACTTAGGTCAAAAACAGTACCCTGCTCGCTATCGCGGGGAGAAACCTGGAAACGCTCATAAAACTGCTGATTGGCAGTGATGACCTGGAACTCTGAATTCAAGACCAGCAAAGAGTCATGGACGGTTTGAATCATGGCTTCGATGTAGTCCCGCGCCTCTTGCAATTGCTGGGTGCGACGCTTGAGCTGATCGATTTCCATCAACAATACCACTGTTCCATCAATGCGGTTGTCTAGGGTACGGTAGGGACGAATTCTGAGTTCATACCAAAGTCCGTTATTATCTTGAACTTCCTGGAATGTGGGGGATAGGGTCGCCATTACCTCCAAAATTTGCTCCTCTAGGTCGCTAATCTGGAGATTATGCTTGATATCACTGAAGGGACGACCAATATCGGCGGGGATCAGATTAAACAGAGAAACCGCCGTGGGCGTAAAGCGCCGGATGTGGAGATTTTGTTCCAACATCAATATCGGAACATTCATGCTACTGAGTAGGTTCTGAAAGTCGTTACTGACCTTGATGGTGTCGGCATTGCGGCGAAATAATTCTTCGTTAATCGTGCTCAGTTCTTCGTTGGTGGCTTGGATTTCTTCCTTGGCGGTTTGCAGTTCTTCGTTGGTGCTTTGCAGTTCTTCATTGCTGGACAAAATTTCTTCATTCGCGGCCCTTAGGTCTTGGTTGGTGGCCTGTTGCTGTCCAATGATGGATTGTAGATGGGCTTTGGTGGTTTTGAGTTCCTGCTGGAGCCGTAGGATTTCGGCTTGGTCGAGGCGGCTTTTTTCGTGGGGTGCGCCCGTAAAGTTTTGGCCATCAAGGTTGGGCCGTAAGGATCCAGGAATTTCGGTGAATACAAGAATTTCGGTGAATACAATCAAAAAACAATTGTTTGTGCCGTTGGAGAGCGTAATCGGAACGATGTCGAGGCTGATGGAGCGAGATTGGTCTAGGGAATAAACGGTGACACCATCTTTGTGCAGAGGCTCTCCCGATTGTTTGACCTGATAGATGGCGGTGTGAAGCTCAAGGCGCAATTCTTCTTTGACCATATCCAGTAAATTCAAACTCGCATGCCCCGGCGAGGGTTCCAGGAAGGGCCCCATCTGGCCGCGAAATTGAACAATGTCGAGCTGGGCATTAATAACAACGCCCTGGGGAGCAAAGCGACTGATGATGATCTTGTCAACGGCGGCGGAGAGCTCTGCTTCTGGGGATTTGGCTTTTCCGTCCCGATATTCTGGCATTCTGTCCGGTGCCGGGTGGGGACTGCCTAGCTCTATGGGTAGAACTAAGCCTGGTAACTGTTTAGTATAAACTTTGTTTTTGCGGTCGAGGAGATGAAAAAGATTGACATAATTACCGACGGTTTCCGACGACCCCAGGAGCAGAAAGCCATTGGGTTTGAGGCTGTAGTGGAACATTGACAACACCTTTTTCTGGAGGGCCGAGCCGAAATAAATCAGCACATTACGGCAACTGATCAGGTCAATGTGGGAAAATGGTGGGTCATTGAGCAGGTTTTGGCGGGCAAAAACGCATAATTCGCGGACATTTTTGTTGATTTGATAGCCATTGCCGATCGCATGGAAAAAACGTTGGAGGCGATCGGGCGTAATGCCATCCAACTGACTAGCGATATAGACTCCTAGGCGGGCTTTTTTGATAATCGGTTCGCTGACATCGGTGGCAAAAATTTGGATTTGGGGTTGATGGGGCTGATCAGCCAAAAATTCGAGCAGAGCTATGGCGATGGAGTAGGCTTCTTCGCCGCTGGAACAACCCGCCACCCAGATCCGTACAGGCACATCGGCTGGGCGATCGCGCAGAATTGCCGGAAAGACCTGGGCTTTTAAGAGCTCAAAGGCATCGGTATCTCGAAAAAAACTGGTGACGTGGATTAATAATTCTTCGTAGAGGGCTTCAATTTCCTCGGGCTGTTTTTCCAGATATTGGATATAGTCCTCTAGTTTTTCGAGGCGGTAGAGGGCCATGCGCCGTAGGATGCGCCGTTGTAGAGTCGTGTGCTTGTATTGAGCAAAATCTAGCCCAAAGACGGTGCGAAGCAGAGCAAAAATAGTGGAGAGAGCATCCCCATCTTGACCGACGATGGCATTTTCTAGTCGGTCTGTAGGTTGGGTAACGTAGGGATGCCGACTAATTTTGGCGAGTTCGGCCGCAATTCCCTCCGGTGGCAAAACAAAATCCACCTGCCCAGTGGCGATCGCCGTATGGGGCATTCCTGTCACCTGGGCCGACAATTCTGACTGAGCAAAGGTAATCCCCCCAGCGGCCTTGATGGCTTCGAGCCCTTGGGCGCCATCGGTATCCCCGCCGGACAAGACCACGCCAATGGATTTATTGCCCCACTCCTGGGCCAAGGAATTAAAAAATAGATCTACTGTTTTAACCATCTTGGTGCCCAGACCCCGGGGTTCCAGGTGCAACGTATTCTGCCGGAGCGTCATCACCGTATCCGACGGAATAACGTAGACCTGATTGGGCGAAACGGTCATCCCCTCCTGGGCTTCCCACACCGGCATGGAAGTGGTTCGAGCCAAAATTTCACTCAGCAAACTTTTTTGGCGCGGGTCTAGGTGTTGGACGAGGACAAAGGCCATCCCCGTATCCGTGGGCAAATGATTGAGCAGTAAAGTAAAAGCCTCTAAGCCTCCGGCCGACGCCCCAATACCCACCATCGGGAATGAATTCGAGGGTTGTAGAGAGTCTGAGGGAGGGGATTTAGAAGACTTCTTGGCAGACATTATGTATTGGGAACGGTAGAGAACTGATTTTTCAGTTTAGATGATTTTTGTTGGCTTCACAGAAAAGTCACGATATTTATATATAAAGGATATAAAGGTTAATGGACAGTTAAAGTGAGCCTGATTTTGGCTAAACCAACTGTAAATAAATTTGGCGTTAATAACATTTTCCCGCGTTATAAGGGGTTGCTACATCTTTCGTCTCCCCCGAAAAAGAAGTTTGATCCTCTTCTGATGTCAAGAATGATTAAATATTCAGGCAGTGATTTAGCTGTTTTTTAGTTACAAAAACCCTTGTTATTTCCCCATCGCCTGGGTTTCATCGAGTCTACATTCTCACACCAAACACTGAACCATGGCCTATACAATCGTCAATTTGACCTTGAAGTTATTGGAGCGAGAAATTGAAGATTTTCTTTGGGATTATCCTCCCAATCATCCCTACAGAATGGTTTGCTCTGTCCCCTATCTTCATAATAAATTAGTGGCAACGGTTTTGAGTCGAGTTCCCAATCGCTATTGTGTTGTCGAGGAGACTAATTTTTCTGTTGGTGAAGTTGGTTTTTACCAATCTTTGTTGGAAGAACGTATCTTGATTGAAGATAGGATTCGTGCGGCGATTCCAGAGCTAGTACAAAAAGAGGGACTTATGGCGGCGAAATTGGGCGAAATCGAGGTGGATTCTCCCCACGCCTGGTGGCTCAAGATTCATACTGCCACTCCCTGCGTTACCTATCATTTTGGCCCCTTTGCCAGCCACGAAGAGGCGAAGTTGAATTATTGGGGGTATTTAGAGGATTTGCTCCGGGAGCAAGCGGAGGGTATTTCCTTTGAGGTGAGGCAAGGTCAACCCACGGTTTTAACCCAGGAGGGGAATCAGGATTGGTCGGAGACCGTGGCTTCTTTTTCTGCCTCCCCGACGTCTCGCTTCACTCCTGCCAGTCCAGTAATGAGCGAATCTGCTGGAGTAGGTCTGAGGCCTTGAAGGGTTTGAGGATCATACCGGCGATCGCCTGATTTTTGCAGTAGTCTTGCATATTGGCCTTGGCGGTGAGAAAAATAACGGGAATGGGGCATGTTTCAGGATTGGTTTTGAGAGCAGTCAGGGTACTTAGCCCGTCCATACCCGGCATCATCACATCTAGCAGGATGGCATCGGGATGAAGTGCCTGGGCCAGTTCTGCTCCTTGACAACCAGAATTGGCCGTCCAAACTTCCCATTTGGTCAGGGCCTTGAGGGCAATTTGTACAATTTTACAAATGCCGGGGTCGTCGTCAATAATCAGTACTCGTTTGGTGGTCATAGCTGGGGTTTAGGGGTAGGGTGAAATAAAAATTCGTGCCTTGGCCAAGGTTACTTTCGGCCCAAATACGGCCGCCATGGCGTTCGACCACGTTGCGACAGAGGGCTAAGCCCAGACCAATACCTTCTTTGGCGCGGATGTCAGAGCTATCGGCTTGGTGGAAACGCTCAAAAATAGTATCCATGCATTGAGGGGTGATGCCCCTGCCTTGGTCCGCAATCTTGAAGAGAACAACATTGCGTTTTGGCCCGAGGGGATGCTCGTCGATGGCAAAACAAACTGCTATTTCAACCGTGCAGTTGGGTTCTGAAAACTTGATGGCATTGCTGAGCAGGTTGATCAAAACTTGCCCCAGGCGATCAGGGTCGGCCCAAATGTAATCGACTACGATTGAGGTCTGGAGATGAATGTGTGCCTGGCTGGCCATGTCGGCTAAGGCGGCGATCACCGTTTGGACGATAGTTTGCGGGTCGCATTTTTGTTTTTTGATGACAATCTGGCCGGCTTCGAGGCGTTCTAGGTCGAGGATGTCGTTGACGAGGCGAACCAGACGGTCGATCCCTTGCATCGCAATGCCGGTCACCATTCGACTGTCCTGGGGACTAAGGTCGAGATTGACGTCACTAAGTAGACTCAGGGAGGATTGAAGATAGGTTAAAGGAGTACGGAGTTCGTGGCTGACGATGGACATAAACTCAGATTTGAGCCGCTCTAGGTGGTAGCGTTCGGTGATATCTCGACCAATACTAATGACGCCAATGGCCTCACCGTTGGTATTATTGAGGACGGTATTGTGCCAGCTAATCATGTGTTCTTGCCGGGATGGGGTGACCAGGACTTCTTCGATGTAGTCGGGGAATTGGGTCTGAAGGGCTTGAGTAAAGGATTGGTAAATTCTGGCCTGGCGATCAGGGGAAATAAAGGTTTCAAACCAGGATTGACCGATAATATCGTCGCCTTTGACCTGGGCTACTTTTTCAAAAAAAGGATTAACGTAGCGGATCTTGCCCTGCTGGTCTACTTCTACCACTAACATTTGAATTTGATGGAGCAGAGAGCGCCAGCGCCGGTTAAATTCCTTGAGGGCGGATTCATTTTCCTTGCGTTCTGTAATATCTTGGAAGACGCCGACCACACCAATGATTTTGCCAGACCCATCGCGTAGAGGTGCTTTATGGGTTTCTATGTGCCGCTTTACGCCATTGGGAAGGGTGATTGTTTCTTGGATCGCTAGTTTTGGTTCTCCCGATGTCATCACCTCTTCGTCGTCCCGACGATAGGCGATCGCCTCAGACTTTGACGAGACAAGATCAAATTCACTGATTCCGACCCCGAGATCAAAATCAGATTTACCGACAATCTCCGCCGGTGAGGATAGTCCCATGGCCATCGATAATCGTTGATTACACCCGAGGAATCTAGACTCCCGGTCTTTCCAGAACAATGGCAATGGCATGGTATCCAGCAATGTCTGAATAAACTGCTCAGAATTGGATAAAGCCTGTTCTGTTTCTTGATGCTCAGTAATATCCGTCACCATCTGTAATCGCCCCAAATAGTGATGCTGGGAGTCGAATATCGATGTAACCGAGACGAGCGCCCAGAGGGTCGAGCCATCCCGATGATAAAAGCGGCAATTTTGCCGATGAATACATCCTTCCTTTTCTTGACAGGTCGAGTCTAATTTCAAATCAGCTAGGCTATCGGGGTTGATAAAATCCTGGAAGGGTTTTCCCTCCATTTCTGCCACCGAGTAGCCCAACATCTTGGCCATGGCCAGATTGACCATAACCGTATTGCCCTGGGGGTCGGTTTGCCAAATCCCCTCACTGGCGGTATCGATGACATTTTTATAGTTTTTTTTGGTGAGGCTGAGTTTTTTTTGTAGGGCCTGGTGCTGGCTCAATCCTTCTAACAGGTAATGATAGGAGGTATCTAGGTCTGAGCGTTGTTTTTTGATTTGGTTTTCTAGGTCTAGATTAGCCTGATATAACTTTTGTTCAATCTCTTTGCGCTCAGTAATATCGAGGCCAATTCCCTTCATACCGATGGGGTTTCCCTGGGCATCGTAAATAAGTTCTGCCCGCACACTATGGAAGCGAACTCGACCATCGGGTAAGCAAGTGCGGTGTTCACTGGCAAAGGGTTGACCATTTAATGCTTGGTCGATTTCGCTTAGGACTCTATCCTTGTCGTCGGGATGGAGGAGACTGACAAAAAGATTGAAATCAACGGGGTCGGTGGCAGAAAGACCAGAGAGCCGTCGTAATTCCTCTGACCACCAGACTTCATTGGTTATTTTGTTCCAATACCAATGGCCAACCTTGGCCAGGCGTTGGATGTCGGCGAGGAGAATTTCGTAGGACTCTAGGCTATCGAGATCGGGTCGAGGATGGTTTAAAGATGGTGGCCGTCGGAGTTTCAATTCAGCATTTTCCCGTCGTAATGCCTTGAGCTCCTCAATCAGTTCTGTTTTTTTTTTGCGGCGATCATTCATAGACCAGTTTCCAATTTATCAATGAGTAAAGATTCCTTAAACAGCCGGTAGGACTTGATTGCGCCCGTGGCTTTTGGCTCGATAGAGGGCGGTATCAGCGGCTTGATACAAGCTTTGCAAATCATCACCATCCTCTGGAAACTGGGCAATGCCGGCGCTAAGACTAATCTGGAGTGGATTTTCGTCTTTGCCCATGATTTGATGTTGACTAAAACGATGGCTTAATTCGGTCAGGCGTTGTAGCCCGCTTAATTTGTTGATGCCGTACATAGCCACCAAAAATTCATCTCCGCCCCAGCGTCCCACCACATCTTCGCGCCGAAAGAGTTGGTTGAGCAGTTGCCCCAGGTAGCGCAAAACTTGATCGCCAACGTCGTGGCCATGCTGGTCATTAATGCGCTTAAAAAAGTCTAGGTCTAAAATGCTAAAGCTGAGGGGTTGTTTTTGTCGTTTGGCCAGGTAAAGCAGTTGGGTCAAGTCTTGCAGAAGTTTACGCCGTAGACTCACCCCCGTCAATTCGTCGATATCGGCTAAGGTCCACAGCTTGCGTTGTTGCAGCCGGGCCTGAATATGATTCAAAAGCTCGTCTCCATTGATCGGTTTTTTGAGAAAATCATCGGCGCCGGCACTGATGCCGTCTTGAATGGTTTTGAGGTCGGTGTGGACCGAGAGGAAGATAACCGGCAAACGATTCCAGTGGGGGTCACTGCGAATAATTTTGCAGAGGTCGATGCCATTGAGGGGAGAAACCAAAACATCATCATGGCCAGAGCCATTACCATTGGTGGTGTAAGGAGCGAGTTTCAGGCGATCGCCGAGTTCAATATCCAGAATCAATAATTCCGGGGTCGATTGCTCTAGCACCTCCCAAAAATGGTTGGGCTGATCGAGTAGGGTCAATTGATAGCCGTGGGGTTTTAGCAAGGTTTCGATGCAATGCAATAAATCCGGGTCATCATCCACCACCATCAAGCGAGCATTTTTGAGATTATTGGATTGCAACATCTGGGTGGCGGTGGTCAAAATCTGAAAGGAGCTGAGGGGTTTGGAGAGGAAACATTGACACCCCAGCCGTGATGCTTCGATGCGGGAGGTCATGGTATTTTCCGTTGTCAAGATCATCACCGGAATTTCGGGGTGTTGAGCCTGCAAGTGCCCCAAAAACTTCAATCCCGTTTTGCCCAGATTGGGGAAATTCAAATCCAGGATAATCAGTTGAGGGAGTTGTTTTTTGAGATAGGCCTTGGCTTGTGCGAGCTGGGTAGCCATTTCTAGCTCAATGCCCCAGGTCACGGCCTCCGCTACCACGGTTTCAGCGAATAAAAAATCATTATCTACAATCAGTAGGCCCCGATAGAGGGTAGATTCCCCCAGGGATATGGGCGGAGACACCACCGTCAAGGACGGCAAGCCATCCACGCTAAAGCATTTTTCTAACTCTCGGCTCAGCTCCTGGAGTTGGTCGATATCCACCGGATCTAGTTGCTCTTTACTGCGAAAAATCGTCTGGATTTGCAAAGAAATCTGGGACGCATCTTCTAGCCCAAAGGAGCCGAGGGAACCGATCAGGGTATGGATTTCGGCTTCGGCCTCCTGGCGTTGGTCGGCACTCAGACTGCCCTCGTTCCGCAACCGCTGAATCGCCATTTTCACCACCAAAAAACGATGGTAGTAAGCGTGTCTGCACTCCAACCAGGCTTGGCAGAGTTCGGGGGAAAAGGAAATATCGTGACTCAAGTCTTGGAGTTCGGGGTCGTTGCCCTCGGGGCTAGATACAACAAGGCTTCTATAGTCTTTGAGGCGATAGCCTAATTTATAGACGGTTTCTAAAATATTCTCACAGCCCGCTTCTTTGAGTTTTTTTCTCAGCCCTTTGATGTGGGAACGCACCGCTCCTTCGCTGGGATATTGCTCCGAAGTCCAGAGACGATCAAGCAACTGGCTCGAGCTAAAAATTCGGTCAGGATTTCGCAAAAACAATTCCAGTATTTCGTATTCCTTTGAGGCCAAGGGAACCATGTGCTCGGCGTAGGTGACCTCACAGGTATTGGGGTTCAGGCGCAATTGTTCATAGGTCAAGATTGGCGATCGACTGCCTTTACTACGGCGCAGTAGGGCGCGGATACGAGCCAATAATTCTTCAATGACAAAGGGCTTAATCACATAGTCATCGGCGCCAGCATCCAAGCCAATTATCTTATTATTTACCTCGTCTAACGCTGTCATCAAAAGTACCGGAGTGTCTCGGTTCAGATTAAGAACAGTAGAATTATTACTCCGGAGTTGCTTACAAAAATTGATGCCATCTAGCACCGGCAACATCAAGTCAAGCAAAATAATGTCGTAGGGATAGGATTCAGCCAAATTCCAACCCATTCGGCCGTCGGAGGCCAGCTCAACCTGATAGTTTTTTTTCACTAATATGTCCTGGAGAAGTTTAGCGAGTTCTTGATCGTCTTCAACACAAAGAATTTTCACAGGCGTAAGAAATAAGGGTTTAAAGTTTGGCGAATTGTGGTAAATATCATCGAATTTGATCAAAATTTGCAGGATATTTACAGATTGTGTAGTTTGTGTTCATGGAAAGCATACCGACCATTGACTGTATTCATCTGTATTCATATTTACTTTTTCATATTTACTTTATTTTGTTATTTTGTATTTTGCTAAAAATGCTAAAAACGGAAGATTAGAGGGCGGGTTGCGCATTGTTCTGAGCCGGGGTAATAAAACAATGCAATACCAGTACTCTAGGCAGAGTCGTATAAATTGACTGACTCGTGAAGAAAAACTAGCTACGGAAAAACTTTGTGAACTAGCTTAGGAAAGTTTTGTGAAAGTTTTGTGAAAGTTTTGTGAACCAAGTCAATAATTTTGTGAGAATTCCGTGAATAATCTTGGCTGATTTTTATTAAAAATAGGACGACGTGTTTTCTGTCCACTGAAGCCAGCGATCAGACCAGAATAGTCCATGATTGTTGGGAGGAATTAAGCCCAGCTTGCGAAACGCATGTTCTTGTAACAATGTTCGTATTTACAAGTGATTTTCCAACCTGGATTTTCCTTTTCTAGGTTTTTAACCCTAATATCTTCACCGGTAACAGTCTCGATTTTAAAAGTTTTAGATGATTTGGTTCTAATCATTTTCAGTCAAAAGATCCCGTATCTAATTTCAGTAAAACTACGGTTGTCATAAATCACAAAACAATGTGGAGCTGATTTTTCGACTATTTTGAAACAAAATTGAGATCAATTAATCTAGTTCTACTAGCTATTTTTCCTGATATATGCAATCGTCATTTTCTGGAAATTCTACTAGCCAGATTTTTGCTGGCAAAATTTATTTCTGCTGTTAACCTTGCTAGGTTTCTATCACTTAAATTATGGAATTCTCACCCGCACCATTTTCCAATGAATCCTCTTCTACGCCTGAATTGGCTTTTATTAGCTCGACTATTAGTGACTATAGTAGTCTTGCTCAGGTTGTTTCATCCCAAGCTCAGCTATTTTTTCTGGAGCCGGGACAGGCAGAAATTGAACAAATTAGTGAAGTCTTGTCCCGATATCAGGATGTTTCGGCTGTTCACATTTTTTCCCACGGTGAAGATGGGAATCTTAACCTAGGCGCTTCGACCCTTAATACAGAAAATTTAGGTAACTACCGAGATCAGTTGACAGGTTGGTCTAAATCTTTGGCTCCGATGGCCGATATTTTGCTCTACGGCTGTAATGTGGCCCAAAGTGATTCTGGCAAGCAGTTTATCCGGGACTTTAGCACTCTCACCGGCGCAGATGTGGCCGCATCCGATGATCTGACGGGTAGTGATCTTCTCCGCGGTGATTGGAACTTGGAATACCAAACGGGAAGCATTGAAACCAGGGTCATTCAAGACTCCAGCTTTGGCTCGGTACTGATGCCGATGGATTCTAAGATGATGACTCAATTTACTCAGTTTTTGGAGAAGTTCACCACAACCCACACGGCAGTGAGGGATGGGGCTTGGTTTGACCCCAATACCTGGGGCGGTTCGGTGCCAAGTAATGAGGCAGGAGTGTTTATACCCGCTGGGCGTAAGGTGACCTACAACGGTGAAAGTAATGCTCGCCTGAAGAGCGTTCGCGTTGATGGTACCTTGGAGTTTGCCAGCAATGCCAATAGTAGTATGTTGGTCGATACGATGGTCTCGGCTCCTAAGAGTCAACTGATTATGGGGACGGAGAGCAACCCGATCCAATCCGATAAGACCGTGAAAATCACCTTCCGCAGTGATACCACCATTAATACCGGGGTGGATCCAGCACAGTTGGGTAAGGGACTGGTGACCCATGGCCAGGTTAGGATCGTCGGTGCGGACAAG
>JBGSZT010000055.1:0-11527 GCA_041750255.1 Synechocystis sp.
GTAGAGCTCCATAATAGTCCTGGCTGAAGTGATTTATATCAGCCAGTTTCGGACATCTTGGGCCGCTTCGGTCACGGCATGTCCGTTTTCCTTCTCTTCATCCCGCTAGTCCACCGAGAACTTCCCACTGTCCAGTCTTAGAAGAGGCCCGCCTTAAACTGGCGATCGCCCGTGAGCACGTTCAAGAGCTAGAAAGCTTCGGTATCACCAACGATTGGCTTGATCAAGGATAAATGTGATAGTTCATAGACTCAGGCGATCGCCACAAAAGACCTAGAAATGCTAGATTCCCTAGAAATAAACCCAAGTGACGAGATTGATGAATTATCATAATCACCGATTACAAGAGCGCAGGATTTTCATGAGTCATGGGGTACCGAGGCATTCCTTAAAATATCTGCGCTTAATCCCGTTAGACTCATGACATCCGTCAAGGATAATCCTCGTTCGAGTAGTTTTTGAGCAACCTCTAACTTGCCTTTAAGCAGACCCTGCTGTTCCCCTTCTAATTTGCCTTCTAGTTTGCCTTTGAGAAGACCTCGTTGCTCTCCTTCCTGCAAGATTTCTTGATAAACGGCGGATTCTTTCATGATTTCGCTCCATAATATACTTTTAGTCAGTTCCGGCTTAACCAACAAGCTCCCAAAGACAGCGGTAGCGGTGGTCAAGTTCGCTTTCATTCTTTTGTCTTCAATTGTATCGAGGGCTAAGGCAACTTCCCGCAACCGTTCCGTTGCATCCTGACTTTGGGTCAAGACCGCGAGGGGTAATAGCCCCGGACTGCTCAAAAAAGGCTCCGCTGATTCTTCCCAAAGACGAATCACCCGGAAGCGATGGCTGGTTTCTCCCAATTGAAAACTATCTTGATAGACCAAGGCAGAGCTGGTTTTCTTGAGGTAAATCACCACTTGGTGCATGGTTTTGTGGGGAAAACGCCGATGCACCCGCACCCGATAGTCCAACATGCGAAAGCCCATGGTCTCATCCGGTTCGGTCTGAAATTCCAGGTGCAGAACCATGTCCTCTGACTGTTCCAGAATTAAGGAATCAGCGCGAATGGGCTCCAAGGAGAGTTCCTTCGGACTGAGGGTTGTCAGGGAGACGGATTTTCCCAACAGCCAACCAGCGTAGTCCTCGGAAAATGTTTCTGCTAGAAATTTACAGATACTGTCAAACATCCCAGAACTTTATCATCAAATCCAGTCCCGGATTCAAAGGCGATCTCACAGAGATCCGCTACGCGGTACGCCAATGCCAACTCAATTTGACATCTACAGGGGTGCGGTGTGAAGATGGGAAACCACTGGACTGTATGCCCGCTGAGTTTTTAACCTGATGCCCCAATGGAACCCGAATCGGTTGGTGAACGTATTCCTTTTTTTCAGACAACGCCTCCAGAAACCCTAGACTGGATTTTATCCTTTGCCAGTGAGCAGGTTCACTCCGCAAATACAATTTTGGCCCAACCGGAAACCTGGGGGCGGGATGTGTCCTTCATTCTCTCGGGCTGGGTTGTGATTGGCACTCAGGTAAAGGGTCACGAAAGAACCTTAGATATTTTTGGCCAGGGTAGTTATTTTGGGGTGATAGCGATTTTGGATGATTACCCTCCTCTCAGTCAGGCGATCGCCTTATCGGACGTACAATTACTGGTTTTTCCGGCCCAGCGGTTTTTACAACTTTTGCTCAACGACTCTCAACTGCAACAACGAATGTTGAAGCTCACCACCCAACAGGTGCGCCATCTTTACCGTCGTCTCAAATCCACCTACCAATCCCCCCAACGACAGTTAATGAAAACCTTGGTTTACCTAGCCGAAAACTATGGACAAACCACGGATCGGGGCATCGAAATTTTTCGTTTTTCAGACCAAACCCTCGCAGAAATGCTCCACACGGAAACGGCGATCATTACGGATACGCTTAAAAATTTAGTTGATCAGAATTTACTCACCATTCCCAGCCATGATTCCTGTTTTTGTCTGCCTCAACTAAAGCAATTACATCACTTTTCTAAACAATTTTAAGATGAATTCTTTCTCCGCCACCACTCCTATTTTCAGCTATCATGTTGCCTTACCAAATCCCCAAAATCACTATTTTGATGTCACTCTCACCGTTGAGCAGTGGTCATCTCCCGACTTAAACTTAAAAATGCCCGTCTGGACTCCAGGCTCCTACTTAGTTCGAGAATTTGAGCGTCATTTGCAGGAATTTATAGCCCATGACCCTACAACGGGAGAGACACTCAAAACGACTAAACTGAGTAAAAATCATTGGCAAATTGCAACAAACGATTGCTCCACTGTGCGGATTTTTTACCGTGTCTACGCCAATAGCCTCTCGGTTAGAACTAATCATCTGGATGCCAGCCATGGCTATTTTAATGGGGCCGCTTTGTTTTGTTTTCTCCCCGGCTATGAATCCCTACCAATCCGATTGCAAATTACGCTTCCCCACGACCGCTGGCAGATCACAACCCCCCTACCGGCGATCGCCGGCATGAAACAAACCTTTTGGGCAGAGGATTTTGATACCCTTGTCGATAGCCCCGTGGAAATGGGAACCCATCGGTATCTCGGCTTTGAGGTATTGGGCAAACACCATGCCTTTGCCATTTGGGGGGAAGGAAATCTAGATACCGATCAACTTCTCATCGATACTCGCAAAATCATTCAAACCGAAGCCGACTTATTTGATGGCTTGCCCTACAATAACTACACTTTTTTGCTGCATCTATCCAGTGAAGGTTATGGCGGGTTAGAGCACAAAAATTCCTGTACCTTAAACTATGGTCGCTTTAACTTTCGAGAACCCGAAAAATACCAACGTTTTTTGCAATTAGTCGCCCACGAGTTTTTTCACCTTTGGAATATCAAGCGCATTCGCCCCAAAGCCCTAGAGACCTTTGACTATAACCAAGAAAACTATACGCCTTCACTCTGGTTTGCCGAAGGAACGACTAGCTACTATGACCTGGTGATCCCCCTGCGGGCTGGGATTTATGATGGCAAGGTGTTTTTGGGACATTTGAGTAAAGAAATCACCCGCTACCTCACCACCCCAGGACGATTAGTCCAGCCCCTCGCCGAATCTAGCTTTGATGCTTGGATTAAGCTCTACCGCCGGGATAGTAATAGTGATAACTCCCAAATTTCCTATTACCTTAAAGGGGAATTAGTCACCCTTTTATTGGATTTAATCATCCGCGATCGCCATCAGAATCAGCATTCCTTTGATGATGTATTGCGCTTGATGTGGCAAGACTTTGGCCAGTCAGAAATTGGTTTTACACCAGAGGATTTAGAGCAGAGAATTACTAGAATCGCGGGTCTAGACCTGGGGGATTTTTTCCAACGTTACCTCTATAGCACCGAAGAATTACCCTTGGACGATTACCTAAACCGATTTGGGTTAGAAATTAAACCTGTTTATGAAGAAAAATTACCCTACCTCGGCATCAAGGTACAGTCTGAAAAAGGAATTGAGGTAATCAAATTTGTTGCCAGTGGCTCACCGGCTGCCCAGGCAGGGCTAGATGCGGAGGATCAACTTCTGGCCATGAATGGCATTCGGGTCAGCACCGAGCAATTAAATGACCGTCTCAAAGATTACCGAGCGGATGATATGATTCAGTTGACTGTGTTTCATCAAGACCGTTTGAGCACCGTTGATGTCAGACTAGCCTCCCCCCAAGCAAGCAGTTACGAGGTTGTTCCCGTGTCTAATCCCTCTCCGGATCAAGTTGATAATCTGAAGGGCTGGCTAGGGTTGATCGCTCCGTAGCAACTTTTTTTTAGTGAAATTACATTTACGTTAGTTTTTTAGTGTTTTCTGCAATGCATATCTTCCTCCCCATCGCCTATTTCGAAAATCAGTTTATTCCCTTTGAAAATGCAAAAATCTCGGTGGCTACCCACGCGCTACACTACGGGACAGCGGCCTTTGGGGGTTTGCGGGGTATTCCAGACCCCCACAATCCTCGGCAAATTCTTTTATTTCGCCTAGACCGCCATTGTCAACGCCTGAGCCAGAGTGCTAGGTTTCTCCACTACGACATTAGCGCGGCCAAAATTGAACAAATCCTTCGAGATTTTGTCTACAAAAATCAACCCAGTACCTCCTTCTATATTCGTCCTTTGATTTATAGTTCGGGTCTCGGCATTGCTCCCCGTTTGCATAATATCGAGAAGGACTTTTTGGTCTATGGGCTAGAAATGGGGGATTATCTAGCCGCTGATGGGGTCAGTTGCCGCATCAGCTCCTGGTATCGCCAAGAAGACCGCAGTTTTCCGCTCCGGGGTAAAATTAGCGGCGCCTACATCACCTCGGCCCTAGCCAAAACCGAAGCGGTGGAGTCGGGTTACGACGAAGCGATTTTGATGAATACCCAGGGTAAGGTCTGTGAAGCCACGGGGATGAATATTTTTATGGTGCGGAATGGTCAATTGATTACACCAGGGCCAGACCAGGATATTTTAGAAGGCATTACCCGCCAGAGCATTCTTAAAGTGGCAGAGGATCTTGGCATTCCCACTCTCCAACGCCCCATCGATAAATCGGAATTGCTCATTGCCGATGAAGTTTTTCTCAGTGGTACGGCGGCGAAAATTACCCCGGTTAAACGTATTGAAACCTTTAGTTTAGGCACTGAGCGACCGATTACTGAAAAACTAAAAGCCAGCCTAAGCGCCATTACCGAAAATCGTGACCCTAACTATGCCGATTGGGTCTACACAATTTCTTTGGACTAATGCCCCATACCAGCCTTGCTATACTATCAGCAAAATAATCCTAACCTTAACCTATTGTGTCTAAACGTCATTGGTTTCTTTCCGTTGCCCTTTGCCTAGGGGCTGGATTCTGGGCTAGCCCTAGTTCTAGTCAAGCGCTTCTTCCCTACACTCCCAACCTTGACAGTGGGCAAATTGAAGATCAAGGGGTTGCCCTCACGGAAGATGTTTTACAGTTGGTTCGGTTTCAACGCTACGATTTGGCCCTGGCTCGGGCCAAGTTGGCGACTCAGCTTGCACCCCAGCGGTTCCAAACCTGGTTTATTTTGGGGACTCTTTATCTACAGAAAAAAGAAATCCAGCCCGGAATTGATGTTCTACTAAAAGCGGAAGCCATGGCCCCCAAAGAAGCGGGGATCAAATTCACCCTGGGCAATGCCTATTTTCAAAAAGGGGATTATCCGGCGGCGATCGCCTCTCTCCAGGCAGGTCTAAAAATCAAGCCAGATACAACGTCTGCTTTATTTGATTTGGGAAATACATACCTCAAAATCAAACAATACGGAGAAGCCATTCCCGCCTTTGAACAAGCGATTAAAGCCGATAAAAGCTTTTGGCCCGCCATCAATAATCTGGGGTTGATTCAGTACGAGCGCGGTGACATTGAGGGGGCATTGGCGAAATGGAACACCGCTCTCAGCCTCGATGCCGAACAATCGGAACCCCAACTGGCGATCGCCGTTGCCCTATACAAGCAGGGCAAAAGCAGTGAGGGACTACAAACCGCAGAAATCGCCCTCAAACGGGATAGCCGTTACGCGGATATTAACTTTTTGATCGAAAATCTTTGGGGCGATCAACTCGTGCGGGATACCAGAAGCTTTTTTGCTAATCCGGCGATGAAAACCCTTCTGCAAACCCTGCCGCCACCGACGAAGGATGACCAACAGGAAATTTAGATATTGATGACTATGACGGAATAACCCCGAATTTGCTACAATGACGTCTGGTCACTCAACCTAAAGAGAGCGTCTTTGAATCAAGTCGTTAATATTCCTACCCTTGATACCTTAGCGCAAGAGCTAGCCGCTATCCAGCAAACTGGCTCTAAACGCATTGCCTTACTCGGTTCACGCCATGTTCCCATCACTCATCAGTACTTAATTGAAATGATGAGCTATGCCTTGGTCTTGGGCGGTAATCGCCTGTTGACCTCCGGGGCAACCGGAACCAATGCCGCCGCCATCAAAGGGGCGATGCGAGCGGATCCCAATTTATTGACGGTCATTTTGCCCCAAAGCCTAGAGCGTCAACCCCGAGAGTCCCAAGAACAACTGCAACAGGTTGTGCATTTGGTGGAAAGTCCAGAAAACGATAATCTTTCCCTGGGCGATGCGAGTGCTATTTGCAACCGTGAGATTGTCTCTCGCTGTCAACAACTGATTTGTTTTGCCTTCCACGAAAGTCATACCCTGATGCAAACCTGCGCTGAAGCCGAAGAACAGCGTAAGTTAGTCACTCTTTTTTACTTCGATTAGCCTTGTCTATGAAGGCATTATCATCCCCGACGGATTGGCTAGAACGACATTGGGCGGTTCCGGCCTACGCCGGTTCGTTACTTTTGGCGCTTTCACTCTGCTTTTTTGGTGCCGCGACTAATACCATGGCAGGTTGGCTCTACGTCCTGAGTGGGATTATTTTTGCCCTCTTGGGTCTCGGCAGTATTTTGCCTGGACGAGCGATTAAAGGACTCACCCTAGAACGATCTCCCATTGCACCGGTGAGCGCCGGGGATGATTTAACCATTGAATTAACGCTCCATAACCCGACCCACCAGCCCACCACTTTAGTTCAGGTCTGGGACATTTTGCCCCCGGCTCTGGGGAAGCCCCAGGGAACGGCGATCGAAGTGATTGCGCCCCAGTCGTCCCATCGTTGGAGTTATTATCAGCCCACGACCCGCCGGGGCGTCTACCATTGGCGCTCATTGGATTTGCGTAGTGGGACTCCGTTGGGGTTATTTTGGTCGAGACGCGCTCAATTATTGCCCACAACGGCGCTCGTCTATCCTCAAATATTGCCGCTGTTGCAATGCCCATTAATTGACGACATCGGCCGAGACAATAGCCCCCAAGTTCAGAGCGATTGTCGCTATCGAGCCGCCAGCGAAGGCGTGACCAAAACCCTACGCCCCTATCGCTACGGAGATTCCACCCGTTTGATCCATTGGCGCAGCAGTGCTCGCCTTGATCAATTTCAGGTACGGGAGTTAGAAATTATTACCGGCGGTCAAGAGGTGGTGATCTGCCTCGATAGTGACCACAATTGGCTGGATGAAACCTTTGAACAAGCGGTGATAGCCGCCGCCTCCCTCTATTTTTATGCCCATCACTGTCAGCTCAATGTCAAGCTATGGACAGCGCCCACTGGCTTGGTTTCAGGGCATCGCTCGGTGCTGGAAACCTTGGCCGCCGTCAATGCCAAGGATACAACTAAGGGCGATCGCCCTCAACAGGTTCCGCTTCTGTGGTTGACCAATGGGTTAGAGCCCGTAGAGCCGTTACCGGCGGGGAGTCGTTGGCTGATATTTACCGACGATGAGCCGATAACCATGGCGAGTCATAGCTCAACCCCAGGAATGATAATAACCACGGAAATGTCGCTTATTTCTCAGTTGCAACGGCCCTTAACGGCATCTAATCTGCTAAAGCAGCCTACGGTCTAACCCAGGCAATGGCCGAAGGGAGTCCGATTAGCCCAGATTGAGGGTTGTCCTAATGCGGCGCATGGCTTCTTCCACATTTTGACGACTGTTGAAAGCCGAAATACGGAAATAGCCTTCCCCGGCGGCGCCAAATCCAGAACCGGGAGTGCCGACGACATGGACAGTTTGCAGAAGTTTATCGAAGAAATCCCAGCTTGATAGTCCTTGGGGGGTTTTTAGCCAGACGTAGGGCGCATTGATGCCCCCATAGACGGTCAAACCGGCTTGACTGAGTTGGGTACGGATAATGTCCGCATTTTCTAGGTAAAACTGAATCAGTGCTTTGACCTGGGCTTGGCCTTCCGGGGAATAGACCGCTTCTGCCCCCCGTTGCACGATGTAGGAGACGCCATTAAATTTGGTAGATTGACGACGATTCCAAAGGGGCCATAATTCCACGACAGATCCGTCACTGGCTTTTCCTGTCAAGGTTTTGGGCACCACGGTCAAGGCGCAACGAGTCCCGGTGAAACCAGCATTTTTAGAAAAAGAGCGAAATTCGATGGCGCAGTTCTTCGCCCCTTCGATTTCATAGATGGAGTGGGGCAGGTCGGAGTCGGTGATAAAGGCTTCGTAGGCGGCATCAAAAAAGATGATGGAACCGTGGGTATTGGCATAGTTGACCCATTCTTGGAGGTACGCTTTGGTCGCCGTGGATCCGGTGGGATTATTGGGAAAACATAGATAAATCAGGTCTACTTTTTGGCTGGGAATTGCCGCTGTAAAGTTATTTTCGGCATTAATGGGCAGATAAACTAATCCGTCGTATTCCCCTTTTTCATTTCCGTCGCCGGTGTTCCCTGCCATCACATTGGTATCGACATAGACGGGATAAACCGGATCCGTGACGGCAATGGTATTCTCTTTGCCAAAAATATCGAGGATGTTGCCCGTGTCACACTTAGACCCGTCGGAAATAAAAATTTCTGAGGCATCAATGGCACAGCCTCGGGCTTGGAAGTCGTGGAGGGCGATTTTTTCCCGCAACCAAGCATAACCTTGTTCTGGCCCATAACCCTTGAAAGACTGGCGATCGCCCATGTCTTCGACGGCTTGGATCATCGCCTGGCGACAAGCCTGGGGCAAGGGTTCGGTCACATCCCCAATGCCGAGGCGAATTAGATTGGCTTCGGGATGAGCTTGGGCAAAGTGATTGACACGACGGGCAATTTCAGGAAAGAGATATCCGGCTTTGAGCTTGAGATAGTTGTCGTTGATACGGGCCATGGTTAACGCTGATAAGGTCTCAATTGATCATATCCCCAAAACTAGGGCAACTCAACCGAGGTGGGCTTGGCAATGTGGGGTAAGCCCCAGCCCAGTTTTTCCCGGAGAATGCGAAAAAATTCGGGGGATTGGAGCCGGATAAATTTGGCTTGAAAGGGAGATTTTTCGAGATGGACTCGGTCATCGGGCATGACATAACAGCCGCCATTGCCATCTACCACCAAGACCATGCGGTTACGGGTCGCAGGAAACACATTCACCGACTCAGAATCCGAAAACACCAGGGCCCGAGACGCCAAGGAATGGGGACAGATAGGCGCGAGTTGTAGTACTGGTACATCGGGCGTGACGACGGGGCCCCCCGCACTCAAGGAATAGGCCGTAGACCCCGTGGGTGTGGAAATAATAATGCCATCGGCGGCAATATCCACCGGCGCGTGTTGCCCAATCTGAATTTCAAAATGGCACATACTGGTGAGCGGTTCTCGATGCAGTACCATTTCATTTAATGACAGGGCTTCCCAAAGTAAGGTATTCTCTCGAAATAAGCGTACCGCCAACATGGAGCGATGTTCAACGCGATAATTGCCGGCGAGAAGTTGCTCGATCGCCGTTGAAAGTTGATTGAGATAGATTTCCGTCAAAAAGCCCATATGTCCGGTATTAATGGTCAATAACGGCACACCGATGGGAGCGAGTTGCCGAAAGGCCGATAGAACCGTGCCATCTCCCCCTAGCACCACCGCAAAGGACATCTCTGAGTCAAATTGGGGCGGGGTCAAATGTTCGATGCGAGTATGGCAAATGGGACGGTCTGGTTGGGAGTAGCCCAACAACCCCCCACTGCCCGTCTCTAACACGACCTCAAATCCTGAGCGTTGAAAAGCAACCTGGAGGTCTTGGGCGACACTACAGGCGATGGGTTTATCGTCGTTATAAATAATGCCTACTTTTGGCACAGCGGCTAAATCCTAGATCACGGGTTACTAAGGGATTGGTTAGAAAAAGAAATCTTTTTTCTTTTTACCCGATGCTTCACTTTTATTTTGGTCGTAGTCAAGCTCCTTGAGCTTTTTGAGAATACGTTTGAAATATTCCTGTAAATAGGAGTCCAGGGAGGTTATTTCCTGGGGATCAATGCCAAAGGCTTCATAGGTTTCTGTCATCGTGGCCGTTAGGGGCTTGCCACTGGCCAAGACTTCGGCAAAGGCAAGACGGTCAGAAATATTGTAAGTCCATTGGAAACACCGGGTGAATTTCCGCATGAATCGTAATACTCCCAACGGAACTTTAGAAATTCTGGCGGTTTGACCCGATAGGCGCTCACACAATTTAATGATTTCGTCGCCGGTCCAGGGGCGATCGCCAACAATCGGGAATGTTTTACGTTCCGTCGCCGGCATCACCAACGCTTGGATAGCAAATTTGGCGATATCTTGGGTATCCATATAAGCGGTGGGAGTGCTTTCTCCGCTCATCCACACCGATTGATTATCTAAAATAGGAATAGCGTATTGGCTAATCAACCCCTGCATAAAGCCAGAAAGTTGCAAAATCGTATAATTTAAGCCAGACTCTTGTAAATAAAGCTCCGTACAGGCTTTGATGTCCATCAGGGGAACCGTGGGATAATCCGCCGCCCCCAGGATTGAAAAGAAAATATAACGATCTATACCCGCTTTTTTAACCGCTTGGATCAGGTTAACTTTTCCGTCCCAATCCACCTGACGAATCGAGAGGGAGTCGGTGGCTCGGGCCGTGGCCGCATCAATGACCGCATCAATCTCCACGAGGGCGGAATCGAGGCTTTCTCGATTGGAGAGGTTGCCAGGGACTAATTCTGCGCCCCATTCCTTGAGGAACGATGCTCTTTTTTGGCTTCGGACTAAGCAACGAACGGAATGCCCCTGGTCTAACGCACGCCGTACAATCTGCCGTCCCAGAGTGCCGGTTCCACCAACTACCAATAGTCGCATTTAAGTTTCGTAACGTTTTTTAAAGTTTCACTAAGATATTATCAGAATCTGCCCCGCTCAGTTTCAGATAAACCAGTTTTTCCCTTAGTGATCGCCATACAATTTACAATCCGCTAGGGCCAGCGGATTCACAGTAATTCAGAAAAGTCTCAAAATCCTGGGGAGATTCAATGGCGGTAATGGCACCGCCAATTTCGTCAAATTTTTCATTGCCGGGTTTGCGCCAAATCGGGTCAACAGTAATGGTCACCGCGGGCAGGGCATCATTGTCGACTCGTTTAAGAATGATAGAGAAAGGGATCTCGTGAGTCCAGGTGTTGGGCAGACTCAGGCAAATACCGGCATGGCTGAGATCGAAGGAAATACCCACGAAATTATAATCTGTGTCTAAAATTTGGCAAAATACCGTTAACCTCTGCTCCGATCGCCGGTCTTGCATCCGTTTCTCGAAGGCGGCTTCCGAGTAGTATTCAGAGTCAAAGGGATTGGGGGTAATGGGCGGTTGTTCGGTCATGGGTCATCCTGGGTGAAATATAACCACTTTTTGATGTTGAAATCGTAGCTGTGTTTGGTTTGTTTTTTCTTGTGTTTGACGCGATGTCATAAGTAGGAGGAAGCAATTAGACTTGCAATAGCTTTGAGTCACCACAAGAGTTTTAGTCACATCTATTAGCATCAAAATTATTATCAAACTGGACAGTCTTAAGTTTTTGACTGGAACCAGGCTTTGCCCTAAGCAGCTAAGGATGGTGTATCAGGAGGTTGAAACCGATCAAGTTTAGCGGTCAGGAATTTAGGCAAAAGTAGAGAGGGTGGGCTTTTGGAAA
>JBGSZT010000056.1:0-2210 GCA_041750255.1 Synechocystis sp.
TTTCCAAAAGCCCACCCTCTCTACTTTTGCCTAAATTCCTGACCGCTAAACTTGATCGGTTTCAACCTCCTGATACACCATCCTTAGCTGCTTAGGGCAAAGCCTGGTTCCAGTCAAAAACTTAAGACTGTCCAGTTCTAATATGGGGGGCTTTATTTCCCATCGGATGGATGAAGTTCTTTCCGGGGTCAGGAGTGCGATCGCCGTTAAAATCTTTGGCCCTGACCTAAAGGAACTACGGGCTATTGGGGAACAGGTGCAGGAAGCGATGAAAACTGTGCCAGGAATTGTTGACTTACAACTAGAACCCCAGTTACCCATTCGCCAAGTGCAAATTCACTATGACCGACAAGCGGCCGCAAAATATGGTTTAAGCATGGCGGCAATTTCGGATGTTGTCGAGACTGCCCTCAACGGACGGGTGGTATCCCAAGTGCCAGAGAACCAGCAGTTGATCAATATCGCTGTTGTTCTACAGGAATCGGCCCGCAATAATCTGGATGCCATTCGTGCGATTCCAGTCAGTACTCCCACGGGAAAAATGATTACCCTAGGGGATGTGGCCAAGGTGGAATACGGCATGGGAGCGAATGTCGTTAACCGAGAGGACGTTTCCCGTTTAATCGTCGTGTCCGCCAACGTGGCCGAGCGGGATTTGGGTAGCGTTGTCAATGACATCCAAGCTCAAATTAAACAAAAGATTCAACTGCCCAATGGTTACTTTATTCAGTACGGTGGCCAGTTTGAATCAGAGCAACGGGCCACGAATAACCTGTTCATCTTCAGTATTCTGGCGGCCATCATCATTGCGGTGCTGATGTTCTTTTCCGTCAAATCACTGCCTGCGACGATCGCCATTATGATCAACCTGCCCTTGGCTTTGGTCGGTGGTATTATCTCGATTGTGCTAACGGGGGGAGTCATGTCCGTGGCATCTCTGATCGGGTTCATCACCTTATTTGGGGTGGCTGTCCGCAATGGGTTGTTACTGATTGACAATTACAACAACAAGTTTGCCCAGGGGATGCCCTTAAAAGATGTCATTGTCAAAGGCTCCCTAGAACGGATTGATGCCATCCTCATGACGGCTCTGACCTCAGCCCTAGGAACCTTGCCCCTGGTGTTATCTACGGGAGCAGGGAACGAAATTCTCAAACCTTTGGCGATCGTTGTCTTAGGGGGGTTATTTACCTCGACGGCGTTAACACTGCTGGTAATTCCTGCCCTTTATGCCAAATTTGGCAAATGGTTAATGCCCAAACTTTTGTCTAACCAGAGTCACATCAGTCCCTTTACGCGACACGATGCAGTGGGCGCGAAGGAGTCTTAATCACAAATTGATAGTCCTCTCTTCCTTCTGAATGATTAGCGTGGGCTGAATTCCAGATGAGCAATTTATTCACCCCACCGCCTTCGCAGAGCTTCAGGCACCTCCCCTTAGTAAGGGGAGGATGGGAGGGGTCTTTCCAAAATAGGATGGGGCAACGCAACTTTTTCTGATCAGTTGTAATCATTGATTGTTAATTACCTGAACATTATGCAAAGTGTTTATTCTCGGCAAACCAAACGTAGAAGAAAACCTGATTTTTCCTTAGATTTTAGACCTCTACTAAAAACAAGCTCAACGATTCTGGTTTTAGTCATTTGCACGGCGATCGCCGCTAGAAAAATACCTGATATTTTTCCTGATAAAACCTTTGGCGATTTACCCCCTTTAGCCATGAAAGGTGGTGATCCCGATATTCGAGCCCTGATGAGAACCATTTCAGCGAGTGAATCCAATGCCAAAAATCCCTACGTTTTGCTCTATGGCGGTCAACATACCCATGATTTAAGTCGTCATCCCAATACCTGCATCGCCATTAAAACTGATATTAACCAGGGTCATTGCTCCACAGCGGCAGGACGTTATCAATTTTTGACCAAGACTTGGCAGGAAAAAGCAGCTTTGTATCATCCTCAGCGTCAATTGGGAAAATCACACTATAATTTTGAGCCTGAATCCCAGGATTTAGTAACCTATCAATGGTTAACGGATAAACACCATTGGGGCATGGACTTTTCCGCCCAAATGAACTACCCCGCCGCAAGCAGCGGGGTATCAGAATTAAAATAGACTCAGCTGGAAGTCTTGGTGCAATTGTAGATATTCCTTTCCTTGCTTTTCTACATATTTAGCTACAGTTCTTTCATCTCCATGCTTGCCTACT
>JBGSZT010000057.1:0-8720 GCA_041750255.1 Synechocystis sp.
TTTCCAAAAGCCCACCCTCTCTACTTTTGCCTAAATTCCTGACCGCTAAACTTGATCGGTTTCAACCTCCTGATACACCATCCTTAGCTGCTTAGGGCAAAGCCTGGTTCCAGTCAAAAACTTAAGACTGTCCAGTTATGATGATTTTGATGATTCGGCTGTTAATGCGTTAAATGATGGTGCAGGAGTGTTTGCTACTGCGTTTGACCTAACAAACGATTTTGAACTAGCTTCGGGTGAATCCATCGATGCTATTCTCGTTGTCAATTTAACTCAAAGCGATAAAGTTGACGGCGCTGGACAAGGCTTTGTTGATTTCACTGGAGCTATTGGCACTAATCCAAAAACAACATCCGGTGGTTCTGCATTTGCCGAGGGTAGATTCGACCCAGATATTACCCTCGTAGCGGCTCTCCGGAATCTTGAACCCGCCACCACTGTCACCCTTGCCGTCAATCTCGAAAGCACCAACGAAAATGGGACAGCTAACCTGATTTACACATTTAGCCGCACCGGAAACATTACTAATCCTTTAATTGTTAATTTCGGTGTCGGTGGAACAGCTACTTTCAGCACCGACTATACTCGTAGCGGTGGCAGTAGTTTCAGTGCGACAGCAGGTTCGGTTACCTTCCTAGCAGGTTTGTCCACTGCTACCTTGACTCTTAATCCCATCACCGACACTATGGTTGAATTTCATGAAACCATTGGGATTACCCTCAGCCCTAACGCAGGCTATGCTATCGGTACAGCAAATCCAGTAACAAGTACAATTACCAACGACGACGGAGATGAGGTAGGCAACGAACTCATTGGTGGCACTGGCAGGGATACTCTCAGCGGACTAGGGGGTAACGACACAATTATCGGTAATGCAGGCAATGATACCCTCGATGGGGGTACAGGTAACGATAGCCTGATTGGAAATGCAGGCAACGATACTTACATTGTTGACAGTGCTCTAGATACTATCACCGAAAACTCCGGCGAGGGCACAGATATAGTTCAAGCTTCTGTCACCTACACCTTACCCAACAACGTAGAAAACCTAACCTTAACAGGAGCTAGTGCCATTAGCGGTACAGGTAATGAGCTGAATAACCGACTAACGGGGAATAGCGGCGACAATATCCTAACAGGTGGTGCGGGTAACGATATCCTCGATGGGGGTACAGGTAACGATACTCTGGTTGGGGGAACTGGCAATGACACTTACATTGTTGATAGTGCTCTAGATACTATCACCGAAAACTCCGGCGAGGGCACAGATATAGTTCAAGCTTCGGTTAGCTACACCTTACCCAACAACGTAGAAAACCTAACCTTAACGGGGATAGATAACATTGATGGTGCGGGGAATAGTCTGAATAACCGACTCACGGGGAATAGCGGTGACAACATCCTAACAGGTGATGCGGGTAACGATATTCTTACAGGTAATGGCGGTAGTGATACTCTGGTTGGGGGAACTGGCAACGATACCCTTAACTTAGGACTCAATGACGGCGTTTCTGATATTGTTCGCTATGCTTCAGGGGATGGTAGAGACACCATTAACCAATTCGAGATAGGAACTGATAAACTTGCCTTCACCGGAATTAGTTCTATTGATGTCATGGTATCTGGTTCAAATACTCAATTGCGACTTAGTAATGCAAACTTCGGGACAGGAACGTTACTGGCAACTATTAGTGGTGTCGTAGGATTCACTGCTACTGAATTAGGAACAAATGGAACAAGTTTAGATCCGTCTAATACAGCTACCTTCTTATTCAGTTAGGCTTGTTGCTTACCAATAAACTGACGGCGATCACTTTTTTCTTAATTCGGAAAGAGGCGATCTCCGTTTCCCCCAATTCTCTTGCTTTGTAAGAATAGTAAGAAAAATAAGGCTGAAACCCTGACTGTTTGACCTCTGGGCATGAGCATTTAAGGTTTAGGCTTGAAGACTTGAGCTTTGAGCTTAATCATCCGAGCTTTACCCTGCAACATTAAAGATTTAGGCTCCAAAACTTGAGCTTAGACCTCGATTACTCGAGCCTTGAGCATGATCATTCGAGCTTGAACCTGAAATTGTCGAGCTTGAAGCTTAAAACTTTAACCTCTGAGCTTGATGATTTGAACCTGACTGAAAAAAGTCGAGAAGCAAGGAGAATGTTCAAATGACGAAAAAATCGAAAAGATGTGCCGGGTATTGAAGCAGTCGAGAATTGGATAGGAAGCCTACGCTGTAATCTTTGATTCAGCGTGGGTAGTTCACCGGATGGATATAGACAATTTCCCCACGATTGTAAAGCCCTGCGATCATGGGCCTGCTAGGGATTGCTCGGTTTTACTATCAAATAAATGGATCTTATCCACGGCGATCGCCAATTGGAGCGAGTCTCCTACCTGAACTGAGTGATCCGGCGAGAGCCTAACCTGCATCAAAATTTCAGGATTAGCCAGCAAATGAACCAAAATATAGGTGTCATTGCCCAGGGCTTCCACCAAATCCACCTCCACCGCTAAATGGGCTGGGGCTGGGGTTGTCGCTAAAGTGAAATGCTCCGAGCGGATACCCAACAACAAAGAACGCCCGACGTAGGGACGCACCCTAGAATGCCAAGCCTCCGGTAGGGATAAAATAAACTCTCCATGGCGCAGAGTAGCCGGGGCTTCCACCTCTACACTGAGAAAATTCATCGGCGGCGAGCCAATAAATTGAGCGACAAAGCGGTTAGCGGGCTGATTATAAAGCTCTAGGGGCGTTGCCAACTGTTGAATTACACCTCCATTCATCACGGCAATGCGAGCCCCCATGGTCATGGCTTCGGTTTGATCGTGGGTGACGTAGAGGGTGGTAATGCCCAATTGCCGTTGTAGTTTGACAATTTGACTGCGGGTTTCGGCCCGAAGTTTGGCATCCAGGTTCGATAGCGGCTCATCCATCAAAAATACCTGCGGGTTTCTGGCGATCGCCCGGCCAAGGGCCACCCGTTGTTTTTGCCCACCGGAGAGTTGTTTGGGAAAGCGGTCTAGTAGTGTTTCGATCTGTAGGCGTTGGGCGACTTCTCGTACTTTTTTTTCCACAGCCCGTTCTTGGGCGGAACGATAGCGTAATTTGGGCGGTAACCAGCCCGTCAGCCCCCGCAAAGTTGAGCCAAGCCAGGACGCTTTTGCCGCCGAGTCCTTTTGGGTCATGCGCCGCAGTCCAAAGGCGAGATTGTCGTAGACGCTCAAATGGGGATAGAGGGCGTAACTCTGGAAAACCATGGCAATATCCCTGGCCTTGGGGGGTACCTGATTCACCAGGCGATCGCCGACGTAGATATTCCCTGCTGTCAACTCCTCTAGCCCTGCCACCAAGCGCAGGAGAGTACTTTTGCCACAGCCCGACGGCCCCACCAAAACCATAAATTCCCCGTCTTCAATGGTCAGGTTAATGGCTTTAAGAATACTTAAACTCGTTGACTCCTCTACCTGATCCGTCCTAGGGGAGGGCGTTCCCCCCCGTTGGGGAAAACTTTTATAAAGATTTTCAATAACAACCTGAGCCACAATTAGACTAAGAAAGATTTTGCTTCAAAATAGTATCATCTTCCACTGGGTTTAATGGAGAATAGGAGATTCGAACTCCTGGCCTCTGCGGTGCGATCGCAGCACTCTACCAACTGAGCTAATTCCCCTGGCTAGCCTTTTATCCTAGCATTTCATGTTTCTTTTCGTCATCTGCTTTAACCTCTGCCTGACGGCGATCAACTGCTATATCGCCGTGCAATTTTGGTGCTTAAGATCGTCCCTCCGACAAAGTACTAAAACTCTAATTCGCCTAGAGCGATGTTCCCAGCGATGGCTGACCAGAGCCCGCGCCAATCTTCACCTCACTCAACACCAGTCCTTTGGGTCACGAAGCCGCTACGGCCAATTGCGTCAACAATGGCGATTATTGCAACGAATTTTGCTAATTTTAGCCTGGGTAATGCGAGATTTTACGCTAAAATCAGTGATAATTAGCCGCAGTTCACAATAATACTGACGAAAATGTTAACGGCGCTTCAGCGAGTCGTTAATTCGGCTTTTTAGTTTCACTTTACCTCTCTTAAAAGAGATTTTCAACCAACCCTTGCCTGCTGAAGCTCAATATCCAATTGCTTCATGGAGACAAAACATTCCCCCGGTAAAAGGATCGGTTGTTGGTTGAACATCAACTGTCCCCGGTGAGTTTCCTTGTGAATAGCAATGCCGTAGGGTTGTCTTACGGACTTGGGATGCAACATACAATAACTACGATAAATGCGGCGAGCCATACGCAACAATTTAGGATCCAGTAAGCGAGGCATCTCCATTACATTTCCGTCTAAATCACTCTCATCTTGTAGATAAATCACCGTGTTATCCTCCCCACACAAAATATCAAAATTAGTTTTCTTGTCCAAGATCATAGCCGAGATTGTCCTGATCAGCATGCAAAACAAGGATTCTCCACTATTTGTCGGCTAAAGGTTGGCCCCATCGGAATTCCTGCTAGGATCAGGAAAAAACGCTTCATCTTTTTTTACAATCATGGCCAGAGACCTAAGGGGATTCATTCAACTCCTAGAACAACGGGGACAACTACGCCGCATCACCGCCGAGGTGGATGGTGACCTGGAAGTTGCCGAAATTTCTAATCGTCTCTTGCAGGCCGGAGGCCCGGCTTTATTATTTGAAAACGTCAAAAATGCCGCTTTCCCAGTGCTAATCAATGCCATGGGCACGGTTGAGCGCATTTGTTGGGCGATGAATATGGAAAAGCCGGAGGAACTCGAAGACCTCGGTCGTAAGTTAGCCCTCCTACAACAGCCCAAGCCTCCTAAAAAAATATCCCAGGCCATTGATTTTGGCAAAGTTTTATTTGATGTCCTCCGGGCCAAGCCGGTTCGTAGTTTTTTCCCGCCCTGTCAGCAGGTGGTGCTAGAAAATGAAGCTCTAGATTTGACTCAATTACCGCTGATTCGGCCCTATCCGGGGGATGCGGGGCGGATTATCACCCTTGGGCTGGTGATTACCAAGGATTGTGAAACCGGAACCCCCAATGTTGGGGTTTATCGTTTACAGTTGCAATCTAAAACGACCATGACGGTGCATTGGCTCTCGGTGCGCGGTGGCGCGAGGCATCTCCGTAAAGCAGCGGAACGGAGACAAAAATTGGAAGTGGCGATCGCCTTGGGAGTGGACCCCCTGATTATTATGGCGGCGGCGACCCCAATCCCGGTGGATCTATCAGAATGGCTCTTTGCTGGGCTCTACGGTGGCTCCGGCGTGCAATTAGCCAAATGCAAAACGGTAGATTTGGAAGTTCCGGCGGACTCAGAATTTGTGCTAGAAGGCACGATTACCCCAGGGGAAATGCTCCCGGATGGCCCCTTTGGCGATCACATGGGCTACTACGGCGGGGTAGAAGATTCTCCCTTGGTACGGTTTAATTGCCTGACCCATCGCCACAACCCAGTTTATTTGACCACCTTTAGCGGCCGTCCTCCGAAGGAAGAAGCGATGATGGCGATCGCCTTAAATCGTATTTACACGCCAATTTTGCGCCAGCAGGTCTCGGAAATCACCGATTTCTTCTTGCCAATGGAGGCCCTGAGCTACAAAGCGGCGATTATTTCCATTGATAAAGCCTATCCGGGGCAGGCGAAACGGGCTGCCCTGGCCTTTTGGAGTGCCCTGCCCCAGTTCACCTACACTAAGTTTGTGATCGTGGTGGACAAGGACATTAATATCCGCGATCCTCGTCAGGTGGTCTGGGCGATTAGTTCTAAGGTTGACCCGGTGCGGGATGTCTTTATTTTGCCGGAAACCCCCTTCGATAGCCTCGATTTTGCCAGCGAAAAAATTGGGTTGGGGGGACGTATGGGCATTGATGCCACCACCAAAATGTACCCTGAAACCAGCCATGCCTGGGGCGAGCCCCTGGAATCGGATTTGGCCACCGCCGAAAAAGTTTCCCATCGTTGGCGGGAGTATGGTCTGGGGGATATTAATCTAAAGGAAGTGAATGCTAATCTTTTTGGCTATGATTTCTAAAGTACAGATTAACTAGCAAGTCTCCTTTGACGGCGATCGTCGCCAATGTCAGACTAATAAATATAAATAAAACAAATGGATCAAAAAATCATGAGTCAAACTCAAATCCCGATTGAAACCATAGAAAATATCTCTAATATTGCCAAACAACTCAACCTATCACTAAATGATTTTTTAGAGAAAATTATTCAAGGTCAATTGGCAGTTGTTGATGCAGAAGAATTAGAGGATTTATTAGATGTCCATGATGCCATCGAAGCAGAAGCAGATACCATCAATCAAGAAAGAGTTGCCCTAGCCACTGTTAAACAAGAATTGGGCATTTAGAGAAATGGAGAAATATAAAGTCGAGTTTCTGAAAACTGCTCTAAAAGAACTCGAAAAACTACCAAAAGATATTCAGAAAAAAATTATCGAAAAAATTGAGCGACTTCCTGAAAATCCCTATCCACTAGATACCAAAAAGCTTAAGAATGGTAACGGCCGATTTCGTATTAGGGTCGGTAACTATCGGATTATCTATAAACTAGAAGACGATATCCTTGTAATCTTAATTATCAAGATCGGACACCGCCGAGATATTTATCGCTAACACCAAAATGTCCTGAAACCAGCCATGCCTGAGGCGAGCCCCTGGAATCGGATTTGGCCACCGCCGAAAAAGTTTCCCAACGTTGCCGGGAGTATGGTCTGGGGGATATTAATCTAAAAGAAGTGAATGCCAATCTTTTTGGCTACGACCTCCATTAACCTTCTGAGCCCTTGCCACCAACCCTAAACTATTACTCAAACTCCATGTTGCCAATTCGAGATTCTGTGCGTCAATCCGCGGGCTATGTGCCGGGGGAACAGCCCCAAACCACGGATTTTATTAAGCTCAACACCAACGAAAATCCCTATCCCCCGCCGGACAGTATTTTTGCGACTATTCCAGCGGAATTAGCTAAAGTTCGGCTTTACCCTGACCCAGTGTCTCGGCAATTGCGGCAAGCGGCGGCCCGGGTCTTTGGGGTTACCCCGGAGCAAATTCTGGCGGGTAACGGCTCCGATGATATTTTGAATATTGCCCTCCGCACCTTTATCAATCCGGGGGAAACCGTTGCCTTTTTGGACTTGACCTATTCTCTCTACCAAACGATCGCCGCGGTTCATGGGGCCGTGATTGAAAAAATTCCCTTAAATCAAGACTTGCAATTAGCTGGGCCAGTGATTTGTCCCCAGGCAAAGTTAATTTTTCTGGCATCTCCCAATGCGCCGGTGGGCAATCATCTAGACCGAGAATTTTTGGCACAAACCTGCGCCCAGTCCCAGGGTATTGTTTTGATTGATGAAGCCTATATTGATTTTTCTGACCAAGACCATTGGCAATTTTTGAACCAATTTGAGAATGTGATTATTTCTCGAACCCTCTCCAAGAGCTATAGTCTTGCGGGAATGCGGGTTGGCTTTGGCATTAGCTCCCCTGCCATTATTCACGAGATGGATAAAGTACGGGATTCTTATAATCTTGACCGTATTGCCCAAACCCTCGGCACCGCCGCCCTCGATGCCACCAATGAGTTTCGGCCCCTGTGGCAAAAGGTGCGCCACACCCGTCAACGTTTGAGTGAGGCTCTGTTAGCCCTCCATTTTCACGTCTTCCCTTCGGATGCCAATTTTGTGCTGGCTTCTCCCCACTGGATACCAGCGGCGGATCTCTATCAAAAACTAAAAGAACGTAAAATTTTAGTCCGTTATTTTAATCACCCTCGTATTGCGGATTATCTGCGGATTTCTATTGGTACGGATAGTGAAATAGACCACCTCCTGTCGGCGATCGCCGCTATACGTTCCAGCCAGTAAATTACTCGCCTTTTTTATCATAATGATTACAGTGCCGACCGATCGCCAAACCTTAAAGCAAAACCTATTTACCCTGCTCCAGCCACTTCAGGCAAAAAAGCAAGGGAGTCCGCTCACAAACCGGACTTTAGATGAAGCTAAATGTCGTCAAATTGAGCAACTCGTAACGGCGATCGAAGCGTTGAATCCCAATTTATCGCCGTTATTATACGCACCGCAATTATTAAATGGAGCTTGGTTGTTAAATTATTCTACAGCCAGGGAAATTAAGGCATTAGATAAATTACCCCTGGGATTGAAAGTCGGTCGTATTTATCAAATTATTGATGTCGCAACCCAATCCTTTTTAAATCAGGCCTTTGTCCGCCATCCCCTCGGACTTGTTGAGGGTTATGTTAAAGTCACCGCCCGGTTTGAAATTGCTAAACCCGATGGTGCAGTGCTTCCGGATA
Organism: Synechocystis sp.; assembly: GCA_041750255.1. Lineage (GTDB taxonomy): Bacteria > Cyanobacteriota > Cyanobacteriia > Cyanobacteriales > Microcystaceae > Synechocystis. Next base: position 8,346 of record JBGSZT010000057.1, read on the forward strand.
AGCGCATTAATGTGGAATTTTTGGAAAGAACGATCGCCGTTCAACGACTGCTGGGCATGGCAACCCCAAACCTGGACCCGGCTAAAGTAGTACCGGCCCGATCGCCCGTCGATCGTATCCCCTTTTTGGAGATTACCTATATCGATGAAGATTTACGCATTGGGCGCGGGGGAGAAGGTAGTTTATTCGTCTTGTCAAAAGCAGAACAAGTTATTTCTTAGAACGTGTTTGTAAGCAACCTCTCAAAAAGTGAGGGTTGACAAAATCAAGGGTGAACTACGTGGGCAAAGGGGTAGTAGGGGGTTGAAGGATACGTTCACGAAGAATGTCTGGCAGAGAAAGCACAGAAGAATCGTCACGGAGTCGGGAGCCAAG